>CAYXHH010000023.1:0-9563 GCA_964464725.1 uncultured Methylotenera sp. | reverse complement strand
TATTACAATTTTAAATAGTGCGCGCATGGCCATTACCATACATAACGCTGACGACATCGCCAAGATGCGTGTTGCAGGCAGATTAGCTTCTGAAGTACTTGATTATATTACCCCTTTTGTGGTGAATGGCGTCACGACTGAAAAGCTTGACCAACTTTGTCATGATTATATCGTGAATGTGCAAGCAGCGATTCCTGCGCCATTAAATTATGCTCCAGATGGTCATACACCCTACCCTAAATCGATTTGCACTTCGGTAAACCATCAAATCTGCCATGGCGTCCCAGGTGATAAAGTACTTAAAAATGGCGACATTGTGAATATTGATATCACAGTGATTAAAGATGGTTACCACGGTGATACTTCGCGTATGTTTCATGTGGGTGAAACCTCAATACAAGCTAAAAGACTTTGTGATATTACTTACCAAGCCATGTGGCTAGGCATAAAACAAGTGAAACCTAATGCCACACTTGGTGATATAGGGTATGCGATTCAAACCTTTGCAGAAAAAAATGGCTATAGCGTGGTAAGAGAATTTTGTGGGCATGGTATTGGGAAAAAATTTCATGAGGACCCGCAAGTGTTGCATTACGGTAGACCTGGCATGGGCGTTAAACTGCAAGCTGGCATGATGTTTACCATCGAACCCATGATTAACGCCGGTAAACGCGATATTAAACAAATGCCCGATGGCTGGACTATCGTCACCAAAGACCGAAGTTTATCTGCGCAATGGGAACACACGATTTTAGTCACAGAGACAGGGTTTGAAGTGATGACCTTATCTGCTGGTTCACCACCAGCACCTTAAGTTTGACCACAGCCAAAATGCCTGACAAACAATCTATCCAAGACTTTCGCAACTTCATAAAACAAGAACAAGCGGCATTAGAAGCCAGCTTTTTTCAACATGAAACCCCCGCCCAACTGCTTAAAAAGCATGCGCAGCTTATTGATAAACTTTTGAAGAAAATTTGGCAAGAAGCCAATGTTGATAAGGATGTAACGCTGATTGCTGTTGGAGGTTACGGGCGTGGTGAGCTTTTTCCTTATTCAGACATCGATTTACTCGTTTTATTACCAACAAACCATGGCGACAAACAAAATACAAAAATAGAACAATTAATTGGTAAGCTTTGGGATATTGGCCTAAATGTTGGGCACAGCGTACGCACTTTAGATGAATGTGTCACAGAAGCTGCGCAAGAAGTGACGATACAAACGACATTAATAGAATCACGCTTAATTGCTGGCAAAAATGATAATTATCAGGCATTTGTTAAGGCAATTAATGTCGCCATGCAACCCGCTCTATTTTTTGCTGCTAAGTTTAAAGAACAAGATAATCGCCACGCAAAGTTTAATGACACCGCATACAGCTTAGAACCCAACATCAAAGAAAGCCCAGGCGGTTTGCGCGATTTGCATATGATTATTTGGCTCACACGTAGCCAAAATTTAGGCAAAAACTGGCTAGAGCTTTTTAAAAACAACATTATTACTAAAACAGAATTACGCCAAATTAAGCGTCATGAGCGTATTTTACAAACTTTGCGCATTCGCTTGCATTACCTTGCAAAAAGGCGTGAAGACAGGTTGCTGTTTGATTTTCAGAACGTCTTGGCGGCAGATTTGGGTTTGGTCAACACTCCGCGTAAGCGTGCAAGTGAACAACTCATGCAAAGTTATTATTTGAGCGTTAAATTTATAAGTTTAATCAATGAGATACTTGTTAAAACTTTAGAAACTACTTTAAATAAAAATGCCATCGTAGTAAAACCACTTAACGATAGATTTGAAGTAAAAAATGGCTTACTAGAAGCCAAAACTGCACTACTTTTCCAAAAACACCCGACCGCGATTTTAGAAAGTTTTTTATTGCTCCAACAACACCCTGATATTAAAGGCATGAGCGCAAACCTTCTCCGCGAGCTGCAGCGGGTGAAAAAGATGGTGAATCAAGACTTTCGTAATAATATTGACAACAAAAAGTTATTTTTAAGCATTCTCATGCAAAAAGATGGTGTCAATCACGCCCTCAGACGCATGAATAGTTACGGCATTTTAGGGCAATATCTTCCTGTTTTTGGCAAAATTGTCGGGCAAATGCAGCACGATTTATTTCATGTATTTACAGTAGATGCACACATTTTAAATGTGATTACTAATCTGCGTCGCTTTGCAAAACCAGAACTCAAACATGAGTTTCCATTATGTACCCAACTTTTTGAATCTTTTGAAAAGCCACACCTGCTCTATATTGCCGCCTTATTTCATGACATTGCCAAAGGCCGAGGTGGTGATCACTCCACTTTAGGAACGATTGATGCAAAACGCTTTTGCAAACTGCATAATTTACCAAAAGAGGATAAAGATTTAGTGGCATGGCTAGTCGATGCACATTTAAAAATGTCGAGTACCGCGCAGAAATCTGACTTATCTGATCCAAGCGTTATCGAAAGTTTCGCACGTTTTGTAAAAACCGAAAGACGCCTAACTGCCTTATATTTGCTGACTGTTGCTGACATTCGAGGCACTAGTCCAATAGTGTGGAATGCTTGGAAAGCGCGCTTACTAGAAAGCTTATTCCATGCAACTAAGCGCGTGCTGAGTGCAGAAGGCTTTAACACGCAAAAAATGATTGAACAAAGAAAAGAAGAAGCATCACTTAAACTGAACAGATTTGGCTTAAGCAAAGCTTCTTATCAAGCACTTTGGGAAGAAATCGGTGAAGCTTATTTTGTGCGCTTTGAGCCTGACGAAATTGCTTGGCAAAGCAGATTGCTCACCCCTCATGTGTTCACAACCAAACCCATTATTCGTGCTCGATTAAGCCCAAATGGAGACGGTATTCAAGTCATGATTTACATGCAAGACCAAGATGATTTATTTGCGCGCATTTGTAACTTTTTTGATCGTATGGGATATAACATTGCACAAGCGATTATTTATACCACGCAACATGGTTATGCGTTAAACAGTTTTATTGTTTTAGATCAATTATCTAAATCTGTTAGTTATAGTGGTTTATTAAATCATATTGAAACAAAACTACTTGAAAAAATTGCGGCCTCAACCCCATTAGACGAGCCATTACAAGGCCGCATTAGCCGTCAAGTCAAGCACATGCCATATGCCACACGCGTCAGTATCAATGCCGACATACAAAGCAATAATCATATGGTTGAGATAGTCGCTGGTGACAGGCCTGGTCTATTAGCTAAAATTGCATTCGTGTTTTTACAGCATCATATCTATTTGCGTAATGCAAAAATCAACACCTTAGGCAGTCGCGCAGAAGATATTTTTTTAATCTCTGCTAAAAAAAATCAAGCTTTAACTGATGCTCAAATTGAAGTCTTAATGCAAGATTTATCGCAAATTTAGGAAGTCTAATTAGCAATTCCTTACATTCCAAAAATACATAAAAATCTGCTAATAGTCCTTGTTTCATATAAAAGACATCTATCAAACATTAATTAGTAGTAAGCTCTAACTGGTTAGTTGGGAAATAGTTTTAAATAGTGTTTTTTCTTTAAATAATTAGTAGTGAATATACCCCAAATGGGGGATATTAAAACATCTCAAACATAAACATACTACCCAAAGAGACTATTCCCACTAACAATAAATAGTTTAAAAATAGCATTCGGGACTATCACTTGCTATTTTTAAGGTAGGCTCCGGAAATTTATAGTCTTTTAAATTATTAATTTCCCTATATATTTTTTATGACAAACAATAAGATTTAGAGAGGATTGATATGAAGAACCAAATTATTAAGACAGTAATAGCAGGTGTGTTTTTAGCAACAACTAGCGTTTCAGCATTTGCAACTGATAATGGTCGCTGGAATAAAAATGGTTGCGCTGGATTGCCCGGTCATAATCAGTTAAAAGATGCTCTGAAAAAGGCCGTTGCTGATGAAAAAAGTGGTTTGGATCTACAAATGTGGGCAACTATTGTAGATCGTGACGGTGTTGTTTGCGCAGTAGCATTCTCTGGTGCAGATCGCGGCGCACAATGGCCAGGCAGCCGTGTCATTTCTGCTCAAAAAGCCAATACAGCCAACGCATTTAGTTTGGATGGTTTAGCACTATCTACTGCGAATCTTTATTCTGCAGCGCAAGGCACATCAGAAGTAACCCCATTAGGTGGTAGCTTATATGGTCTACAATTCAGCAACCCTGTAGACACGAGAAGTGCATATCGCAATCCTAACTCATATGGAACACAATGGGACGCAATGGTTGGTGAGCGCGTAGGTGGTGTTAACGTGTTTGGTGGTGGCCTAGGTTTATACAATAAATCTAAAAAAGTAGTAGGTGGCGTGGGTGTTTCTGGAGACACCTCTTGCGCAGACCATAATATTGGCTGGCGTGTACGCGCTTATTTGGGACTAGACAACTTAAAAGGCGTTGGTGGTGTTGCTGCATTATTTAATGGTGATGCAGATCACCCAGACAATATGCTGATTGATGGCGTAAATGTTATTGGGGCTAATAAAAATGGCATTACTGACGGCTTTGAGCAACCTAGTTGCTTAAACACAACAAACCCTGAGTCACTCCCTGCAGTTAAGTAATAGATTCATTTTTTAAGCCAGTTGGTTGAAACAAAAAAAGACGCTAGATTTTTGTTATCTAGCGTCTTTTTATTCATAGCAAACTAAGCAAACTGGTAATGCTTCCTTAATGGTTTCTTAACTTCCCACACACACGACAACCCTGCTGGAAACGTGACTAAATCTCCCACTCCAAAACTTACTGCGTCCCCCCCATTCTTTGGTGTCACCGTGACCTCTCCCTCTAAAATATATGCGATTTCTTGAGTATTGTAACTCCAAGGAAAACTAGAGACTTCTTTAGACCAAGTTGGCCAGCTAAAAACACCAAGTGCTTTAAGCGTTACTTCGTCTGGCTTTTCAACTTTTATATTCATAATCATGCTCCTCAAAATAAAAAAGCCTTGAATAATCAAGGCTTATTTTAGTCCTAACAATCAAAAAAGCAATTATGAATGCTTGTAGTGCTTTTTAAGTTGTTTGATAACTTCCCATTGTGATTTCATGCCTTTTGGGAAAACAACAAAATCTCCTGCTTTAATAGTTACTTTTTCACCGCCTTCTGGCGTCACGGTAAACTCACCTTCAAGCACATAAGCGCTTTCAGTCATACCGAAATCTAGTGGGAATTTAGATGGCGCGCAATCCCAAATAGACCAGCTAGAAACTCCTAGCGACTTTAGTTTTTCCTCTGATGGGTTGTGATCAATAATAATTTGACTCATTGTAAATCCTTAAGTTAATACATTTTCAAAATGATTTTATTAAAACTTAACATACTTTTTGAGTTAAGTTTAAAGTTAAATTATAGCAAGATTAACCTTTTAACGCCTATTGAATATAATTAATTCTATTATAAATTTGACAATCAAAATAACCAATATTTATATAACAATATTGACCATAAAGAAACTTAGAAAGTCAATAGCCATCATTGTTTTTTATACCCCCCATTTGGGCTATGGCAAAATAAAATTGATTTGATATATTCGTGAAATACATGAATATAGATGTGATCTTTTATTATGGCTAGTTGGCTAACTCATCTTTAATCTATGTCTAGAAAATCAGGTAGGTCTATGAAGCCAGAGAAAAAATTAAAACTTACTAGCGCTTACAGCTACAGTCAAAAAGTAATATCAAAATTTCTCATAGCAACAATGTTGCTTCTTGATTTACCATTTTTAGGCATAAGTAATTATGCAAAAGCAGAGACAATCAATCCTAATAACTGGGTAACAATCCCTGTTAAGCCAGATCCAATGATGCAAGGGCTTAGTATACCTGCTAGCGCTGCTGCACAAGGCATGTGGTCAAATGTTCATAATTGGCCTATTAACGGCTTGCATATGGTGGTTTTGCCTGACGGTGCTGTACTTACCTATGGCTCTGACTTTACAGGCACGCTGCAAGAAGGTCACTATTTCGATGTCTGGAACCCCACCTTAGGATTCGGTTCAAATAGCCATATCACTTCTGGTAGGGAAAATACAGCTAATAGTTTTTGTTCTACTTCCACATTCTTGAACAACGGCAATCTACTGATTTCTGGAGGTAACGGTCAAACAACGAGTAATATATTCTACCCATCATCACGTATCGTAAATAATCAGTTTTATAATTATTTAGCACTCCAGCGCTGGTATTCGACGATGATTACCCTAGCTGATGGCAGGCCTTTAATGCTGGGTGGTATGGTGACATATAGCGAAGGAATGGAACTTAATCCAGATCAAGCTATCGCCCAAGGTTTACCTTCAATGACTCCTGAAGTTCTAGAAACCAACGGCTGGCGTTCTTTATTTGGCGCTACAAGTAGAGATGCTTTTGGTCCAGATGTTCTTCGAACATCTTATCCGCGTGCTTGGGTTGCTCCTAATGGCCAAGTATTTGGGGTATCTTCTGACAAAATGTGGTTTCTTGATCCCGCAGGGAATGGATCTATTCCATATGTTGGAAACTATAAACGATATGGCGGTTCAACCATTGTTAATGCTGGTTCTACCAATACAGCAGTGATGTATGCTCCTGGAAAAATATTAATCGTAGGTGGTAATGGAGGTCAAAATGAAGATGGTAGACCTTCGAGCAATCAAGCAACAGTAATTGACATTAATTCTGGCACACCTATTCTTACCGAGCAGCCAAATTTGTCAGGTCCACGCCGTCTTTCTAATTCTGTTGTGTTAGCAAATGGACAAGTAGTTGTAACGGGAGGAACTAGACGAGGAAATAATAATGGTGCAGACTCGGTATTTGTTACCGAAATTTGGAGCCCATCAAGCACGAATGATTCATTAGGCACATGGACTACAGGTGCTAGCGCCTCAATCTATCGTGGATATCATTCACAAACGGTGTTATTGCCAAATGGCACCATTTTATCAGCTGGTGGAGGCGCTCCCGGACCAGTAACAAACCTTAATGCTGAAATATACTACCCTCCATATTTATTTAAAAACGTAAATGGCACCTCACAACTTGCCGCACGACCTGTAATTAAAGCCATAAGTGGCCTTTCATACAATAATAATGCTGCTATGCAAATGGATATGGAGTCTACAACTCCTATATCTCAACTAGTCTTAGTTGGCCTAAGTCAAGGTACACATAACTTTAACACCGGACAAAGAAGGATTCCTTTAACTTTTAGCCAAGAAAGTTTTCGCATTACAACAACCATTCCAAATGCAAACTTAACACCACCAGGATACTATCAAGTGGTGGCATTAGATGCCGATGGTGTGCCATCATTGGGCGCAATTATAGCGATAGGTCAAAATCAAACACCTCCTGCTGTCCCAACAAATCCCTACACTCCTCCCAATTTGGACGGCATTATTAATGCTCCTGTATTAAACCCAGGCGGAACAGCTAACTACAGTGTCACAGCAGTTTCAGGGGTTACTTACAGCTGGAATTTTGGCGATGGTACTCCAAGTACTCCTTTTAATTCAGTTCCATCAGTTACACATACCTTCTCTCAACCTGGTTTATATGTTGTCACCTTAAGTGCTAGAGATAGCGAAAATATCATTACCACTCGAACTTTTTTACAGGCAGTTGCAACAGCTAAAACTACTAACAACCCTGTCAACTCTAGTCCTATTACAATTGAAACACGAGTGGGTAACTCATCTAGAATATGGGTCGTAAATCCTGATAACGACTCAGTGAGCGTAATTGACTCAATTACTAATACAGTAATTTCTACTATTAATGTTGGCATATCCCCACGCACTTTGGCAGTTGCACCAGATGGTCGTATTTGGGTAGCGAATAAAGAATCTGCAACGATTTCGATTATCAATCCAGCTACGCTTACAGTAGTCCAAACTGTCTCATTACCGCGGGCCTCACAACCTCATGGAATTGCATTTGCACCTGCAGGCGGTAGTGCCTATGTTGTACTTGAAGCAACAGGGCAACTCATAAAACTAAATCCAAACGATGGCGCGCAACAAGGATTATTAAACGTTGGAAGCAATCCACGCCATTTAGCAATTACTGCAGATGCTTCTAGAATTCTTGTATCAAGATTTATAACACCTCCATTACCTGGAGAATCCACAGCTACAATTAGTGTTAACAATGCATCCAATATTGGTGGTGAGGTTGTTGTAGTCAATCCGACTAACATGACAATTACGCAAACAGTGATCCTTCATCATAGCGATAAAGGTGACTCTGAAATTCAAGGCAGTGGTATACCAAACTACCTTGGAGCAGCTTCAATATCACCAGATGGTAATTCTGCTTGGATACCTTCTAAACAGGATAATATAAAACGTGGCATGTTACGAAATGGGCAAAATTTAGATTTTCAAAATACTGTTAGAGCTATAAGTTCCCGTATAGATATGAATACGCTGGCTGAAGATTATTCTAAAAGAATCGACCATGATAACTCTAGTGTGGGCAGCGCAGTGGTCTACCACCCAAGTGGCGTATATATGTTCGTTGCACTAGAGACAAGCCGTCAAGTCGCAGTTGTAGATGCAATTGGTGGAAATGAGTTATTTAAAATTGAGGTTGGTCGTGCTCCTCAAGGTTTAGCAATTTCCCCTGATGGCAATACGCTTTATGTTCACGAGTTCATGGATAGAAGCGTCAGCATCTTCAATTTGTCACCATTAACTTCTCAAGGTCTTTTAAGAGTTAATCAAACTAAAGTTGAATTTACGGTTAATGTTGAAAAATTGCCTGCTCGAGTGGTGCTCGGCAAGCAACTTTTCTATGACGCAAAGGATTCTCGATTAGCTCGAGATTCCTACATGAGTTGTGCTAGCTGTCATAATGATGCTGGAAACGATGGTCGCGTATGGGATTTGACAGGATTTGGTGAAGGATTGAGAAACACAATTTCTCTTAAAGGTCGCGCAGGAACCGGTCATGGTTTCTTGCATTGGAGTGCCAACTTTGATGAAGTACATGACTTTGAAAAACAAATAAGGGATTTAGCAGGCGGAACAGGTTTGATGTCTAATGCGCAATTTAATAGCGGCACTGTCAACCAACCTCTTGGAACACCTAAAACGGGTCTGAGTACCAGCTTAGATGACTTAGTAGCCTATTTAAATTCTCTTACGACTTTTGCACCAAGCCCATACCGTAACAATAATGGCACATTGACAACCAATGCTTCTGCAGGAAGATTGGTTTTCAATAATAATTGTTCAAGTTGCCATTCTGGTAATAACTTTACTGATAGTGTCAATGCAGCCACGCTTAAAAACATTGGCACAATTAATAGCTCAAGTGGCCAACGGCTAGGTGCTGCGCTTGCTGGTATTGACGTTCCCACACTGCGTGATGTGTGGGCAACTGCTCCATATTTACATAATGGCAGTGCTCCAACACTAAATTCGGCTGTTCAAGCTCATAATAATCTAAATTTGAATGCTACTGACCTTTCAAATGTAGTTGCATATATTCAGCAAATTGGTAATGAAGAAACAACATCAAATAACGTCGCTCCAACTGTGAGCCTCACTGC
>CAYXHH010000022.1:16158-19586 GCA_964464725.1 uncultured Methylotenera sp. | reverse complement strand
GTGACGGGCGGCATAAAGACATGCAAACGACCATTACGTACTTGGATACAGAGTGCGGTATGTATCACTTCGCGCGGTAATGGTTTGGGTGTTTTATGTTTAATGCTGACTGAAGGCTTTGCTTCATCTGCTAATTCGCTTTGTTCTGCAAAAGGATCGATAGTAAACTCGGGTTCCATATCCTCAGGCAGCACCCACGGCAGAGATGCCAGTGGAAGACGTAAGCCCATTGGTGAATCTCCAGTGAGTAAATATAAATGCTCGCGCTTTAGCGGCCATTTGCTGGTGAGCCATGTGGTTTCGAGTTTATTGATGTTGGCCTTTTTACTTTCAACCGGCTTAATCGGCATGACATAACCAACTACTTCACCTAAACCTGTTTCAAGTAGGCGAGCGAGACGACGTCGTTCTTCCGAGTCTTTTAAATCGGCTTTTAATGGGTCAATATTCTCTGGGAGTTTTTGTTCCATTTGTGCTTGTACTAGCACATCTTCGTAAGCAGGAATCAAACAGGCTTTGGGAAAATTTAAAACCTCAGCCAGTTTGTTGGCAAAAGCAGTGGCTTGTTTGAGGGTATATTGATCTGGAACGGCTTCGTTTGAAAACAAGCTGTTATCGCGCCAAATGGGTTTGCCGTCTTTGCGCCAATAGATATTAATTGCCCAGCGCGGTAGGGGTTCGCCTGGATACCACTTGCCTTGACCATAATGTAGCATACCACCCTTGGCAAAATGGTCTTTAAGCTTAATGGCAAGTTTGCCTGCTAAATCTCGTTTTTTCTCACCATGTGCTTGGGTGTTCCATTCTGCGCCTTCCATGTCATCAATCGAGACAAAAGTAGGTTCACCCCCTTGCGTGAGGCGCACATCTTGTTTTTTCAGGTCGGCATCGACTTTGTTGCCGAGCTTATCAATTTTAAACCAATCTTCTTCAGTGTATGGTTTAGTGACGCGTGGGTCTTCGTGGATGCGCGTGACCGTCATTTCGTGACTGAAAGTCACTTCGCAAATATCGGTTAAACCTGTGACTGGGGCGGCAGAAGAGGGTACCGCTGTGCAAGCGAGTGGAATATGTCCTTCGCCAGCCAACAAGCCAGAAGTAGGGTCCATGCCAATCCAACCTGCACCAGGAATGTACACCTCGGTCCACGCATGTAAATCGGTAAAATCTACGGAAGTGCCACTTGGGCCATCTAGCGCTTTAATATCAGCGGTCAATTGGATTAAATAACCCGACACAAAACGTGCTGCTAAGCCCATATTTCGCATGATTTGCACCAATAGCCACGCGCTATCACGGCATGAGCCAGTGCGTTTAGTGAGCGTTTCTTCAGGCGTTTGTACGCCAGGCTCCATACGCACTAAGTAGCCAATGTCTTGCTGCAAGCGTTGATTCACCGCTACCAAAAAATTAGCAATGCCTAATTCTGGCTTGACGATGGTTTGTTTAGCATCTGCTATCCATTTACCCAGCAATTCGCCTACTGGTTCGGCTTGTAAGTAGGCACTTAATTCGTAGGCTTGTTGCTCGGTATATTGAAATGGGTAGTTTTCTGCATACTTTTCTACAAAAAAATCAAAAGGGTTGATGACGGTCATATCTGCTACTAAATCGACCGTGAATTCGAGCGCACGCACCATTTCGGGGAATACATAGCGAGCGATGTAGTTGCCGTAAGGGTCTTGTTGCCAATTGATAAAGTGTTTTTCTGGGTTGACAGTTAGTGAATAAGATAAAATTGGCGTACGCGCATGCGCTGCGGGCCTAAGCCTGACCTCATGCGGAGAGAGATTGACTAGTCGATCGAATTGGTAACTGGTTTTGTGATGCAGTGCGACACGTATTGCCATTTGACCCTCAAAGTTTTATTTTCTTTCTATAGGTTAATATTAGCAGGATATATGCCAAAGCTAATTTTTATTATCGATAACCCGTTAAGTCTTGCTCACGACTGGTGGATCCATAGCCAGATTGCGTGAGTAGGGCGCGTTCAATGTAGCGACTCACTTGCATTCTGAGTGTAGAAACAGAGTCACCATCAATAAAAATCTGCGGGAATTTATAACTTAACCATGCATACAAGCTAATATTTTGACTTAAATTTTCGGCTTCTTCTAAGTGTTTTGGGTTATCTGAGCTAAGCCAAGTCGGTGCTTGTGGTAATGCTCTGGCTTGATGGGTATAAATGCTGTATACACATAATAAAAAATAATCAGTTTCAATTGGTACTTGTATCGAAATCGGTGCACACACCAATACAAACTTATCTTTAAGTGCCATTTTGGGAGCATGCATGTCGATGAGTAGTGCTTGAGTGTGCTGGGTACTAAGGGCCCCATATTGAAAATGTGGATGTTTTTTCTGCAAGCGCTCAGCAGCATATTCAAAACATTCGGCAATTCGCCAAGTGTTCAGTTTTTGTGCAATGGCTTCAAGTTGCCTAAAGCTTAGTGCAATCGGCAATGCTTCTAATGGTGCGGTATCATCGGTGCTGAGCATATGGTCGATATGCAAACGTTCGTCGTCTTCAAGCACGTTAACAAAGCCAGTAGGGTAGATGCCATGACGCCCAGCGCGGCCTGCAATCTGTCGCACTTCAGTGGCGTTAAGCAAGCGCGAGGCGATACCGTCAAACTTATGAATATTGGCAAAAATCACTCGGCGTATGGGTAGGTTTAAGCCCATGCCAATCGCATCGGTGGCGACTAATATGTCAGCCGAGCCACTATTAAATCGCTCAGACTCAGTGCGTCTGACCTCTGGCGACAGCGCGCCATAAATACTTGCTACGCTAAATCCCCAATGTCTCAATCGAGCAGAAAGTGTTAACACATCTTTGCGACTGAACGCGATGATGGCATCACCTTTTTTTAGTTGCTGTTTGAGTTTGGGTTTGGAGTAACGTTTTCCGCAAATACTGGCATCTTCTAATATCAGCGGTGTTAAGCGCGCTAGCTGGGTAATTTCGTAGGTCTCGTTCAAGGCATCCAAAACTTGCAAACAGGGTGTAGTCACCGAGTTAGCGCCACACACAAACACCTGTCTTGCGGGCACACCAATTAAGGCAGCTGTCCAAGCACTGCCGCGGTCAGGATCTTGTAGCATTTGTATTTCATCAATCACTGCCACATCCACAGGTTTATTTGGGTGCATCATCTCTATCGTTGATGCCGTGTGCTGTGCGCCATCTATCAATACACGCTCTTCACCTGTAATCAGGTTACAAGGCACGCCAGCGGCGATTAATCGGTCGCGAATTTCCATCGCCAATAGTCGCAGTGGTGCCAAATAAACCCCAGATTTTGCAGCAATTAAGGCTTGAATGGCATGATGCGTTTTGCCAGAATTGGTAGGCCCCAAATAAAAGTGATGATGGCGTTTAAGCGCACGCGCTTTGGCAAAGCTGTGGGCGTAGTCATCTAGGTCAG
>CAYXHH010000022.1:14036-16058 GCA_964464725.1 uncultured Methylotenera sp. | reverse complement strand
CGTGTGAATTCCAAGTAGAATAGCGCCTATGCGCATACAACTTTTACCTAACCAACTTATTAGCCAAATTGCCGCAGGTGAGGTGGTTGAGCGTCCAGCATCAGCCCTGAAAGAACTGCTTGAAAATAGTTTAGATGCTGGCGCCACAGATATTACTGTGTCGCTGATTCAAGGCGGTGTTAAGCAATTAAAAGTCATTGATAATGGCACTGGTATTGCGCAAGAAGATTTAAACATGGCACTTACACGGCATGCAACTAGCAAAATCGCCAGTTTAGAAGACTTAGAAGCAGTCGCCAGTTTGGGCTTTCGAGGTGAAGCTTTGGCGAGTATTGCGTCCATCTCTCGCATGCAAATGACCAGTCGTGTCACACACGAAAAACACGCGTTTGTTATCGCCAGTAACGGCAGTGAATTATCCTCAATACAACCTGCCGCCTTAGATAACGGCACGATAATCGAAGTCAACGATTTATACTTTAATACGCCCGCCAGACGCAAATTTTTAAAGCTGGAAGCCACCGAGTTTGGGCATTGCGAAGCGGTGTTTGAGCGCATTGCGCTATCGCGCCCCGATGTGACGTTTACGTTGAGCCATAACGGGCGCGTGGTCAGCCGATATGGCGCAGGCCAAGCCAGCAAACGTTTTAACGAGGTATTAGGTGCGGAATTTGCTGCTGAAAGCGTCACTGTTTCTGAACAGGCGGCAGGCTTAACACTCACAGGCGTGATTGCCAAACCCACCTACAATCGCAATAGTCGCGATTTGCAATATGCCTATGTGAATGGCCGTTTTGTGCGCGACAAACTGTTAAGTCATGCTATTCGCCAAGCTTATCAAGATGTGCTGCACCACGATCGCCATCCGGCTTATGCCTTGTTTTTAAGTTTGGACCCCACTTTGGTCGATGTGAACGTGCACCCCGCTAAAACCGAAGTGCGCTTTAGAGATGGTCAAGCGGTTCACCGATTTGTGTTCCATAGTTTGCACAAAGCGCTCGCCACGCCAACTGGCGTATCAAATGCCGTGACGGCAGGGCAGGCAAGCTACAACCCTTTTTCGGCGCCAGCAAACACTAATCATTCCTCCAGCAGTTACCCAAGATATCAGGCGCAAATGCCGCTGACTTCACGGTTGTCTGCGCAACAAAACTCAGCGTTTTATGAAACACTTTTTGGCAACATTAATGCACGAGATAATTTTGATGCTCCACAAGCCAGTATCCATGAGGCTTCTGGCGATGCTCAAACGATGTCGCATGAAAATTCTGCTGAACAAACATTCCCTTTGGGTTTTGCCGTGGCGCAAATTCACGGTGTGTACATTCTTGCGCAAAATGCCGCAGGCTTGGTGGTGGTGGATATGCATGCTGCGCATGAGCGCATTATGTATGAACAACTCAAAAATGCGCTCGATGATCATGCGGTCAGTATGCAACCCTTGCTGATCCCAGTCAGTTTTAATGCGGATAGACTGGAAGTTGCTACCGTCAACGAAGAAAACGCCAGTGGCGCAAACACCTTACGCCAATTGGGTTTTGAGATTGCTGTGCTATCGCCCAACACCTTAGCCGTGCGCGCGGTGCCAACGATGTTAAAAAATGCCGATGCGGTGCAACTTGCTCGCGATGTTCTCAAAGATTTACGCGAGTTTGGCGCATCTCGAGCGCTCACAGAGCGCCGAAATGAACTACTTGGTACCATGGCTTGCCATGCTGCGGTACGTGCAAATCGTACCCTCACCATCCCAGAAATGAACGCCTTACTACGTGATATGGAAGCCACAGAGCGCAGTGGTATGTGCAATCATGGCCGTCCGACTTGGTTTCAAGTATCGATGCAAGATTTAGACAAGATGTTTATGCGCGGAAAATAAAATTTTTTAATTAAACTTTAATCAATCAGGTTATTCCTCTTTTTAGATTGTAAAATGTGATTAGAAAATTATTAAACTAAAGGAAGAGGTATGTCATTGTTAGGAACACTTAGGTACAAATTAACGGAGTTCTACTATGAACGTAA
>CAYXHH010000022.1:0-13936 GCA_964464725.1 uncultured Methylotenera sp. | reverse complement strand
GATAAGCTTAATCAAGTTGCTAGACAAAACTTAAAGCAGATACAAGATAGGCTAGTTTGTAAAAATGTTGAAATTTATGAAGGTGATGCTAGAGCATATCCAGTACCTGATGACGCAACTATAATCTATTTTTTCATGCCTTTTGGCGCCGACATTTTAAGTGAAGTACTAAATAAAATTCATGATTCAGTGATTCATTCACCTCGCAAGCTTACTATTCTATACGTATATCCTACAGGTGGCGTCACTTTGCACCATGTTGCACCTAAGTTAGCATGGCTAAAAATCACGGAAGAAAGAGCATTGTCATCATCATTGAATCTGATGACAGCAACCCTTTAATCTCCTTCGTTAATTTTTTAAGTGCCTACACCACAACAAAGTAATCACCCAATTATTAGCTTCTTATTCAATAGCGCCAATTATTTAAATGGAGTTGTAGATTGAAGGCAGTTTTTCTAATGGGTCCTACTGCTAGTGGCAAGACAGGCGCAGCGATTGAGCTTTTTTCTAAGTTGCCAGTGGAGTTAATCAGTGTTGATTCTGCACTCGTGTTTAAAGACATGAACATTGGTACTGCCAAACCAGATGCAAAAACTTTAGCCAAAGCACCACACCATTTAATTGATATTATCGACCCAACACAAGCTTACTCTGCGGCACAATTTCGCTCAGATGCCTTGCTGCTCATGGCAGACATCACAGCAAGAGGCAAAGTGCCAGTGCTAGTTGGAGGTACAATGTTGTATTTTAAGGCGCTTGAAGGCGGTTTAAGTGGTTTGCCAGAGGCAGATCAAGAAGTACGTGCCAAACTTGATGCAGAGGCAGCGAAAATTGGGTGGCCAGCGATGCATGAAAAACTAGCGAGCATAGACTCAGAAACCGCTGCACGCTTGAAGCCAAATGACATGCAGCGGATTCAACGTGCGTTAGAAGTGTATGAAATCACGGGCGAAACCATGACTGATTTATACGCCAAACAAACGGCAGAGGCCTTGCCGTACAATGTGCTTAAAATTGCACTGATTCCGAGTGACAGAAAAATCCTGCATGCACGCATAGAAGCGCGTTTTGAGCAGATGCTTAAAGATGGCTTTGTAGAAGAAGTGAAAGCCATCATTGCTCAATATCCGCAACTGACGCCAGAATCAACCTCCATGCGCTGTGTGGGTTATCGGCAAGCACTAGAGCATTTGCGCGGTGATTATGATGCAGCAGAATTGCGAGATAGAGGCATATTTGCCACACGCCAACTAGCAAAACGTCAACTCACATGGTTGCGTGGAATGGACGATGTGTTGGAGATAGATTGTTTAAAATCAGACTTAAATGAATTGGTATTTAATGAAATAAATCAATTTATTACGTAAATATATTAATGTGTTAATTTAATATATTTTGTATACGTTTTGCGGCTTCAACGCATTCATCTAAGCTGGCGACCAACGCCATGCGAATAAAGTGCTCTCCAGGATTTAGACCATGCGCCTCGCGCGCCAAATAACTACCTGGCAATACTGTGATATTACATTCGCGGTACAGTTTTAAGGCCAATTCAGTATCACTTTGCTTACTCTTTGCCCATAAATAAAAAGCAGCATCTGGCATTTCAACATCAAACACGTTTTGGAGCATCGGGGTCACTGTATTAAATTTTTCCGTATAAAGTCTGCGATTTTCAATAACGTGTGATTCGTCGTTCCAAGCCGCAATCGAGGCTGCTTGAACAGTGGGACTCATCGCGCAACCGTGATAAGTGCGGTAGAGTGTAAATTTTTCGATAATTTTTTCATCGCCGGCCACAAAGCCAGAGCGCATGCCTGGCACATTAGAGCGCTTGGAAAGTGAAGCAAACACCACTAAATTATCATAGCTGCGACCCAATAGGGATGCGGCTTGCAGAGCACCTAGAGGTGGGTTATTTTCATCAAAATAAATTTCTGAATAGCATTCATCGGCCGCAATGACAAAATTATATTTCTCTGACAGTTCGAATAATAGTTTCCACTGGTCTAAACTCATTACTTTGCCACTTGGATTGCCTGGACTGCATACGTACACAAGTTGCGTGCATTGTAAAATATCAGTTGGCACACTTGAGAAGTCCATCGCATGCTGATTTTCGGGCAAGGTGTTTAGAAAATAGGGTTTAGCACCTGCTAAAAAAGCAGCACCTTCATAAATTTGATAAAACGGGTTAGGTGAAATCACGATAGGCTGTGCTTTGCTGCTATCTATAATGACTTGAGCAAATGCGAAAAGCGCTTCACGACTCCCATTCACTGGTAAAATTGCGCGTTCTGGGTTTGGCGGCGCAATGCGATAACGGCGACTAATCCAATTAGCAATCGCTTCACGTAATGCGGATGTGCCTAGGGTTGTTGGATAAGTAGCTAGTCCTGCTAAGTTTTCAGTGAGTGCGTCTTTAATTAGCTGTGGTGTTGCGTGTTTAGGTTCACCAATAGACAAGTTAATAGGCGACAATCTTGGGTTTGGAGCTGTGTCTTTAAATAAATCACGCAGACGCTGGAATGGGTAGGGTTGTAGCAAATTAAGGTTCGGGTTCATAGGCAATATTATAATTTAGGAAGTACTTTGAGCATAGTTGAAAAGAAGCAAGGCAATAAAAACGCTTTAGCCATATTTGGTTTACTGTATGGTGCGACCTGTTGGGGTGTGATTTGGTACCCTTACCGCCTCATGGCAGAGGCAGGCGTATCTGGTGTTGCGTCTAGTTTTTACACCTATATGATTGCTGTCTTATTTGCTGGCGTTTATTTTGGCAGGCATTTGCTCAAATCTCGGCGTAGTTTGTTTACGCAACCTAAAAGTGTATTTTGGTTGGGTTTTGTAGCAGGTTGGACCAATTTATGCTATGTGCTCGCAGTCATCGATGGTGAAGTCATGCGCGTGATGTTGTTGTTTTATCTTTCACCGCTTTGGACCTTGTTGCTTGCACGTTTTTGGTTGAAAGAAGCGATTACTTCGATTGGCTTTATCTCAATTCTCATCGCCTTAACAGGCGCATATATTATGCTTGCAGAGCCATTTGGAGCGACAGCGGCTAATTTGCCCTTGCCTCGCAACACTTCAGAGTGGTTGGCAACCTTAGCAGGTATTGGTTTTTCAACTTCTAACGTGATAACAAGAAAGTCCAGTCATTTAAGCCTACTTTCCAAATCGTTCTCCGTATGGATTGGGGTTTCACTGACAGCGTTTTTATTTGCACTTTTCTTAAACAATATTGGATCAGCGCAACATTTTCCAATGCCAAGTTTTTTTAGTTTAACTAACTGGTTGGTGATGAGTTTGATTGCATTGTTGCTCATTTCATCCACCATGCTTGTTCAGTATGGTGTCACACAATTGACGGCCATTCGGGCTTCTGTGCTATTTTTGTTTGAATTGATTGTTGCTGCAATCGCTTCTTATTATTTGGCTAGCGAGGTCATGGGTTTGAATGATTGGCTGGGCGGCGCCTTGATTGTGGCGGCTGCTTTAATATCGTCATTTAACCATGTGGATGATTAAGTTTAGCCGCCAAAGCCGCCAGCAGCACCTTCTGCAGCAAAACGCATTTTGAGTGATAAGTCATTACGCGAGTCTGCATAAGCGAGCGCATTTTCCTCATCAATTCTCCCATTGGCAAATAGTCTAAATAGTGACTGATCAAAAGTGTTCATGCCAATGTCGTTGTTATCGGCCATAATCTCTTTGATTTCGCTAAGTTTTTGTTTTTGAATCAACTCTGCAATGTAAGGGGTGTTAATCATGACCTCTAGAGCAGCAACGCGTTTTTGCACTTTACCTGGAATTAAGCGTTGGGAAATAATCCCCACCAAATTAAGTGAAAGTCCAAGTAGTAAGCCATGTTTGGCTTCGGTCGGGAAGAAAGAAATAATACGCTCAAGCGCTTGGTTGGCGTTGTTGGCATGTAAGGTGGCTAAGCATAAGTGACCAGTCTCAGCATAGGCCAGTGCTTGTTTCATGCCTTCCATGTCGCGCACTTCACCAATAAGAATCACGTCTGGCGCCTGACGCATTGCATTTTTAAGGGCGTTATCAAAAGAATGCGTGTCAATTCCTACTTCACGTTGATCCACAATCGATTTTTTATGTGCATAGACAAACTCAATCGGGTCTTCAATGGTCACAATATGACCAGATTCATTCGCATTGCGATAGTCAATCATGGAGGCAAGTGTCGTTGATTTTCCAGAACCTGTCGCACCTACCACCAAAAGTAGGCCACGTTTACGCATAATCAGTTCGTGTAAAATATTGGGTAATCCAAGCGTATCAAAATCTGGAATCTCTGTTTTAATATGACGTATGACCATGCCGACTTCGCCACGTTGCCGAAATACATTAATCCTAAAGCGGCCAACATCTTTGCGGCCAATGGCGAAATTACATTCTAAATTTTGTTCAAACTCGGCTATTTGTGCAGGTGACATGATGGAATAAGCAATTTCTTTCACCATGCCGGGTTGCATAATCTGATTGTTGACAGGGACCGTTTCACCTTCAATATCCATATGAATTGCAGCACTGGTACTAAAAAATAAGTCAGTACCGTTGTTGTCGGTCATATATTTTAATACGGGTGTAATATCGATAGCTGCCATAATTACCTCAATTTTTTTCTTAACTTAGCGTTATCATAAACTATAAATCACAAACTCGGTTTTTAACATATGAATTTTATTAAATCAATATTTTATTGAATCAATATGTTACTGAGTATAGTTCAGCCAAATATTTAAGTATTGTTGTTCAATTTCACGTGCAAATTGTTGACTATCAAAAAGTGTCGATTTCATATTTTTAGCGTTAAGTTGTTGTTTAATCTGAGCTATTTTCGCGTGATTGGATGCAAGTCCCAGCGCTTTTTGTTCGTACTCCTCTAAAGAGGACGACACCAATTCTGGCAAATTCACACGTTTTAGCAAGCTCGCCGCCACACGGCTTGCAAAGGTTTCACCCATACAAGTCAGCACCGGCAAACCCATCCATAACGCATCGCTAGCGGTAGTGTGGGCGTTGTAGGGCAGTGTGTCTAAAAACAAGTCGGCATGTACATGCCGTGCTAAATGGTCTGCAATTGGTACGCGCGTCGCAAACACAAGTCTTTGCGCATCTACGCCAGTTTTTAAAGCAGCGCTTTGTAGGTTTGCTTTCGCCCAAGCGTTGCACTCTAATAACCAAAGCACGCTGTTTGGGACTTGGTTTAAAATGCGCATCCAAACATCAAACACTTCTGGCGTGATTTTAAAGGTTTGGTTAAAGCAACAAAACACAAATGCATCTTCAGGTAAATGGTGACTGGCTTTGGTGCTAGATTTTCCAATAGGGCGTTGGCTGTCATTGGGTTGATAGCAGGGTAAGTATAATATTTGCTCGCTAAAGTCTTCTGGATTAGGCGCAATAGTGTGATCGGCAATAATGTAATCAAACACTGGCTTGCTATTAAGCTCTTCCCTGATTTCACACCAAATTTCACCCATCGTCCCGGCATACCCTAGCCAATTAATATGAATTGCAGCAGGTTTTAGGGCGACGATGCCAGTGCGGCTAGTTTGTGTATAACCTGTTAAATCGACCAATATATGCACTTGGTCGTCACGGATTTTTTTTGCTGCTTCTAGGTCGTTAAGTCCGCGAATATCCACAAAGTCATCAAAGGCTTGTTGTAAACGCTTGCGCTCTGGTGTGTTGTCATCTGCGCCGTAAGAGTAGGCCACGATTTCAAATTGCGCTCTGTCGTGTTTTTCGATCAGCTCTGTGATTAAAAACGCGAGCGGATGCAGTCGAAAATCGGCTGACATGTAGCCGATTTTAAGCTTTTTAGGCCTATCCTGAAAGTCAATATTCATGCGGTTTTCAGGCATGTCTTTGTATAGATTATTTGCCCAATTCGACGCACATTGTTTTTGTTCTTGCGCAGTGGTGCCGGGCATGGCGATAAATGCAAATGGTGAAATTTGCGCTTTGGGTTCGTTGCTGACCCAACTTCGCAATTGTGCAATCTGTGATTCTAAATCACGCCAATCGCAGATATGTTGTTTTTGGTGTACTAAATGGGCAAGTGCATGATGCAGTTGCGGATTTAATTGTAAAGCCCGCTCGTAGCTGGCAATCGCTTTATCCAGTTGCCCAAGTTCACGCTGAATATTGCCTAAGTTATTATGTGCATCGGCATCATTGGGATTTTGCTGTATAGAACGGGTAAAGCTCGTGAGCGCGGCTTGGGGTTTGCCAAGTTCACGTTGCGCATTGCCTAAGTTGTACCAGTAAATTGCGTTGTTGGGTTGATATTGCAACACCTCTTCAAAACAGGCTTCTGCAAGTTTATAGTTAGCCGCAAGATGCGCTTGATTACCCAGCCCTTGCAGCGCATAACAAAGTGCATTTTTAGCGTCATTACTTTTTTTGTTAGCATTAACAATACGTCTAAAATAGCCTGCAGCTTCTTCATAACGCGCTAATTCCACACATAAATTGCCACAGACAATATGCAGACTTAACTCTTTTGGATGTTGAAATAATACCTGTTGATATAGCTGCAAGGCCATGCTGAGATTGCCTGCGCTTTGATATTGCTGGGCTTGGGCTAATATATCATTCACGTTTTGCATGGGGCTATTTTAATCTATTTTGGTTTATCTATTTTAGGCTTAAGGATTTTCAAAAAGCGAATTAGCTAATTGCTTTAAGCCCAACTCGCGCAGCAAGAACCGGCTAGGATTTAATCTTGAGGCCAGTGCTGCGTTGACAGGCAATTTTTCGTCGGTTGCAAGTCGCGCAATGAGTTCAGCACAAAGTGGGGCGGTTGTCATGCCCTTTGAACCGTGCCCTGCATTGATGTATAAACCCGTCAGCCAAGGCAAATCACTTGCACTAGCGTTATAACGTGGCGGTTTTGCGCGTAGCTTTTCTTCATCCAACAATTGCCCCGCAAGAGGCATATAGTCACGCGTTTGGCTACGCCACGCCACACGTCCATGCACATTCTCCATTGATATAGAGCGATAAATATCTGCAGAAATTGTACGTAAGGCATTCAAATTGTCACGTGTATCTGCTTCACTCATGGTGGCATTAAAGTCATTTGGTGCATAACTTGTGCCAATCACATGCTGTCCATCAATTGCTGGGCTCAAATAATGGTCACTACAAATCAGCGTTTTAATCGCTGCGCTAGACTTTGTTTGAGTAAAGGTATTCAGTTGTCCGCGCACAGGTGTAATTTCTACACACTTGCTTTGGCTAAATTGTGTCACATCATTGGCATTGCAAAGTACCACCATATCCGCCTCTAAAGCTTCTGAGTTTGCGAGTGTGACGCACCAGCCAGTCTGTGTTTGTACTAACTGTAATCCTTCGGTGCTTGTAAGAATGTGAATATTAGGATGTATGCATAGGGTTTCGCATAAGACCGCAGGTTTAAGCCAGCCGGCTTGAGGAATATAGAGCCCACCTAATTTCAAATCAATCCCTGCAATATTGCTGGCTTCTTTGGGGTTAAGTAATTGCAGATGATAACGTTCCGAAAGATCGATTTGTCTTGCCTGCTCACGTGCATTAAATCCCAATTGAATTTGCCCACAAAAATCATACCAATAATCATGATTTGGCAAGGATTTTAATAGCTGCTGAGTAAACTCAAAGCCTTGTATGGTAAGGGTGTCTGATATGGTTTGATTTAAGCCCAACTTTGGGTAGAGCGCGGCTACAGGATTGCCTGATGCGCCAGAAGCAAGTTTAGTTTGTCGCTCTATGAGGGTGACTTGTATCCCGCGATGCGCCAATGAATAAGCAGTGCTGCAACCCGCAATGCCACCACCGATGACAATTGCAGTTTTCAATTGGTCTCACCCAAAAATGTACCGCGTAACATCTCGCGTTTTTTGCCAAAACCAGCTTGTTTTTCTACTTTGTAGCCAATAGACTCTAAGCCACGCCGCACAATACCTGCACTGGTAAAGGTGGCAAAGGTGGTATTGGTGTGTGAAAGTCGGCCAATGTGTGCAAATACTTCAGCTGACCACATCTCAGGATTTTTGGCTGGCGCAAAGCCATCTAAAAACCATGCGTCAGCTTTTTGTGTGAGTTGTGGTAGCGCGAGGGCAATATCATCGACCTGTAAACCAAGCTGGATGCGACCTTCAGCGAGGCTAAAATGATTTGAGCCAGAATTGAGCGTTTTATATTGTGCTAGTAACTGGTTTGAAATGACAGAAAATTGAGGCCAAAACGCATGAGCACGTGCTAAGTCGTCAAATCTAAGGGGGTATTTTTCAATGCTGGTAAAGTGTAAGACGGCTTCTGTGGGTGCGTGTTTAAGCCAAAGCGCGCTTGCTACTAAAAAATTGAGGCCTGTACCAAAGCCAGTTTCAATGATGGTAAATTGCTTCTCTGTGAGTGACTTAACTCGTTTTTCAAGCTGATTTTGTTGTATAAAAACATAGTTGGTTTCATCTAATCCATTCTCTGTTGAAAAATAAATATCTTTAAAATCAATTGAGTATGGAGTATTATTAATCCATTTTATATCAATAAATTGCATGTATTTATTTGTGGCGTTTAATTTGCTACATGCTAATTTAAAGTGGCGCGTCTATTGTCTGGTTTTGCTAGCAACAAATGCACATCACCCAAGGCACGCTCTGCAAATCCACCTTCACAGTAGCAGAAATAAAACTCCCACATTTTAATAAACTCTTCTGAGTAGCCTAGTTTACGCACTTGGGCAATATTGGCAAAAAAGTTTTCACGCCACATACGTAATGTGGTGGCGTAGTGCGGGCCGATGTCTTCTAAATCGAATAGTCGCATGTCACTCACTTTGGTGATGCTGGTGAGCATGGCAGTGTTAGAGGGTATATTGGAGCCTGGGAAGATATAACGCTGAATAAAATCGACCGATTGAATCGCGCTATTAAAGCGTTGGTCAGCAATCGTAATGGCTTGTATCAAAGCCAAGCCATCGGGTTTTAAGAGCTGGCTGACCTTAGCAAAGTAGGTGTCGTAAAACTGGTGGCCTACTGCTTCTATCATTTCAATCGAGACAAGTTTGTCATATTGCCCTGTGAGATGACGGTAGTCCTCTAACAATAGCGTAATTTGGTCTTGCAGGCCTGCGGCTTCAACGCGAGTTTTGGCGAGCGCGTATTGCTGTTTAGAGATGGTGGTGGTGGTAACTTTACAGCCATAGTGTTGCGCGGCGTAAATGGCAAAACCGCCCCAGCCTGTACCAATTTCGATGACGTGGTCTGTGGGTTGTAAGTCTAATTTATCGCAAATAGTTTTAAGTTTGAGCTCAGAGGCGGCTTGCAGTGTGCTAGTGGTCGCGTCAAATATGGCGCTGGAGTACATCATGGTGGGGTCTAAAAACAGCGCGAACATCTCATTACCTAAATCATAATGGGCAGCAATATTTTTGCGGCTTCCTTCGGTTGTATTGCTATTGAGCCAATGTAATACTTTCATTATAGGTTTGCTCAACCATTGGTAACCGCCTTCTAAATCATCCATGACTCTTTGGTTGATCACCATTAATCGAATCACATTGGTCAGATTGTCTGCACTCCAATAGCCCAGCATATAAGCTTCCCCTGCACCTATGCTGCCGCCAAAAGCGATTTCTCCGTAAAAGCGAGGGTCATGCACTTGTATGGTCGCGCTCAATTCGGATGCATTCCCAAATTGATGCTTTTCATTGCCATCGATAATAGTCAGCTGGCCTTTTTTTAACTGATTAAGGCGTTGCAAAATTTTCTTTTTAGCAAAGTCGGCCACCCATTTTGCGCGGCTTTTTTCTTTTAAACTTGATGTTAAGGTTTCTTGTGCAGATATCATTTATTTATTCAAAGTATTAGGGTGCGCGTAAAATGGCACGCGCTTTAGCCAGAGTAGTAGGGCGTTCCAATAGATGCCAGCGACTACTTTGATGGTCATAAAAGGATATTGTACTAAGAGCCAATTTAAGGCCTTTTCGTTCATTTCTTCGCGCTCTAACATGAGTGTTGCGTTAAACACTTGTGTGCCTTTTTGTAGATTTTTCATGTGCACAAAACACTGTGTTCCTTCCAGTTTAAATGCCCAATCATAATCAATCTGCATGGGCATAAAAGGTGATACATGAAAATCTTTTTCTAACTTAAACACATGAATTACACCATTCTTAGTTGTTTTAATGGTTTTTTCAGATTTAAAGTCATGCACATAAGCGTAATCTTCACCCCAAGGCGTATTGGTAATATGCGTTACTATCGTTTGTAGGGTTTTTCCATCTGCTTCAAAGCAATAGTAAAAGCTGACAGGATTAAAACAATGACCAAAATAGCGCATATTCGTCAGTAAGCGTATCGCGCCGCGAGGCTTGTGCCCTGTGGATTTTAATACTAGATTGCTGATTTCCTCTTTAAGAGGCTTATCTGGCTGACCAAAGTAATCTGCACGTTTAAACCAAGCAAGATTTGGTGTGTGATTTGACCAAAAACGATAACCCTCGAATAAATTTGGTAGTTCGTCTAGATCTAAATACATCATAAACACTTGGTATTTGAAACCGTGCAATTTTGGCGCAAAGCGCTGATGTGACACCCAACCTTTATAAATGCCACTAGCGAGCATCATGCGTTGCCTCAAAGTGTTTTAGCGCTTCGAGAGCACTCACGACGCCATCCTCATGAAAGCCATTACGCCAATAGGCACCAGCATAGCCCGTGCGGTTATGACCGCTAATCTCGGCATGTTTAGCTTGCGCGGCTGCACCTGCAATTGTGTATAGTGGATGATGGTATTTCAACTTTTTAATCACTTTGGCAGGGTTAATACTATCGGTATGGTTGAGTGTGACCAAAAGTGGTTCTGGCGATTGAATATTTTGCAGGATATTCATATTGTACGTCACTTGTACTTTGTTGCTTGGCACAAGCGTAATATGGTAGTTCCACGCCGCCCACGCCAGTTTTCGCTTGGGGAGCATATTGCTATCATGATGCAAATAAACCGTGTTTTCTTGATATGGAATTGCACTTAATATTTCTCGTTCTTTTGTCGTAGCGTCTTGCCCCAAGATGGCGAGGGCTTCATCACTATGACAAGCAAAAAATACATAATCAAAGGATTGTTCTGCAGCGTTTTTGGGCTTAACCAATACTTGATTTTGTAAACGCTTAACACTTTCAATCGCTGAGTTTAGTTGAATCTTGGATTTAAATGGTGCTGTGAGTTTTTCTGCATAGCGTGCAGAGCCACCTGTAATGGTGTACCACTGTGGACGATTGTTAACAGTTAAAAAACCATGATTGTGAAAAAATCGCACTAAAAAACGTGCTGGAAAATCCAGCATGTTAGCAGCATCTGTTGACCAAATGGCTGCTGCCATCGGGATGATGTAGTGGTCGATAAAGGTTTTTTTGTACTTATTTTGTGTTAAGTACTCGCCTAAAGTAATTTCGCTGTCAGAATTTAATAGCGAAAGGGCTTCTTGATTAAAGCGCAAAATATCCAGAATCATGCCGTAAAACGATGGCTTAAAAAAGTTACGACGTTGCGCAAACAGGCTATTCAAGCTGGTACCGTTGTACTCAAGTCCAGTTTTTTCACAGCGCACACTAAAGCTCATATTACTGGTTTGGTATTTCACGCCCACTTGTTCAAGCATTGCAATAAAGTTGGGGTAAGTGCGGTCGTTAAAGACTATAAAGCCAGTGTCCACACTGTATTTTTGACCAAACATTTCGATTTCATGCGTATGCGTGTGGCCGCCAATATGTGTATTGGCCTCAAACACGGTAATATCATGAGCTTGGTAAAGATGGTGAGCAAGCGTGTTGCCTGCAATACCGCTACCTATAATGGCAATTTTCATCTATGTTTTAAATTTTTTGGGACTAACAATAAAGCTTAAGCTTAATGCTTGTTGGTGTATTTTTTTGATTCACGAATTTCTACGGGTACTTTTTTTAAATTCCAAATCAAGCCTAAGGCTTCAAGAACGCGTAAGCCGTAGTAAGTAAAATCGATTTCCCACCAGTAAAAGCCTTGTTTTGCAGCGCCTGGGTAGTGGTGATGATTGTTATGCCAGCCTTCACCTAAGGTAATGAGCGCAATCAAAAAATTATTGCGGCTATGATCCCGCGTAGCATAACGACGCTTACCCCAAGTATGTGCAAGAGAGTTAACACTAAACGTTGCATGGTATAAAACCACTGTTGACAATACAAATCCCCATACGAGTAATTGCCAGCCATTGGTATTTAAATGCGGTGCTAACTCGTATAAAAGCTCACCAAGTCCAAAAATACAGATGGCCAGTAAGATTGGAACAATAATGTCAAATCGATCAATAAAGCGTAGCTCAGGAAAATGTGCAAGCTCCTTTACACGATCTAACTTGGTGATGAAGTTATCACGCGATAAAAACCATCCTGTGTGACTCCAAAAAAAACCGTGTTGAACTGGAGAGTGCGCGTCCATTTGCTCATCTGAATGCGCGTGATGGTTACGGTGGTGTGATGCCCACCACAAAGGGCCTCTTTGCACAGCACTTGCGCCTAACAACGCAAAAATAAATTGGCCTAGACGCGATGTTTGAAAAGCTTTATGAGCGAAGTAGCGATGATAGAAACCTGTAATAGCAAACATTCTGATTGCATAAAGTGCAATTGCAAACCCCAATGCAAAGTGGCTGTAACCCACCCAAAATAATGCTAAGCAAGCCAAATGTAGCAATACAAAAGGAATCACGCGTAACCAATCAATGCCAGTTTTTGATTCGTGAATGTTAACGCTATCGTTGTCAATCCAAGCGTTAAGTATAGACAGTAAACGACCTATCGATTGCATACTAAAACCTATTCAAATGTTTTGTTAGTAGACTTCGGTTTGGTATCTAAGGGCTGCTGTGGTACTTTTCGCAATTTAGATACATCATAACCATAACTTGAAACCAATTTCACCATATCATCATATTCTAAATCAGAAATATGTGGTGTACGCGCCATAATCCAAACATAATCACGCGCATTTCTAGCAATGATTGTTTTTTGATAGTTTGCATCCAGATAGACAATTCGATACTCTGCCTTAATTGGCCAAATAAATTGCATGCCCCACAATGCGTTGCCAGTATTAGGGATGACAAAGCCTTTAGGTTCATATTTTTTTGCAGGACCGTCTAGTGCACCTTTGTTAAAGGTAAATGTGGTTGCAATGGTCCCATCTGCATTAAGTCGATAGCTTTCAATCGCATTGTAAGATTGCGTTTCTATCAAGGTTGGGATTGCAGCAATCACATACCAATCACCCATAAACTTGGGTAAATCTACTTGTTTTACCAACGGTATTTCTTTAGTCTCAGTATTCATTTTATTTCCAGCACATGCTGTTAGAAAAGCAGAGGAAATTATTAAAAGTATTACATTAAGTTTGTAGTTTATCATATTAATTTATAAGTAATAATATAACCTTCTGGTGTGGTGGACTTTAATGCAACCCATTCATTTTTATTGGTGTACCAAAGTTCAATATTGAGCTTGTTTTTACCGTTAAGAGCACCTTTTAATTTGTAGTGCTTGGTTTCTGTCGGCGTGCCTCTTACATTAATGGTTTCATTACCCAATTGTTCAAAACTAGTATCTAAATATTCAGCATTTTGTGGGTTAAGTAGTTTGTTTTGGGATAATATCTTCGGGTTCCAATAGGCAAATGTCATGGTGCATGCTGGTAGCGTTTGAGATACCTTGCCATCACTCACTTCAAAACCGTTATTTGTCTTTTTACCCTTAACCTTGGTATTCACTTTATCTTCAGTAGTATCAACGTCGATTGTGGATAAACAATCGTTATTCCATAATTCTTTCGAGGTGTGATCGTATTGATAAGCATTAATAAACAACACCTTAACGTTAAATTTTGCACGACT
>CAYXHH010000021.1:0-19996 GCA_964464725.1 uncultured Methylotenera sp. | reverse complement strand
GGTGGCAACACACCGTTAAAGTATTGGCCATTCCAGTAATCAATCTGTGCTTTAGGCGCGCTGCCAAGAATTGCTTGTGAAAACTGTAGTCTGAGTGGATGCTCAGTACTTAAATTGACTGGTTTAATGCGCAAACCTTTTGGCCAATAGAGTTGTTTACGCCAATAAATCAGGCTAAGTTGATTTGGCGTAAAGTTCAAATCATCTACATTTTGATTACTGGATACTATAACGGCAATCACCGCTTTGTGCTCTTCAGCTGAGGCGACACTCGTCATTTGCATGACGCACACAGTCGCAATCAACATTAAAAATTTCATCATCAGAAGAGAACCGCAAATGAAGCTAAAAAGCCACGAGGTGATTCAGGTTGGTCACCACTACCACCAGTAAACTCTAACTTTAATAGTTGTGTCGGCTTAACGCGCCATGTCGTGCCTATGAGCCAGCGCTCAGCGGAGCTTTCATTCGGGCGTTGTAGCGTTTCTAATCGAGTTAACCAAAACCAGTTATTTAAGCCAAGCCGATTCAGTGGCACGGCTGATTGTAAATAGGCACCACTACCGCCATCTTTATTGTTTGTATTAAATCGCTGAAATGCTTCGCCACTGATTTCTACCTCATTGATATAGGTGACAAAATCTAAACCCAACATACGATAACTAGCGGAGTTAATGCCTCTCTCTCTAAAAGATAAAATCGAAATGCCAATATCAGATTGATTTTTATAACTAAATCGTGCGCCTTTGACATGTTCAAATTGCAATTCAAAATCGTCGTCTTCCTCTTGGTCTTCGATGATTTCGCCAAATAATTTGTATTCAAACGCGCCATTCAAAACAGGTAGTGCGCCGAACAACATCGCGCCATTTGTCCCAGTTGGAAATAAACGCGAGGTAGCCATTGGACGAGTACTTGTCCAGACTAAGGGTGAGGCATGTAACAAGTTCCAGCGGCTGTTAGGCGTTAAGAATCGGCCGCCTCTAAAGTTCACTTTTTCAGATAAGTTGTAATCAAAATATACACGCTCTAAATCAAAATGCCCTTCTTTGCGATTAAACTTTTCGTTGTCATTCCAAGCAAGTGGGCGCTCTAATTCAAGCTCACCAAAAAAACTTAAGCGACTTTCATTCTGCCAAGTGAGGATTAAACTAAATTCGTTCACGGCAGCTTCAGCTTCTTGATTGCGATGCAGAACCACGCCTGCGCTAGAGTAGCCGCCTAATTTAAAATTGTCTTTCCAGCTTGTAGTGTCATCAGCCAAGGCAGGCTTGCATAGCGCTGCACTCAAGGCTAGACTACTCAACATGAAAGTAAAAAATTTCTGCATATTGCACTCCATTGCGGCGCCAATTGCACCGCATTGTTCAACAGACAATAATTGTCTCATAACTCCTTCCTATCAGTTTGCTTAAACACCTAACAATTCGCCAATTACTGTTGCTGGCATTTTTACTAGCTGGTTTGTTGCCAGCCATGATTGTGAGTTTTTTAAGTTTTTATCAGGCTAGAAATGCCCTAAAAATAGAAATTAAACACGACATGCAAACCTTAAGTGGCACAGTTGCCAATGATATTGAGCGCGTATTTTTCGAGCGCGTGCAAAATGTGCATTCTTGGAGTCAACTGGCAGTGATGCAAGATATTCAGATAGGTGACATTGATAAGCGTGTTTCAACTTTTTTGCAAGAAGTGCAGTTAAGTTATGGTGACATGTACAAATCCATTTATGTGGTCAATGCGAATGGCTTAGTACTTGCATCAAGTCATCCAACACAAATTAACATGCAGATAGCGCCCCCTGAATTTTGGTTTGAGGTAAAGATTGCCAATAAGACATTGTCTATAGGTAAAATTAAAGAAAATAGTTTGGCAATATCGCAAGACATTTACGATCTAAGTACCAATCAAAAAATTGGTATTTTGGTGGCAGAATTTAATTGGCAGGTCATTCAAGATTTATTGAATAACGCGGTACAAAAATCAACAGCGGCCGCCTTAATAGATCATCAAAATCAAATAGTTGCTTCAACTGCGAATTGGCGAAGCATTGAAGCAGCTCATGATATGCATGTGAGTAAAAATTTAAATCAGCGTTTAAATTTACAAGGTTGGCGGGTTAGCATAGAAAAGCTACATTCAGAGGCTGTGGCACCAGTGCACCGTTTAGCTTATGTCTTTTTGGCTCTCCTATTGACCACATTATTGTTTGCTGCCATTTTAGTGAGGCCAATCGCACAGGCCATTACCGACCCACTCGCTAAACTTACCCACTTTGTCAGTGGTTTTACTAAAAATCGTTTAGTAGAGGCACCAAAAGAGGGTCCCCCTGAAGTACAAGAGTTAAGTCTGGCCTTTGAAAAAATGATGCAAGATTTAAAAAAGACCCAAGCTGATTTAACGCGCGCAGCTAAGTTGGCAGTGGTGGGAGAAATGTCTGCTGCCATGAGTCATGAGGTGCGCACACCGCTTGGCATATTGCGCTCATCAGCTGATTTGCTGTTGCGCGAACCAAATTTAAGCGCGGAAGGTAAAGAAGTATTGGGCTTTATTATTTCTGAAACCGAACGCTTGAATAAATTGGTTTCAAGTTTAATAGATGCGGCTCGTCCACGCCCGCCCGCACTCACCCATGTGAATTTAGTCGATATTGCACAGAATGTGATTGCAATGTTGAAAAGCCAGACACAGCAAAAAGAGCTACAAGTGACATTGACATCTCACCATAAAATGCCAGTGTTGGTAGATGCAGATCAAATGACACAAGTGCTGATGAATTTGCTCATGAATGCTATTCAAATTTTGCCAGTGAAGGGCATTATAGAAGTGAACTTAACGGAGAATTCAGGCCAAATTTTGTTAGATGTGCTAGATAATGGACCAGGAATCGTGGCAGAAAATCAAACGCAAATATTTGAACCATTTTTTACCCAGCGTGCGGGTGGTGTTGGTTTGGGTTTAGCTGTGGTTAAGCAGATAGTAGAAGCGCATGGCGGTGAAATACAATATCTAACCAGCGCTTATGGCGGTGCGCAATTTAGAATATGTTTGCCCACAGCAAGTGCTTAATTAAGAGCATATTAGGATAAAACGTTAAAATAGTATTATGAATAATCAAAAAATCATATTAGCAGTAGATGACGAACCGCACATGCTACGTTTGTTAGAAATCAGCCTTAAACAAGCGGGATATAAGCCAGTATTGGCGAGAGATGGTAAAGAAGCCTTAGAAGTGATGAGAAATCAAACCATCGATTTGGTGGTCAGTGATTTGCATATGCCAAGTATGAACGGTTTAGAGCTGCTTAAGCATATACGTCAAGACAATGAGACATTGCCTTTTATCATGGTGACTGCAATGGGCGAGATTAAAACTGCTGTCGAAGCCATGAAAGCTGGCGCAGCTGACTATATTTTGCGCCCTTTTGATTTAGAAACATTGGAAATTGCGATTGCTAAAGCCTTATCGGTGAAGCGACTTACGCTCGAAAATACTTATTTAAAAGCAGCATCAGATGGCGCCTCTAAGGATGCTGTTGGTAGTGGTCTAATCGGCCAGAGCACGCCCATGTTGGCCTTAAAACAACTGATTAGCCAAGTAGCACCCGAAAAAGCGACAGTCTTCATTATTGGAGAAACAGGTACGGGTAAAGAGTTGGTTGCAAAAGCCATACACCAAGCTTCTCCGCGTAAAAATGGCTTATTCGTTGCAGTCAATTGCGCGGCCATTCCTTCTGAAATGTTAGAGTCTGAGTTATTTGGTCATGAAAAGGGCGCCTTTACGGGTGCAGTAAAAGAGCGCATTGGCAAGTTTGAATTGGCCGATGGCGGTACCTTGTTTTTAGATGAGCTGACCGAAATGCCCATCCATCTACAAGCCAAGTTATTGCGGGCGCTGCAAGAAGGCATCGTTGAAAAACTAGGTGGAAACAAACAAATACATTTGGATATACGTTTACTTGCCGCGACCAATCGCGACCCCATGCAAGCGGTAAAAGAGGGTAAGTTGCGTGAAGATTTATATTATCGACTCAATGTATTTCAGTTAAACGTCCCGCCCCTGCGCGAAAGAGGCTTAGATGTGCGTTTACTCGCGCAGCATTTTTTATCAAGGCATATTGATGAGGCTACAGCGTATATTAGCGATGAGGCACTCACTGTATTACAAGCATACCCATGGCCTGGAAATGTCCGTGAATTAGAAAATGTATTAGAACGTGCTGTCATTTTGTCAGGGAAAAAGACAGTACAACACAACCATCTCCCAGCCGATATTCAACATCATGCTACGCACAGCATCCCCACCGCGATGCTAGAAAATGGCCTGCATGTATCACCAATATTGGCGACCAACAATTCACTTTCTATCCCCAAAAAAACAGCACAAATTGAAAAAGAGATGATCTGTGCTGCGCTTGAAGCCACTCATGGCAACAAAGCAAAAGCCGCTAAGCTACTAGAGATTAGTGAGCGCTCGCTTTGGAACAAGTTAGAAACCTACCAGCTTAAATAAACTTTTTATTCAATTTCTAAATTTAATGCTTGACAATAATAAATTAACATTGTTAAATTAACAACGTTCAGTTAACAACGTTAACTAATGTTATTGACTTAACCATTAAATTAACTTAAAAAAAGGAGCATCATCATGCAACTGATTCAGCATCATTTTTTAAAGCCTGTCGTCATGTTGGTCTTACTCACTAGCGCACTTATGGCAAATGCCAATACAAGTCCTGCGGGTTTGTGGAAAACCCACGACGATAAAGGCAAGCCGACTGGTTATGTGCGCGTTCAGGAGAATAATGGCGTATTTACAGGTGTCATTGAAAAAGGCTTAGAAACCGATAAAGAAGAGAAATATTGCACGGCTTGTAAAGATGAACGTAAAGACCAACGATTAATTGGCATGACTATGATGAAAAACGTCAAAGCCAAAGGCGATTACTATGAAGGATCAGAAATTTTAGACCCGTTTTCTGGCAATACCTATAAAGTCAAGTTAACACTAAAAGAAGCTGGAAAAAAAATGGAAGTAAGAGGCTTTGTCGGTGTGAGCTTGTTTGGCAGAACGCAAGTATGGGAACGCATAGAATAAAATAGGAGAATAAAATGGAAAACGCATACTTATGGCTTAAAGTCGTTCACATCTTTGGTGTTGTCATATTTTTGGGCAATATTATTGTCACTGGTTGGTGGAAAAATATGGCAGATTTAACCAAAAATCCCCAAATTATTGCTTATGCACAACGCCAAGTCACCTTAACTGACTATATCTTTACGGGCGGAGGCGTGCTGATTTTATTGGTCGCGGGTATGACTAATGTGTATCTGCATGATATGAGCTATGCAACTAAATGGCTAGGGCATGGCATGACGATATTTTTGGTATCAGGCGTTATTTGGGCAGCTGTGCTAATTCCAGTGCAAGCTAAGCAGGCAAAAATGGCAAGAGAATTCGCGGTAAGTGGTGTGATACCGGATAGCTATTGGAAACTATGCACCACTTGGAATCTATTTGGATTGCTTGCTACTTTAATACCATTGGCTAATCTTTACTATATGGTATTTAAACCAGCATAACGATCGGAGACATCATCATGGAATATGCATTAATAACAGGCGCATCCAGTGGTATTGGCTTAGAGCTGGCAAATATCATGGCTGAAAAAGGACATCATTTAATATTAGTTGCGCGTCGTGCAGAAGTATTAGAAAAATTAAAAAATCAGCTTGAGGCGCAATTTAAAGTGAATGTCGTGACATTTGCGCTAGATTTATCCATGCCTCATCAAGCTAAAGTTTTATATGAGCTTTGTGTTGAACAAGACTTAACAGTGAATTGTTTGGTCAATAATGCTGGATACGGCGACTATGGTAAATTTGATAGCAGTAAAATAAATACGTATCAAAATATGCTACAACTTAATGTGCTAACCTTAACAGAGCTAACGGCGTTATTTTTAGAAGACATGAAAAAACGTCAATCTGGGCGTATACTTAATGTTGGTTCAATTGCTGCTTTTCAACCCATCCCCAATTTTAGCGTATATGCGGCTAGCAAGGCCTATGTCATGCAGTTTACAGAAGCGCTCAATTATGAATTGCGCGGCTCTGGAGTAAGCGTCACACTGTTGAGCCCAGGCGTAACCGAAACTGGATTTGTAGCACGTGCAAATATGCAAAATGCAGCAAACGCAAAAGGAAAACTCATGGATGCCCGTACAGTTGCATTGCAAGGCTATCAAGCCATGATGCAAGGTAAACTTAACGTCACTCCGGGCTGGAAAAATCAACTGATGACATTTGGTAGCAAAACTATGCCATCAAGAGAGATATTGTTAAGAATATCTGCCAATATACTAAAAGAAACTCATCATTAAACAACATGCCACCAAAACCCAAAACCGAAGCTGAACGCCAACAATTACGCACACTCATTATTGATGCGGCACGCGATCTATTTGTAGCCAAAGGTGTAGAAGCTGTGACCATGCGAGAAATCGCCAAGCGTATTGGCTACTCTGCGACCAGCATTTATCTACATTTTGCAGATAAAGAGTCCTTGATTAGAGCAATCTGTGACACGGACTTTTTGGCACTTGCGAATAGCTTGAAACAACTTTTGCAAATATCAGACCCTGTTGCGCGCATGTTGGCGTTTGGCCAAGGGTATGCAACGTTTGCGCTGAATCATCCCAATCACTATCGCATGATGTTTATGACTGAACATGTGCCGTGCGAACCTACAAATTCCATTATTGTGCAAAATAATGCGGAACAAGATGCTTATTTTCAGTTAAAGACTGTGGTGAACGACGTGTTTGTTGCAGGTAAGTTTAGGCAAGAACTTACTGACCCAGAGCTGATAGCGCAAACGATTTGGGCGGGAATGCACGGTGTTTGTGCTTTAGAAATTAACATGAAAAACGATACATGGGTTAATTGGCGTCTAATTGAGCAGCGTTTAACGTTGATGCAACAGACGCTGCTACGTGGACTATTGCGAGAATAATATGAAAAATAATGTCATTTTATGGTTAAGTATAAGCATCTTTCTAACTGCTTGCGAAAAAGCACCTGAACCCATATCGCCGCCAAAGCCAGCACTAGTGACGATTGTAGAAGAAACGGATAGCTTAGGGGCGATGATTTTGGTGGGCGAGGTCAAATCTCGTTATGAATCAAATCAAAGCTTTAGAATCAGCGGGAAAATTATTGAGCGTAAAGTAGAAGTTGGCAGTTTGGTTAAAAAAGGTCAAGTACTCGTTCGTTTAGATGCATCCGATACCAGATTAAGTGCAGCCGCTGCTCAAGCCGATGTCAATGCAGCAGAAACTAGCTATATGCTTGCGAAAGCGGAAGTAGAAAGACAGAGACAACTTGTCGATAAAAAATTCATTTCACAATCTGCGCTAGATAAATACGAAGCAGAATTAAAAACCGCAGCTGCGCGGGTGAATCAAGCTAAGGCGCAGGCTGCCGTCTCAGGAAATCAAGCGCGTTACGCCTCACTTGTTGCAGATCGTGATGGTGTGGTGACTAAGATTCAAGCAGAACCAGGTCAAGTAGTAGAACCCGGCATGATGATTGCTCAAATAGTTGACCTAAAACAGATAGAAGTATTGGTGGCGGTACCAGAATCACGCATGGCAGGCTTAAGGGTTGGCGATGATGTCACCATAAAGCTTTGGGCAAATCAGCAAAAAACCTACCCAGGCAAAATTAGAGAAATCGCGCCCGAAGCTAACTCGGCTACGCGTGCTTTTGATGTGCGCGTTACTATCAATAATGTTGATGAAGCAGTCAAACTAGGCATGACCGCAGGGGTAAAGTTTGCGCAAAAAGATGAAAAAACACAAATAGTCATCCCTACTTCTGCGCTCACGCAGTTGCAAGGCAAAACCGTTGTTTGGGTGATTGATAAAAATAATATAGCAAACCCACGAGAGGTCGTTGCAGGTCAGTTTTCTGAGTATGGTACACCGATTAGCGCCGGCCTAAGCCCTAAAGAGATGATTGCAGTAGCAGGCGTGCACACCTTAATTAAAGGGCAAAAGGTTAAACCCATGCTTGTAGAAAACCAATCAAAACAAGTCAATACAGCAGAACTTAACAGCAAAGTAAGCCAATAATGGAACAGTCAGCAGATAAATCAGGGTTTAATCTTTCTGAGTGGGCACTTAAACATCAAACTTTGGTGTTGTATTTAATGCTCATGCTCATGGTGTCGGGCTTTTTTGCGTACACCAAGTTAGGCCAATCTGAAGATCCACCATTCACTTTTAAGGTCATGCTTGTACGCACGAGCTGGCCGGGCGCGAGCGCGATTGAAGTTGAACAGCAAATAACTGATAAATTAGAAAAGAAAATTCAAGAGGTACCACACTTAGGATACTCCAGCAGTTATTCTCGACCTGGCGAATCAATGATTTTCATTGTGATTAAAGACGATACTTTTTCAGAGGATATTCCAGGGATTTGGTATCAGGTACGTAAAAAAATTACGGATATTCGACATACCCTACCGCGCGATATAGAAAGTTTAACGTTTAACGACGAATTCAGTGATGTTTACGGCAGTATGTATGCCTTGACTGGTGACGGCTTTGATAATTTTGCGCTGAAAGAGCAAGCAGAAATTATACGTACTGAGCTGTTAAGTACTGCTGATGTCGCAAAAGTAGATTTTTTCGGTGAACGTAAACAGCGCATTATCATCGAGTTTTCCAATGCAAAACTGTCCACATTGGGCATCAATACTGCAACGCTGATTAATTTATTGCAAGTTCAAAACGCAATTGTCAAAGGCGGTACCTTTGAGTCTCCTCAAGAACGCATTCGGGTAGAGGTTTCTGGTAGATACCAAACTCTGGATGATTTACGTGAAATGCGTCTTAGAGCGAATGGGCAAGATTTTAAATTAGGCGATGTAGCTAGAGTGTATCGTGGCTATGAAGACCCACCCAAAGACACAGTACGTTATAACGGTAAAGAAACCTTGCTTTTAGGTGTGAGCATGCGTGAAGGTGGCGATGTAATTGCGCTTGGTCATGCCCTTGATAAAAAATTAGAAAGAATTAACCAAAATTTACCAGTAGGGTTACGTTTAGATACTGTCACTTCTCAGCCTAAAATCGTTGCAAATTCTGTCAATGATTTTGTGAAGTCATTAGTTGAAGCCCTCATTATTGTACTCGGCGTCAGCTTGGTTTCACTAGGATGGCGCACAGGTATAGTGGTGGCGATTTCAATTCCAATTGTGCTGGCCGCAAGCTTTTTAGTGATGCACTATTTCAATATTGGCCTGCATAAAATTTCGTTGGGTGCTTTAATATTGGCATTAGGCTTGTTAGTTGATGACGCCATTATTGCAGTAGAGATGATGTCTTCTAAAATGGAACAAGGCTGGGACAGAGTGAAAGCTGCTTCATTTGCTTACAGCTCAACTGCTATGCCAATGCTGACGGGTACGCTTGTCACCGTTGCAGGCTTTTTACCTATCGCGACAGCTGCTTCATCCACAGGTGAATATACGCGCTCAATATTCCAAGTGTCTGCAATTTCACTCATCATCTCTTGGTTTGCAGCGGTCATTTTTGTGCCCTATTTGGGCTATCATTTGCTACCAGATTATTCTAAAGCACCCCAGCCATCCAAACTCAAGCAATGGTTGCAAAGTAAATTTGGCTTAAAAAAGGAGTCGAATGTAACAGATACTCAACACCATCATGATATCTACAACACCCAGTTTTACGAGACATTTAGACGACTAGTTACCCTTTGCGTGCGTTATCGCAAAACAGTCATAGCGATTACAGTGGCTTGTTTTGTGTTATCGATTATTGGCTTTGGCAAAGTACAACAACAGTTTTTTCCAGACTCAACGCGACTAGAGCTTATGGTTGATTTGCGATTAGCAGAAGGCGCGTCTTATCAGGCTACAGATGAGCAAGTAAAAAAGCTAGAAACATGGTTGCATGATTGGGGTAAAAAGCATGAAAGCATGGAAGGTGGTGGCCTAGATAACTTTGTGGTTTATGTAGGCTCTGGGAGTCCACGTTATTACTTGCCATTAGATATTCAACTCGCACATCGCGGTTTTGCACAGTTTGTGGTGTTAAGTAAAACTCTGGAAGCGCGCGAAGCTTTGCGTAGTGATTTGATTTCATTGTTTGAAACGGATTTTCCAACTTTACGTGCCTCGGTCACGCGTTTGGAAAACGGCCCGCCAGTTGGGTTTCCGGTGCAGTTTAGAGTCGATGGACATGATTTAGTGAAGATACGAGAAATATCCCACCAAATTGCAGACATTATGCGTGCCAACCCCAATTTGGCGAATGTGCAACTTGGCTGGGAAGAGCCAAGTAAAGTGTTAAAAGTCTCTATTGACCAATCTAAAGCAAGATTGCTTGGGGTCAGTTCCGTTGATATCGCCAATATGCTCAATGGTGCATTAAGTGAGCTGCGCGTATCAGAGTTTAGAGAAAACAACGAGTTGATTGATTTGGTAGCTAGAGGTCCAGACATCGAACGTGCACAATTATCACGCTTGCCTAACCTCATGATTAACACGCAAAGTGGCACTAGCGTGCCCTTATCACAAGTGGCAACCTTCTCATCAGAGTTTGAAGAAGGTGTAATTTGGCGTAGAAATCGAGTGCCTTCTATTTCAGTTAAAGCGCATCTGCGTGGCAATATGCAGGCCCCTGTTGTCTCAGATCAAATTGAGCAAAAACTAGGCGAAATTAGAGCCAACTTACCCATCGGCATCACGATTGAAACTGGCGGTGCGGTAGAAGAATCTGCAAAAGGCGGCGCTTCCGTGGCAAAAGGCTTTCCTTTATTCTTAGTGGTGGTATTAACATTACTGATTATTCAATTACAAAGTTTTTCGCGCGTATTTTTAGTCATGGTGACGGCACCTCTAGGCTTAATTGGTGTCACAATTGCACTGTTAATATTTAATCAGCCTTTTGGGTTTGTCGCGATGCTAGGCACAATCGCCCTTTCAGGGATGATTATGCGTAACTCACTCATTTTAGTCGATCAGATTGATCAGGATATTGCGGCTGGTTTGGCGCCTTGGCAAGCGATTGTGGAATCCACTATACGTCGGTTTAGGCCAATTGTCCTCACTGCTGCTGCTGCCATTTTAGCCATGATTCCGTTGACTAGAAGCGTATTTTTTGGACCGATGGCAGTGGCAATTATGGGTGGCCTGGCGGTGGCGACGGTATTAACAGTGTTGTTTTTACCATCACTTTATGCACTTTGGTATCGTATAAAAATACCAAAAGATGCTTAATTTCAATTAATTAAGCTATAATTTTAGTAAGTTAGATTAACTTTATAATTTAAAATAGTGTAATCTTTAAGTGATAAGATATTACAACAGTTAAATTTAATGAATTTAGTAAAGCGACGGTGAATATGTCTAGTACAAATAAAAGTGTCAATATGCAAAGTGCTACTGCGCGTTTTAATATGATTGAACAACAAATTCGCACCTGGGAAGTATTAGATCCTAAGGTGTTGTCACTTTTAAATGATCTGCCGCGCGAAAAATTTGTACCTGCCGAATATGCTGGCCTAGCTTTTGCTGATATTGAAATTCCAATTGGCTTTGGTCAGACTATGCTGAGCCCGAAGTTAGAAGGGCGAATTTTACAAGCCTTAAATCTGCAACAAACACAAACGGTTTTGCATATCGGCACAGGAAGCGGCTACTTTACCGCCTTATTGGCCAGTTTAGCTAAACAAGTCGTCTCAGTAGAAATTGAGGCTGAGTTAAGTGCAATTGCTGCCAAAAATTTGGCAGATAATCATATATCCAATGTGGTTTTAAAGGTCACGGATGCAAACACTGGTCGCTTAAGCACTGTCGCAGGTAAAAAAGTGTTGTATGACGCGATTGTTTATACAGCGTCTTCACCTGTGGAGCCAGCGGGTGTTCGCGAGTTACTCAACATAGGTGGCGTGATGTTTATCGTCTTAGGGACATCGCCAGTCATGCAAGCTACTTTAATTCAACGTATTTCAGAGACGGGCTTTAGGGAAGATGTGCTTTTTGAAACCTGTATTCCTGAGCTCATCAATGCGCCGCAGGACAGTAAGTTCGAGTTCTAACCATGAATAATCGCCCAATATTTCAGTTAAGTATACTTGTGTTAGCGCTGGTTTCAGCGAATGTATGGTCTGCAGAAAAGCCAAACTTAACGCTTTCAAAAGGTATATTTTCTGCTGACAATTCAGCCTTGCAGTCCATGGAAGTTGCGTCTGCGCAAGTGCAATACCAATCATTAATCGATATTTATCGTTTAGCACTGGCGCATGACCCGACCTTGGCATCAGCCTTAAGTAGCAATAAGGCGGCGCAAGAGCTGATAGAGCAAGGTAAAGCTTTGTATAGGCCAAGAGTAAATTTAAATGCATCAACAACAGCCTCGCGTACAGATTTTGAAATTGTTGGTAGTGCAGCACCGTTTCGTGGCGGTAGAAATACCTTCGAAGGTTACAACTACGGTGTAGAAGCGCGTCAACCTATCTTCCGTAAGCAAAACTGGGAGCAAATGGAGCAAAGTGTTGCGCAAGTCAGTCAAGCCGATAAGCAATACCATTTAAGCCAGCAATCCCTTATTTTACGCACTACCCAAGCTTATTTTGATGTATTAATAGCGCAAGACAGAATCGATTTAATCGCAGCACAAAAAGCTGCAATCTTAAGTCAACTTGATCAAGCCAAGGCCACGTTTGAAGTCGGTACCTCAACAGTGACAGACGTAAACGAAGCACAAGCACGCTACGATTTAATTTTAGCGCAAGAGATTGCAGCAATTAACGAGCACGCGGTTGCAAATCATGCCCTACAAGCCATTACAGGTGAAATGCCTAGCAAATTGGCATCAGCAAGGGCTGATATTCAAGTGACTGAGCTCAGCCAAAAAATGCAAGAATGGCAACAAATTGCTTTAGAAAATAATTTGAACATTCAAGTGCAACAAGACGCGCTCAAAATTGCCGAACAAGATGTGAAGATTGCCCAAGCAGGCCATATGCCGACCTTAGATTTGGTCGCAGCCTATACACAAAATTACGCAAATGGCGGTCAAAATGGCTTTGGGAATGACACTAGCAACGCAAATATAGGCCTGCAATTAGAAATGCCTCTTTATCAAGGTGGTGCTATTTCCTCGCGGGCGCGTCAAGCGGTACTCAATAAACAAAGAGCGCTAGACGATATTGAAGTTGCACGCAGAGCCACTGAGCTAGAAACGCAGCGCGCTTACCTTAACTTAAGTACGACCATTGCCCAAGTGAAAGCGCTAGAGCAAGCCTTAGTGTCTAGCCAAAGCCAACTTGAATCCACCAAATTAGGTTACGAAGTAGGTGTACGCACCAGTGTCGATGTGCTGAATGCGCAGCAACAATATTACTCCGCGAAACGCGATTTACTACAAGCGCGTTACAATTATTTGGTTAATATTATTCGTTTAAAAACCGCATCTGGGCTGGTTTCTGAGGCGGATTTGCTCGATATTAATCAGCAGTTAATATCTGGTGTAGTTTCTAATTAAGTTGTCAGCCAATCTAGCAACAGCGTCGCAAAGTCAACTTGTCATTATCGACATGCAGGTCAAGTTAGCCTCTGCAATGCCAAATGATGCGATGCAAAGGGCTACTAAAAATGCTGGCATTTTGGCGCAAGCGGCAAACCTGCTAAGCGTACCCATTATCGTTACTGAACAATATCCGCAAGGCTTGGGCGTGACTTTACCCGATATTACTCAGCATTTAGCAAACCCAAAAGCCATTGCAAAAACAGCATTTTCTGCCTGTGGCGAGCCAAAATTTAAACAACAATTGCAACGCGATAAACCAATGCTGGTGTTAACTGGAATGGAAGCGCATATTTGCTTGTTGCAAACGGCCCTCGATTTGCACGCCGCAGGTAAGCAAGTGCATGTGGTGGAAGATGCTGTGATTTCGCGCGACCCAGCCAATAAAGCCAACGCCTTAGCGAGGTTACGCGATGCAGGCTGTGTCGTGACCAATACAGAATCTGTGCTGTTTGAGTGGTTAAGTGACGCAAACCACGAGGCATTTAAGGCCATTTCCAAACTCATTAAGTAGCGCAAATTGATATGAACTGGAAACTCATCCTCTTTGTGTCACTTATTTCATACGGTGCTTATCAGCATTTTTCTAATCAACCAGTCACGCATGGCACTGGTGCGGTGGCCAATAATCAGCCTATTAATCAAGCAGTGAATCAAAATAGCTTCAATGTGAATGGCTATCGCATTACACCTTTAGAATCATTTGAAATTGAGGCGCGCGTCCTCTCTACAGAGCATTATTCGTTTGGGCGGGAGGCCGATTTATCGCCGGTAGATTTGGCTTTAGGCTGGGGAAAAATGTCGGATGAAGCGATTTTAAAAGACATTAAAATTTCGCAATCAAATCGATTTTATTTTTGGCACGTGGATGAATTTCCGATTCCACGCCGCGAAATCGAAACCCAAAGTGCCAATATGCACATGATTCCTGCCGATGATGCGATTGCCAGCACATTAAAATCGGTTAAAACAGGTCAAGTTGTCAAAATTAGTGGATTTTTAGTGCGTGCAGACGCCAACGATGGCTGGCATTGGCAAAGCTCACTCACGCGCGAAGATACGGGCAATGGCGCTTGCGAGGTGGTGTATGTCAAATCGCTTACCGTCAGTTAAAGCCTGTTTACGCGTTTAAATAAGGCTTAATCAGCGCCATCATTCGTGCAGTCGCCCCAGTAGAAGCTTCACTAAAGCGGGTTGCCGCATTGCTCATTGCTAGGCGTTGAGATTCATTTTCGAGTAAATCAACAATTTTTTCGCGCAATTCGGTGCTACTTTTTACACGAATGGCTGCACCTTCAGCGACAGCATGCTCAGTCGCTTGCGCAAAGTTAAACGTATGCTCACCAATTAAAATTGGTTTGCCCATGCTGGCGGCCTCAATTAAATTTTGCCCACCAAAATTTAACAAACTACCGCCAATAAACGCAAAATCACACGCAGCATAATAGGTAAAAAGCTCGCCCATGGTGTCGCCTAAAATTATGTATGGTCTAGAAGGCGCATGCTTATTGGCTCCCAGAGCATCGTTTTGAAGTAATGTTTTACGCGTAAACGCAATGCCGCTTTGCTCAAGCATGGCCGCTACTTCGTTAAAGCGTTGCGGGTGACGCGGCACAATCACTGTCACCATGTCTAAGTCTTTAATAGCCTCTAAAATCAGCGCTTCCTCGCCATCGCGGGTGCTGGCGGCTAAAAATACTGTTTTGTTAGCGAATAAACTTTTGAGCTGTAAGCCTTTATCTAACGCATCTGCTGGCGGCTTCACATCAAACTTTAAATTGCCGGTCACCGTTATATTGTGCGCGCCTAGCGTTTGCAAGCGTGCGGCATCTGCATCGGTTTGTGCGGCAATTGCCTTTAAGCTTTGCACACCATTAATCGCTAAGTCGCCAAGCTTTTTGTAGCCTGTGGCAGATTTTTCTGAAAGCCTCGCATTTAAAAGTAATAATGGAAGATTGCGCTTATTGCATGCAGAAATTAAGTTAAACCAAAGCTCGGTTTCCATGATTAAACCAATGGCTGGCCGAAAGTGGTTTAAAAAACCATGAATCGCAAACGGTAAATCGTAAGGCAAATACACGCGCCAAATGTCGTTGCCAAATAACTTTTCGCTGGTTTCACGGCCTGTGGGCGTGCCGTGCGTCATTAAAATTTGGTGGTTAGGGTAAGCGGTTCTCAGCGCTTTTACCAGCGGCTCAGCTGCGCGGGTTTCGCCAACAGAGACGCAATGCAACCAAATAATTGCTTTATTATTGAGTGTTAAGTTGTAAAACCCAAAGCGCTCGCCCCAATGTTGTAAATACTCGGGCTGTTTAATGCCGCGCCAAAGCAGCTTAAGTGGCACAAAAGGCAGTGCTAAATACAACAAAATGGAATAAATAAATCTTGGCATGCCGCATTTTCTCATAAATTTTGGATTTGCTCGTAACGCAATTTTTTGCGTAATTCACTAATCAATTAAATGCCAGAAAAATATTTTTTATATAGTTTTAAAAGTGAGTGATAACTCACATTGGCTGAACGCTAATATTGGCTTGAAAGCTGGCTAAAATGCGCAAAAATGGTGCAAAAATATTTTTAAAAAAGTGGTTGACGGACACAAAATAAAGGCATAAATTCTCAATCCATGCACAATATGTTGTGTTAAAACCATTGTTTTTCATAAAAATAACAATATATTTATATAAATCACATAGTTACCAAAATAATTAACAAAATGGCTGTATAAACACAGCCAAAGATAACAAAAGGCGGAGTTTAAGTTATGTTAAAAGCGGTTGAGCCATCACAAAAATCCCAACAAGAAACAAATGTAGAAATTCCAATTCAGTCGGTATCTTTAGACATTTGGGATAAAAAATATCGCCTCAAAGCCAAAAACGGCGACCATGTGGATAAAGACATGGACGACTCATACAGCCGTGTGGCGCGTGCGCTGGCCGATGTCGAAACGACAGAAGAGAAAAAGGCCGAATGGCACGAGAAATTTTTGTGGGCTTTGCGCCGTGGTGCAATTCCTGCTGGTCGCATTACCTCCAACGCAGGTGCGCTAGAGCATAAACCAGCGACCTCTACCATTAACTGCACCGTTTCTGGCGTGGTAGAAGACAGCATGGACAATATTTTAAACAAAGTACACGAAGCTGGCCTCACCTTAAAAGCGGGCTGCGGTATTGGTTACGAGTTTTCCACACTCCGCCCAAAAGGCGCGTTTGTGGCGGGCGCTGGTGCATATACTAGTGGCCCACTTTCATTTATGGATATCTACGACAAAATGTGTTTTACGGTATCTAGCGCGGGTGGTCGTCGTGGTGCGCAAATGGCTACATTTGATATTTCGCATCCAGATGTCACAGACTTTATTAAAGCCAAACGCGAAAACGGCCGCTTACGCCAATTTAACTTAAGCTGCCTCATCACCAAAGAATTTATGGAAGCCGTAAAAGCCGATGCCGAGTGGAAATTGGCTTTCCCTGTCACAGAAAAAGAAGCCATTGTCGATGGCTTAAATGTTAACGATGACAGCCAAGTGGTTTGGCGCGAGTGGCCAGTCAAAGGCAAATATTTAACCCGTGCCGATGGCGTAGATGCTGGTAAAGTGGCTTGCCGCGTGTACAAAACCATTAAAGCGCGCCGTTTGTGGGATGTGATTATGTCCAGCACCTACGACTTTGCGGAGCCAGGCTTTATTTTGATTGACCGCGTGAACGAGATGAACAACAACTGGTTCTGCGAGAACATCCGCGCAACCAATCCATGTGGCGAGCAACCATTGCCACCATATGGCGCATGCTTGTTGGGCTCAGTGAACCTCACCATGTTTGTCAAAAAACCATTTACCGATGAAGCCTATTTCGATTGGGCAGAATACCGCGAAGTCGTGGCGATTTTTACCCGCATGCTCGATAACGTCGTCGAAATCAACGGCTTGCCATTGCAACAACAACGCGATGAAATTGCGCGCAAACGCCGCCACGGCATGGGTTACTTGGGCTTGGGCTCTAGCCTCACCATGATGAAAATGAAATACGGTGAAGAAGACTCAATTAAATTTACCGAGGAAGTCACCCGCGTGATGGCAGAAGTGGGCTGGGAAGTCGGCATTCAACTTGCCGAAGAAAAAGGCGCCGCGCCGATTATGGAAGAAAAATTTGAAGTCACGGCTGATATGCTCGCAAAACGTCCAGAAATGGCGGCAGATGGCATTAAAGTCGGCCAAAAAATTGCAGGTAAAGTGCTGTTAGGTAAATACAGCCGCTACATGCAACAATTTCCAGAAGGCTTGCGTAACCAAATCGCGACTAAGGGCGTGCGCTTTACGCACCACAGCTCGATTGCGCCAACTGGCACCATTTCACTCAGCTTGGCGAACAACGCCAGCAACGGTATCGAGCCAAGCTTTGCGCACCACTACAACCGCAACGTGATTCGCGAAGGCAAAAAATCGAAAGAGAAAGTCGATGTATTCTCTTACGAACTGCTGGCTTATCGTGAATTGGTGAATCCAAAAGCCATGCCATTTAGCGATAAAGAAGATGAAAAATTGCCAGATTACTTCTTGGATTCATCCACCATCATGGCAAAAGCGCACGTGGATATTCAAGCCGCCTCACAAAAATGGATAGATAGCTCAATCTCTAAAACCATTAACGTACCAACCGACTATGATTTTGAAGACTTTAAAGACATCTATCTATACGCCTACGACAAAGGCCTAAAAGGTTGCACGACTTTTAGATTTAATCCTGAGGCATTCCAGGGCGTATTGGTAACAGAGAAAGACTTAGAAAACACCACTTACAAATTCACGCTCGAAGACGGCACCGAAATTGAAGTGAAAGGTAACGAAGAGATTGAATACGATGGTGAGATTCATAGTGCAGCCAACCTCTATGACGCCTTAAAAGAAGGTTACTACGGCAAGTTTTAAGCTGCTTAGCTTGTGAATATGGCGTTGCAGTTTAATTTTTAATCCTCATGTACTACTTGTACACTCCGGTAAAAAATTAAACTGCGCCTTATCTTCACAGCGCACGCGACGCTTAAAACGGAAATATGAAACAGAGTTAGCAATAAACAAATTAACTGATTAGGTGGGAGAGTTGACATGCAAAATGCACTACAAACACATATTCAAACAATAAAAGCATGGCTTGCAAATTGGGTGGCAGAATCTAAGCCCCTGCAAGAACTAGAGTATTTAGGAGAGAAGTTATGGCAGTTAAAATAGATAAAAAAATCACCGCATACAAACTCGTAAGCGATGAAGACAAAGCACAAGCCGCAGAACTTAAAGAGGCCAACCAAAAAGTGGTACAACTAGGCGAGCCGCTCAGCCGCCCAGATATACTCGTGGGCAGCACCTACAAAATCAAAACGCCTGTGACAGAGCACGCGCTCTACATCACCATTAACGATGTCATTATGCACGAAGGCACACCGCAAGAGCACCGCCGCCCGTTTGAAGTATTTATCAACTCCAAAAACATGGAGCACTTTCAATGGATCGTCGCCCTCACCCGCGTCATGTCAGCCGTGTTCCGCAAAGGTGGCGATGTCACCTTTTTGGTTGAAGAGCTAAAAAGCGTGTTTGAACCAAGCGGCGGCTACTTTAAAAAAGGCGGCAAATTTGTACCTAGTTTGGTGGCAGAGATTGGCGAAGTGCTCGAAAAACACCTGCAAAACATTGGCATGCTAAAAGCCGAAGGCCTAGACCAACACCAACAAAAATTGGTCGATGAAAAAAAAGCAGAATACCTAGAAAAAAGTAAAAACAGCAACGAAGAACTTAACGACGAAGGCTACCCAAAAAGTGCCAGCCTATGCAAAAAGTGTAATACCAAGGCGAGTATTTTGATGGATGGGTGTATGACGTGTTTGAATTGTGGGGATAGTAAGTGCGGATAGTTTGGTAATATTAATAATAACTAAGGTTTCCGGCCATAAACTAGGAGGGAAAATGCTTACAGAAGAAGAATTGGAAGCTCGACTAGAGCAAAACAAATCTGAAGAAGAACAAGAAACTACTCCAGAACCGTTGTCATGTTGTAAAAAGGCTCAAAATTTTTTTAGTGGTTTTTTTTTAGTTGGCCCATTGTTCTTAATCAATGATAAAGAGGTACACAAAGATACTTTTACAGAAGTCTTTTATACCATTCTTTTTGCTACTTCTACTGTTTGGCTTGGAGCCTTGTTAGGTTATGGATATCTGGTGATTGATAATAACGAGCAAGTCGTTTTAAAAACACTTTTAGAAAAAGGGATTAGCAAAGGCGAGCTTTTTGTTATAAGTACTTCATTATTAGCCCCAGTTCTTTATGCACTCTGGCACGATCAAAAAGATATAGACCCACTTCCTGCAAAAAAATCAATCGGGG
>CAYXHH010000020.1:0-20285 GCA_964464725.1 uncultured Methylotenera sp. | reverse complement strand
ATCAAAACACATGCTCTGCAAGCCTCATAGATATTGGCTTACAGAGCATTTAAAATCGCTCGAGCAGATTTAAGACCTAATTTACTAATATTTTACCTGCGCACGGTAGGTGAGCGTAGTGCTACCTTCCGCAGGAATTTCAATCTTCCACAACGCTAAATGGCTGTTGGCTTTGGTGTGTGGTGCAGATTCGCTGATGATTTTCCAATCACCACCAATCGGCTCTTGCACCGTCACCGTTACTTTTTCTTTTTTGGCATTTTTAAGCGTTAACTCATAAGCGCTTTCATAGGCGTTATTGCCTTTTGATGGTCTTGGCAACACTTTAAAGTCGGTCTGTTTTTTGTCGGCAGTCACGTCAAATGCTTCACCCAGTTTTAAGCGCACAGTTTCATTTTTGGGGGTGTGGTCGATATTGTCTTCGCCCACAAATTGCGCATTACCTTTACTGTCTTTTTTATACACGCGCAAAGTACCTTTTGGTAGCGGCATGCCGAGTTTGCTGGCTTCTTTGTTATCAAACTCGACAAACACGCCCACTTTCATTTTGGTGCCAATTTCGCCGTATTGACCCATGTAATAGTAATCTGCACCTTTAAGTACCAACTCTTTACGTGCTGGTACAGCGTTGGCAGAAAGTAGTGCAACTTGTTTGGTTTGCGCTTCCATAATGTTGGTGGGGCGGTCTAGCGTGTATAAATGGTATTCAAGTAAGCCTTCTTCTTGCATCGGTGCGGCGGCTTCAGCAGCCATCATCACTTCACCACGCATGGCTTTTGCCATGGGGCGCATTTGATCTTGTACGCGATTCACATCGCCCGCCACCAATTGCAATTTTGCGTTTTTGTAGCTAGCACCGCTAGTGTTGGTAAGCGTGACCCAGCCTGATAAATCGAGTTGGTTTTCTTTGTCGTTAAGCTCGGCCACGTAGTCGGCTTTCCAGCCCAAGCCACCTGTTAAGTAGCTTAGCTCAACGGTTTGGTCGGTGGCGCCTTTGTTGTTGATTTGTGTGACTAAAGTGGGGCGGTCGCGTAAGTTTTCGGGTACATCGTCATACACAATGCGGCCTGGCAAACCAGTCTCAATGCGGTTGCCGATTTTAAGCACCACGCCGTTGTTGGCAGAAAGCACGGTGGCTTGCTCAGTCGTTTCTGCGCCTGTTGCAGGGTTGGTTTTAATAATGCTCACGGTTTTTCCCACATATTTTTCGAGCATTTTTTGTGGCGTGAGCAAATCAAAATCAAAGTTTTGCTCAAGTAAATTGAGGCTACCCGGTGCGTTAATGCTACGTAACAGCGCGGTCTCAGGGCGCATTTGCGCGCTCACATCGCGCAAGGCAAGCGCGTTTAAACCCTTTTTAATATTGACTTTACGCGTATCTTTAACGAGCGCCAAGTCTTGGTTGTAAATGGTCACAGCAACACTTTGCTGATCGCTTAAGGTGCTTTTTGCCTCTATTAAACTGGTTTCTTGATTTTTATCCAAAGCAAATGCCCCCGTAAAAAAAGCCGACATAATGGCAAACGAAATATAACGATATTTTAAACGCATAACAAATCTCCAAAAAAGTGAGTGAAATATCGGCGATTCAATGACATTTGAAATGTAATTCATGCGCCTTAATCAGTTAAACGTTGTGGCTTTAAAAGTGGGGTTAATTTTTTTTAAATATTTTAAATGACATCAATATGTTCATTTTGTAGCATGGAAATAAGCTTAATCAATGGCAATCCAATCAAGGCGTTTGGGTCATCGCCTAGCATGCGTTCCATTAGCGCGATGCCTAAGCCTTCGGACTTTGCGCTTCCTGCACATTGATAAGGTTGTTCTTTAGATAAATAATTTTCAATTTGCTCGTCTGTAAGCATTCTAAAACGCACCAAATAAGGCACGACTTGCGCTTGCATATTGCCTGTTGCTGCATTGTACAAACAAAGTGCGCTATGAAAAGTGACTTCACGGCCACGCATTTTTTGCAATTGCTTAGTTGCATTTTGGTGATTGCCTGGTTTGCCTAGTTGTTCGCCATCGAGCGTGGCCACTTGGTCGCAGCCAATGATGAGCGCATGCGGAAACTCTGTGCCTATTTTGCGCGCTTTTTCTTGTGCTAAACGCAGCGCTGTTTCATGAGGTTTTTCGTCAGGCAGCGCTGTTTCATCTATTTTTGGCGCAATGCTGGTGAATGGGATTTGCAATTTTTGCAGCAGTTGGCGTCTATACTCAGATGAAGAGGCCAAAATTAAGGTTTGTTTGCTATTTTTCATATGTAAGGTATTTTAAAGTAAAAAAGCCGACAGGGTGTAGCTGTCGGCTTTTTAGATGGCGATCAAGTTAATCAGGCTGAATTTCAATCAATGATTCATCAGGCGTAACGGCATCGCCTTTAGCAACGTGCACTGCAACCACCGTGCCTGTTTTAGAAGCTTGAATCTCATTTTCCATTTTCATGGCTTCAATCACTAGCACACCGTCGCCTGCCGTGACTTTGTCACCAATCTTAACTTTAACCGCAACAATAGTGCCTGGCATCGCAGTTGTCACACAACCCGCATGATGAGGACGTGGGCGACCGCTAGAGGTCGTTGCCACTTTTTTCTTACCACCACCTTTATTGCCGCTTGAGACTTCTACTTCACTTAGCGTTTCAACGACGACCTCTTCAGAAACACCATCGACAGACACGTAGAATGGACGTTTTTCCTCGCCTGCGTGACCGCTACCAGTCAGTACGATATGGAATGTTTCGCCATGTAAAGTCACATTAAACTCATTTGGCGCGAATCGGGCAGCGGCTGTATTAACAGCTTCCTTGGTTAATAATGGTTCTGGTTTGAGGCTGCCTGCATTACGTTCTTGCAAAAATGTCTGGCCAATATCTGGGAACATGGCGTACGTCAATACATCTTCGTCAGATTGCGCGATTCTTTCAGTTTCAGCAATCAATTTAGGCATTTCTGGATCTAACAAATCGGCAGGGCGACAAGTAATCACTTCTGCATCGCCAATGGCTAGCTTTTTGACTTTTTCATTGACTGCTGAAGGTGATTGACCATATTGCCCTAGGAAGTAGTTTTTAACTTCATTGGTGATGGATTTATAGCGCTCACCAGTCATCACGTTTAACACCGCTTGTGTACCCACAATTTGTGAGGTTGGTGTCACCAAAGGTGGAAAGCCTAAGTCTTCTCGTACGCGAGGGATTTCTGCTAATACCGCATCCATTTTGTCGAGTGCATTTTGTTCTTTTAATTGGTTAGACAGATTAGAAATCATGCCACCAGGTACTTGGTTGATGAGCACGCGTGTATCTACACCTGTAAACTCACTTTCATACTGCCAATATTTTTTACGAATCTCGCGGAAGTAAGCCGTAATTTCTTGCAGTTTAACCAAATCTAAGCCAGTGTCATAAGGTGTACCTTTGAGTGCTGCTACCATACTTTCTGTTGATGGGTGGCTTGCACCTTCGCCAAATGAGGAGTTGCAGGTATCAATAATGCTAGCACCGTTTTCAATGGCTTTCATTAAGGCGATATTGGCAAAACCTGAAGTCGCATGGCTGTGTACATGAATAGGCAATTTCACAGCACCATGAATGGCTTTGACTAAGTCGCCAGCAATGGTTGGCGTTAAAATCCCCGCCATGTCTTTAATGCCGATACTATCAGCGCCCATTTCTTCTAATTGTTTAGCAATGCTCACAAAATAAGCAATGTCATGCACAGGGCTAGTAGTGTAAGAAATAGTACCAATTGCATGTTTTTTTAGTTTTTTAACCGCCAAAATCGCTTCGCGCATATTGCGGATGTCGTTCATGGCATCAAATATACGGAAAACGTCCACACCGCCATTAACTGCTTGTTTAACAAATGCTTGTACGACATCATCAGAATAATGGCGGTAACCAAGCAAGTTTTGCCCACGAAGTAGCATATTAATTTGGCTATTTGGTAAGGCTTTACGGAGTTTTGCAAGACGTTCCCAAGGATCTTCCTTTAAAAAACGTACGCAGGCATCAAACGTAGCACCGCCCCAAGCCTCAATCGACCAAAAGCCAATTGCATCCATTCTTTTACAGATTGGTAGCATGTCTTCCGTACGCATGCGTGTTGCAATCATGGATTGATGTCCGTCGCGTAAAACCAGTTCTGTGATGTGTATTTTGCTCATAAATTTAATGTCTTATAGTGGTTAAGTCTAAATTAAATGCCCTCATGTGCAGCAATAGCTGCTGAAATAGCCGCTGCGATTAACTCTGGCGGTAATTCTGTCGCGTAGTTTGTCAATTCAGGATGACTTTCGACAAAGCTAGTATTAAAGTTTGCACTCCTAAAATCAGGGTGTTTCATAATTTCTTGATAATAAGGAATGGTTGTTTTAACACCATAAACTTCCATGTCATTTAAGGCACGACGACCGCGTTCAATCACGCTTTCCCAATCAAGCGCCCAGACAGTGAGTTTGGCGCACATGGAGTCGTAGTAAGGTGGAATGACATAGCCAGAGTAAATCGCCGCATCCATGCGCACGCCAGGGCCACCAGGTGAATAGTAGCGCGTGATTTTGCCAAAGCTTGGCAAAAAGTCATTTTTTGGGTCTTCGGCGTTAATGCGATATTCCATCGCAAAGCCACGGAAAGTAATCTCACTTTGTTTATATTGCAATGGCAGGCCATAAGCAATTCGGATTTGTTCCTGAACGATGTCCACACCTGTAATTGTTTCAGTGACAGTGTGTTCTACTTGAAGACGCGTATTCATCTCCATAAAGTAAAAATTATTGTTTTGATCTAGCAAAAACTCGACCGTACCTGCGTTTTCGTATCCAACAGCTTTAGCTGCTTTAACTGCTAAACCACCAATGTACTCGCGCTGGGCTTGACTTAGCTGCGGGGAAGGGGCGATTTCTATGAGCTTTTGATTGCGACGCTGAATGGAGCAATCACGCTCAAATAAGTGAATCACATTGCCATGACTATCAGCAATCACTTGTACTTCAATGTGGCGAGGCTGAACCACGCATTTCTCCAAAAATACTTCTGGCTTACCAAATGCTTTGCTTGCCTCACTAATCACGCGGTCGTAATTGGTGAGTAAATCCTTTTCCGAGTCGCAACGGCGAATGCCACGTCCACCACCACCATTGGTTGCTTTTAGCATGACTGGGTAGCCAATTTTTTTGGCGAGCGCGACTGCTTCATCTAAATCTTCTATATTGCCATCACTACCTGGTGTGCAAGGAATACCTGCGCTAGTCATCGCTTTACGTGCTTCGATTTTGTCACCCATCTGGCGAATCGCTGTTGCGCCTGGTCCAATAAACTTAATGCCGCGTCGAGCACAAATTTCAGCCAGTTCTGGATTTTCTGATAAAAAACCATAGCCTGGATGTAACGCATCACAACCTGCAGCCACTGCAATATTGACAATGTTGTGAGCATTTAAATATCCTGCAACAGGGTCTGCACCAATGTTGTATGCCTCATCTGCTTTTTTAACGTGTAAAGCATGGCGGTCAGCATCGGAATAAATAGCCACAGATTTAATGCCCATTTCTGAGCAAGCGCGTACAATACGCACTGCAATTTCACCACGATTAGAGACTAGAATTTTTTTGAACACAATATTGCCTTAAATTATGATTCAACAAACCCATCAATAATAACATGCAAGAGCCTTTTAGGCGAGCCAAAGACCAAATTTTTTTATATTTTTATGACTAACTTATTGATAATTAACAACTTAGATTTTGCAAAAAAACAGCTTAAGCTGACCGATGAAATAACAGTTTATACCCTTAAAAGATTGCATGAAACGCTAGGAATTAACGAAGAGAGTGCTATAAAAGCGCTCATCAATTTTGATTTATCAGGTCGAAGCAATCAATTTCGCTATCCTAGTTTACATTTAAGTATCAAATCTGTATTACCTGCGATTTGTCAACGTTGCCTCTCAGAAATGTTGGTGCCATTGGATTTGCGTTTTGATTATTTAATCAGCGCAGCTAAGCTTGAGGAAGATGCTGATAATGATCAAATCGACTGGATAGAAGAGCAAAAAGAGATGAATTTGCTGGAGTTAATAGAGGATGAATTACTCTTAGCGCTTCCAATAGCACCCGCACATGCCAATGAATGTGTGAAATCGAAGTTACAAAGCGGAGAAAAGCCAAATCCTTTTGCGGTTTTAAAGGGTAAATACAAATAATAACATTTGCCTTAAGGCTAAAATAATTACAATAAGTTAAAAACTTAAGTTATTGATTTACATTGTTGAGCAATTCTATTAAAATGCGCGCTCAAGAATTTAGTAGGTATTTACAGTTACGTTTTTGTAGCTTACATTTTGGCAAGTTTTTTGGAGCATTATCATGGCAGTTCAACAAAATAAAAAGTCACCTTCAAAACGCGGTATGCATCGCTCACATGACTTTTTAACAAACCCAGCATTAGCAGTAGAACCAACAACAGGTGAAGCGCATTTGCGTCATCACGTGAGCCCAAGCGGTTTTTATCGTGGCCGTAAAGTTGTTGCTACTAAAGGCGAGTAATCATATTTAAAGTATTTGGTCTTTAAAGTTTAAAGCTCTTTTGACTAAATTTTGTATTTGCCTAAATTACGCCGTGCTTAATACTAAGCGCGGCGTTTCCGTATCTAACGCATGCATTTTTATTGACATTAATCATCAATACATCTCATAAATTATGATGGATATTACAATAGCAGTTGACGCGATGGGTGGGGACCACGGCCCACATGTCACGGTGCCAGCGGCATTGGCCGCATTAAAAGCCGATGAGACCCTTAACATAGTGCTGGTTGGTTTGGAGGATGCTATTCAGGCAGAGCTTAAAGCCCATCATTCCAGTACTAATGCGCGATTACGTATCCATCATGCGGCAGAAGTGGTGTTGATGGATGAGACGCCTCAGTCTGCGCTCAAAAATAAAAAAGATTCTTCTATGCGTGTCGCCATTAATCTGGTGAAGTCGGGAGAGGCGCACGCCTGTGTGAGCGCAGGTAATACAGGCGCCTTGATGGCGACAGCGCGATTTGTGCTCAAAACTTTACCTGGTATTGATAGGCCTGCGATTGCATCAGCATTGCCTTCGGAAAAAGGCAATACCTATATGTTAGACCTTGGTGCGAATGCAGATTGCACAGCCGAGCACCTTTTGCAGTTTGCAGTGATGGGGGCAATGTTAGTCAGCTGTGTTGAAGGAAAGGACAGTCCTACCGTAGGTTTGCTTAATATTGGATCGGAAGATATTAAGGGCAACGAAGTCGTTAAACAAACTGCTGAGTTATTGCGTGCTAGTCATCTAAATTTTTATGGTAATGTGGAAGGTGATGACATATTTAAAGGCACAGTAGATGTAGTCGTGTGCGATGGGTTTGTGGGTAATGTATCACTTAAAACCACCGAAGGTTTAGCACATATGATGGGTAAATTTTTGACGCAAGAGTTTAAAAGAAACTGGCTGACTAAAATCATGGCATTAGGTGCCATGCCTGTGCTCAAAGCTTTTAAAAAGCGTTTAGATCCGCGCTTGTATAATGGCGCTAGCTTTTTAGGATTACGTGGCATTGTGGTGAAAAGTCATGGCGGTGCGGATAAGGTTGCATTTAATAATGCTATTAGAGTTGCTGTGAAAGAGGCACGCAGTGGCGTGCTTAATCGTATTACGCAGCAATTAGAAATCGAACATATTCGCCCACATTCAGTCACAACTGAATCTGGAACAAATGAAACTGTGGGAACGCAGACTTAACATGCCAATCAACTCAAAAATAACTGGAACTGGTAGTTATCTGCCAAAGCGCATTTTAACTAATGCCGATTTTGAAAAAATGGTAGATACCACGGACGAGTGGATATTTACACGCACAGGTATACGTGAGCGACATATTGCGGCTGAAGGTGAATTCACTAGTGACTTAGCATTTGAAGCTTCCAAAAATGCCATTGCTAGCGCGGGCATTTCAGCAAGCCAAATAGATTTAATTATTGTGGCAACCACCACACCAGATAAGATATTCCCTAGCGTGGCAACGATGCTACAACGAAAACTCGGCATTTCAGGTTGCCCAGCCTTCGATATTCAAGCCGTTTGCAGTGGATTTATTTACGCACTCTCTACAGCAGACAATTTTATTAAATCAGGCGCAGCGAAATGTGCGCTAGTACTTGGCGCCGAAACATTTTCTCGCATCGTTGATTATACAGACAGAAGTAACTGCATTCTGTGGGGGGATGGTGCTGGTGCAGTGATCTTGCAAGCCTCTGAAGAGCAGGGTGTGATTTCAACACATCTACACGCGGATGGTAATTACGAAAATATGTTGCATGTGCCGCGAAAAGCAGATGGCATTGATACGGTGGTCATGGAAGGTAATCCTGTCTTTAAAATGGCCGTCAATACTTTGGATCAGATTGTGGATGAAACGTTGGCCGCAAATAATTTGCAAAAGTCTGATATCAATTGGTTGGTTCCGCATCAGGCCAATATTCGAATTTTACAAGCGACTGCAAAAAAACTAGAAATGAGCATGGACAGGGTTGTAGTCACTGTTGATAAGCACGGTAATACTTCTGCGGCATCAATTCCTTTAGCGCTAGATGTGGCGGTACGTGATGGTCGTATTAAACGTGGCGAAATTATTTTGATGGAAGCTTTTGGCGGCGGGTTTACTTGGGGTTCTGCGCTCATTCGGTACTAACTTCTAGCAAATTTAACTTAATGATAATTTAGACATAAAATTTAAGTTTTCAGATAAATTTTTAAAGAGATTCAAAGCATGACAAAAATAGCATTATTCTTTCCAGGTCAAGGTTCGCAATCAGTAGGGATGATGGAAGGTTTTGGAGATAATCCAACCGTTAAGTCCACGTTTACTGAAGGCTCTGATATTTTGGGCGTTGATTTTTGGAAAATGGTGACAGAACCTAATGAGCTGCTTAACCAAACACAACACACACAACCTTTAATGTTAATTGCTGGGATTGCGACATATCGCGCATATATTCAAGCTGGAGGCTCGGAAGCCAATATCCATGCGGGTCACAGCTTGGGTGAATATACAGCGTTAGTGGCTGCAGGTGCATTAAGTTTTGCTGATGCGCTGCCTTTAGTTAAATATAGAGCAGAAGTGATGCAGGCTGCTGTGCCAGAAGGCGTGGGCGCGATGGCGGCCATTTTGGGTTTGGATGACGAAGTGGTACGTGCATCATGTGCAGAGGCTGCTCAAGGAGAAGTGTGTGAAGCAGTAAATTACAATTCTGTTGGGCAAGTCGTGATTGCAGGTAATAAGTCTGCTGTTGAGCGCGGTATGGAGATTGCCAAAGCCAAAGGTGCAAAACGCGCATTGCCATTACCTGTCAGCGTTCCTTCGCATTGCGCCTTAATGAAGCCGGCCGCGGAAAAATTAGCTCATTACTTACAAAACGTCACTATAACAACGCCACAAATTCCCGTCATTCATAATGCAGATGTTGTTGCTTACAATGAATCAGAGAAAATTAAAGATGCCTTAGTGCGCCAACTATATTCTCCTGTGCGTTGGGTAGAAACAGTACAAAAAATTCAGATTGAAGAGGCATGTCGCTTTGCGGAATGCGGTCCTGGTAAAGTGCTTGCTGGTTTAACTAAGCGTATTATAGAAGGTGGTAATTGCGCCGCTTTAGTAAGCGCTGAGTCTATTAATGAGTTTATTACAGCATAATATAAACACTTAAAAATCAATTATTTAAAAGGTTTATTTAATGTCAAATATATTAGAAAATCAAATTGCTTTAGTCACAGGAGCAAGTCGTGGCATTGGTGCCGCCATTGCACAAGAACTAGGTAAACAAGGTGCAACCGTCATAGGTACCGCGACAAGCGCTGGTGGCGCAGAGAATATTAATGCGGCGCTTAAAAATGCTGGCATCAATGGCATGGGTATCGCGTTAGACGTGAATGATGCTGCACAAATTGAAACGGTTCTCGCTGAAATTAACGCTAAGTTTGGTGATGTAAGCATATTGGTCAATAACGCAGGTATTACGCGTGATACTTTATTGATGCGTATGAAAGATGAAGATTGGGATGCGGTTATTTCAACAAATCTCACTTCTGTATATCGCATGAGCCAAGCCGTGATGCGTCCTATGATGAAGGCACGTACTGGCCGCATTATCAGTATTTCTAGTGTGGTTGGTCATATGGGTAATGCTGGCCAAGCTAACTATGCAGCAGCCAAGGCTGGTATGACAGGTTTTACTAAATCTCTTGCTTCTGAGTTGGGTAGTCGTAATATTACGGTTAACTGTGTAGCGCCAGGCTTTATTGAGACCGATATGACAGCCGAATTGCCGGAAGCCATTAAAACTAAAATGTTGGAACGCGTGCCGCTTGGGCGCCTAGGTAACGTCAATGAAATTGCAGCGACGGTCGCCTTTTTAGCTTCGCCAAATGCCGCCTACATCACGGGTGAAACCATCCATGTGAATGGTGGTATGTACATGTTATAAAAATTTGTGCTTAAATATTGTTAAGTATTTCGTAACTATTTTTGTATTCTGACAGAGTTTTGATAGAATACGCTCTTAGCTAAAGGCTAATTATTAATCAAAGGGGTAATTTAGATGTCTGACATCGAACAACGTGTTAAAAAAATTGTTGCTGAGCAATTAGGTGCAAATGAAGCAGATGTTAAAAACACATCATCATTTGTAGATGATTTAGGTGCTGACTCACTCGATACAGTTGAGTTGGTAATGGCGCTGGAAGAAGAATTTGACTGCGAAATTCCTGACGAAGAAGCAGAAAAAATCACGACAGTCCAATTAGCGATTGATTACATCAATACTAACCTCAAATAAATTCACATTTCAGCCCTCCTAAAGAGGGCTGATTTCTATCCAAATATGTCAAAACGAAGAGTTGTAATCACTGGCTTAGGTGTTGTCTCTCCTGTGGGGATTGGTACACAAAACGCTTGGAAAAATTTAGTCGCGGGTCAATCAGGCATCACACGCATTACCAAGTTCGACCCATCGGCATTTTCATCGCAAATTGCGGGGGAAGTGAAAAATTTCAATGTAGAAGATTTTATTCCCGCAAAAGATGCGCGGCGTATGGATACTTTTATTCAATATGGCTTAGCAGCGGGAATTGAAGCTTTTAAAGATTCTGGTATTGAAGTGACCGAACAAAATGCAGAGCGTATTGGTGTCTCGATAGGCTCTGGCATTGGCGGTTTAGGCTTAATTGAATCTACCAACGATAACTATGATGAGGGTGGCCCGCGTAAGATTTCGCCATTCTTTATTCCAGGCACCATCATTAACATGATTTCTGGCAATTTAAGCATTATGTTTGGCTTAAAAGGCCCGAATGTAGCGATTGTCACCGCTTGTACCACAGGCACGCATTCTATAGGTGATGCTGCACGTATGATTGAGTATGGCGATGCAGATGTAATGGTGGCTGGTGGCGCTGAAGCGGCAATTACCGAGCTTTCTGTGGGTGGTTTTGCCTCAGCGCGCGCGCTTTCAAATCGCAATGATGACCCAGCGACAGCAAGTCGCCCATGGGATAAAGACCGTGATGGTTTTGTGATAGGCGAGGGGGCTGGTGTATTGGTGCTTGAGGAGTATGAGCATGCAAAAGCACGAGGCGCGCGTATATACGCAGAATTAGCTGGTTATGGCATGAGTGCTGATGCTTATCATATGACGGCGCCCAATATGGACGGTCCGCGCAGAAGTATGGTGAACGCGCTTAAAAACGCAGGGATTAATCCTGACCAAGTGCAATTTATGAATGCACATGGTACTTCTACACCATTGGGTGACACCAATGAGAGCAACGCGATTAAGGCGACTTTTGGCGACCACGCTTATAAACTGGTTGTGAATTCTACTAAATCGATGACTGGTCACTTATTAGGCGGTGCTGGTGGCTTAGAATCAGTATTTACGGTGCTTTCAATTTACAACCAAATTTCGCCACCAACCATTAATATTTTCAATCAAGACCCTGAGTGTGACTTAGATTATTGTGCTAATACGGCAAGGGACATGAAAATTGACTACGCGCTTAAAAATAACTTTGGTTTTGGCGGTACAAATGGAAGCTTAGTTTTCAAGCGAGTGTAATCTAATCAAAAATCATATTTCTTACAAAATATTAAACGATATACGTAGCCTGCAAATTATAAGTTTGCAGGCTTTTTTATTCCTGTTTCGTATGGTTTAATGTTGGCTTATGTCAACCGCATCTACGTATCTTATCAATGGTAGTTTTAATCTAGGCATTTCACCGCTAGACCGCGGATTTGCTTATGGCGACGGAGTGTTTCGCACGATGGTTATGCGCAATGGACTACCTGATTTTTGGCCTTTGCACTATCAAAAGCTAGTGGCAGATTGCAGTGCTATCGGAATTGTTTGCCCAAGTGCTGAACTTTTGATGAGTGATTTACAACAATTGTTTTCAGTCGATGAAGTAGCCGTTGCTAAAATCATGATTACCCGTGGTGAAGGCAATCGAGGTTATACGCCACCTGCAATCACCGCCCCAACGAGAGTTGTGATTAGATCCAAAATGCCCGATTATCCTCAAGATAATTTTAGCGTAGGGGTGAACTTATGTATTTGTAACACACGTTTGGCAATACAACCCAAGCTTGCCAGCATTAAACATTTAAACCGTTTAGAAAATGTGCTGGCACGTATGGAGTGGCAAGATGCTAATGTTGCGAGTGGCATTGTGGAGGGCATTTTGCTCGACATGGATGATCATGTGATTGAATGCACTTCTGCCAATATTTTTGCGCGTTTTGGTAACAATCTAGTGACGCCAGATTTAAGTTTTTGTGGAATTGCAGGGATTACTCGCCAACATATTCTTGATATCGCGCACACATTATCTTTGGTGCCTGTTGTGGAAAAGTTTGATTTAAATAAACTATACCAAGCTGATGAAATGATTATTTCTAGTAGTTTATACGGGGCATGGCAGGTACGTAGTATTCAAAATCTAGAAAATATTCCGCTAAAATCATGGCCTAGCAGTCAATTAGCTGCTCAAATTAGAGCAGCGCTGAAATTATGATGAAAATAATTAAGTACTTTTTACTGTTAAGTATTCTTGCGGCATTTGGCGTAGGTGCATGGTTATATCAATACGCAAAGTCACCACTGAAGCTCCAGCCAGACGCACAAGAAATTTCAATTAAACCAAACAGCGGGCTCAAAAGCATCGCAAACCAATTAGTAGATCAAAAAGTAATTCCCAATGCATTGCCGTTTGTTATTTTGGTGCGTATTTTAGGTAAAGAAACCTATCTGCAAGCGGGCGATTACACCTTAATTAAAAATATCACGCCATACCAATTAATTCTGTCTTTGAACCATGGCAAATCAACCCAAGGTAGCATTACATTTATCGAAGGTAAGACTTTTAAGCAAATGCGCGCTAAGCTGGCAAAAAACGACTCAGTTAAAAGTACGATTATAGGCATGAGCGATGCTGAAGTAATGCGCTTAGTTGGCCAAGGCGAAAAGCATCCAGAAGGGCTCTTTTTTCCTGATACCTTTTATTTTGACCGTAATACGCAAGATACAGTATTGTTAAAACGCAGTTATCAGATTATGCAGGCCAAGCTTAATCAAGCTTGGGCGAATCGAGATTCAGGCTTACCCTATAAGGATAGTTATGAAGCTTTAATCATGGCCTCAATCATCGAAAAAGAAACTGGAAAAGGTGAGGAGAGGCCAATGATTGCCGGCGTATTTTTGAATCGACTGCGCATTGGAATGCGGTTACAAACCGACCCTACAGTGATTTATGGGATTGGAGATCGATATGATGGCAATATTCGTAAAAAAGATTTGCTAAAGGATACCGCTTATAATACATATACAAGAAGCGGTTTACCGCCTACGCCGATTGCCATGCCAGGTTTGGCATCTATAGAGGCGGCCTTGCACCCTGCTAAGACAAAAGCCTTGTATTTTGTAGGCAAGGGGGATGGTAGTCATGAATTTAGCAATTCCTTGGCTGATCATAATCGCGCTGTTGCTAAATATCAGCTAAAACCTAAAAAATGAATGTAAAAATGATGTTAAGTACTAATCGTCGAGGTAAATTTATCACACTAGAAGGCATGGATGGGGCAGGAAAAAGCACCCATATCCCCACGGTGATTGCATTGCTTGAAGCACGCGGCTTGGAGGTGGTTTCCACGCGTGAGCCAGGTGGTACGCCACTTGGTGAGGCTTTGCGTGCCTTGTTATTACACGACAGCATGCATCCTGAAACCGAAACTTTGTTAATGTTTGCAGCCCGACGAGAGCATATTGCAAGCGTGATTGAACCAGCCTTGGCGCGCGGCGCATATGTACTTTCAGATCGCTTCACAGATGCAACCTATGCTTATCAGTGTGGAGCAAAGGGTGTGCTTGGCGATAAAATAAAGCAACTTGAAACGTGGGTGCAAGGGGAGTTGCAGCCCGATCTAACTTTGCTATTTGATGTACCAGTCGAGGTCAGTATGCAACGATTAGCAAATGCGCGTGAGCCAGATAAATTTGAACGTGAGGGAGCAATTTTTTTTGAAAAACTGCGGCAAGCTTATCTAACACGTGCCACTGAAAATCCAAATCGATTCCGTGTAATTAACGCTAATCAAACCTTAGATAAAGTTAAACTAATAGTTGAAGAATGTATTTCAACTATATGATATATATTAAATAATTTATGTTTATTTGGCAAAAACCTCAATTGCAACAACTCATGCAAGCAAACGATCAGTTGCCGCATGCGTTGTTACTAATTGGACCAACAGGCATTGGCAAACATGCTTTTGCAATCAGTTTTGCGAAAGCATTGTTATGTCATCAACCGACAACTGAGTCATTGGCATGTGAACACTGTTCGAGTTGTCATTGGTTTTTAGAGGGTGCACATCCTGATTTTCGTTTGATAGAGCCTGAGGATATTGATAATCCAGATGATGCACCAAAAAAGAAATCGGCAAAAAAACGCCAGATATCGGTCGCTCAAATTAGACAACTTGTTGATTATTTGAGCCTTTCTAGCCACCAAGTGAATGCGCGCAGAGTTATCTTGATTTCTCCAGCCGAGCTTTTAAACAACGCCTCGGCCAATGCATTGCTAAAAATGTTAGAAGAACCGCCTGCAAACACCTTATTCATATTAGTAACCAGTCAAATACAGCGCCTTTTACCCACCATTATTAGTCGTTGTCAAAAGATAGAAATGCCTAAACCTACTAAAGCTGAGGCACTGAAATGGTTACAAACACAACAAATTAGCAATGTAGAGATGGTGCTAGATTATGCAGGTGGCGCACCTTTATTGGCCCTTGAGCTTACGGAACAAGTGGAGAGTGTTAGCACGATTGCAAAACAATTAAGCTTAGGTGCGAAGCTAGATCCATTTACGACAGCCCCAATCTTGTTAGGTTTAGGTATGGAGCGGGCGCTTGAGACGCTACAAAAGTGGATATTTGATCTGTTGGCATTTAAGTTAACGCAAGGCTTGCGCTACCACACGGCGAATAGCAGTGCTTTTCAAGTGTTGTCGAAAAGCGTAAACTTAAAATTGCTACTTAGTTTTCAAGATAAACTTGTCGATGCCAAAAAAACTGCAGATCATCCCTTAAGTAACGAAGTGCAACTTGAAAATATATTGCTACAATATACTCAGCTATTTAAACCAATTTAATATTCAATTAAGAACAGATAAATATGGAACCAAGTACTGAACAGATTAAAGCCGCAGCCGCAGCTGCAGCTAACAAACCAGGCGTACTTTCACTCGCTATTAAAGAGAAATCTGCCCTTTATGCCGCTTACATGCCTTACATTAAGGGCGGCGGTCTTTTTATTCCTACGAATAAAAACTTTAAAATTGGTGAAGAAGTGTTTATGTTGTTAAGCTTGGTTGATGACCCCATGAAATTAAAAGTAGTTGGTAAAGTCATCTGGATTACGCCAATAGCACAAGGCAGTCGGCCACAAGGTATTGGTGTCCAATTCAGTGAAAAAGATGGTGGACTAGAAGTTAAAAATAAAATTGAAGCGCTTTTAGGTGGTGCACTTAAGGCAAACAGACCAACGCATACGATGTAATCGACATAGGTAAATGATATTCATAGCAGCATGTTAGTCGATTCACATTGCCATCTTAATTTTCCAGAGTTTACTGAAAATATTCAAGCTGTTAGGCAGCTAATGCATGATTCTCAGGTTGGGCATGCCCTTTGTGTTTCTGTCACCTTAGATAAATTTCCAGAAGTATTAGCACTTGCAGAGCAATATGATAATTTCTATGCTTCGGTAGGCGTGCATCCAGACTACGAAGATATTGAAGAACCTAGTATCGAGACGCTGGTGGCACTCGCACATCATCCTAAAATTGTGGCGATAGGTGAAACAGGCTTAGACTATTTCCGCTTAACAGGAGATTTGGAATGGCAACGGATGCGTTTTCGTACACACATTCGTGCCGCCATAAAAGCGGGCAAACCGCTTATCATACATACCAGAAGCGCCGCAGAAGACACTTTGCGGATTATGCAGGAGGAGGGCGCGCATCAAGTCGGTGGCGTGATGCATTGCTTTACCGAGAGCCTAGATGTGGCCTTGGCAGCCATTCAGATGGGATTTTATATTTCATTTTCTGGCATCGTTACTTTTAAAAATGCACAACAACTCAAAGAAGTGGCGCAAGCCATTCCTTTAGACAGAATACTGGTTGAAACCGATTCGCCATACTTAGCACCTGTTCCGCACCGTGGTAAAACTAATCAACCTGCTTATGTTAAGTATGTCGCGCAAGAAATCGCCATTTTACGAGGCATTAGCCTCGAACAAGTGATGCAGGCAACAACGCAGAATTTTTTTAGTTTGTTTAAGCATGCCAACATTTAATCAAGTTAATTGATGCTGATATACTTAGGTAAGACTTAATGCAAATTTTTACTCAACAATCGGTGGTTATTTAATGCAACTCACTATGCTAGGCGTTGGGTCAAGCGCTGGCACCCCTGTCGTTGGCTGCAACTGCGCAACATGTACTTCAGACAATCCTCGCAATAAACGCACTCGTTGTTCAAGTTTAATTTCTTTAGATACTGGTGAAAATATACTCATCGACACAGGCCCGGATTTACGTATTCAAGCTTTACGTGAAAATATTAAACGTGTCGATGCGGTGCTTTATACCCATACGCATGCAGATCACTTGCATGGAATCGACGATTTGCGTGCATTTTGCGTGATTCAACGCCAGCAAATACCCTTGTATGCCAGCGAAGATGCTGTAGCGCATATTTCACAAAAGTTTGGTTATACCTTACGCGACCCCAGTGACTTTTGGGAAATGCCAGTGCTACGTACCGAAACAATCGCAGCGCCCTTTGAATTATTTGGCATTAGCGTCACGCCAATTCCAATTATGCATGGTAGAAGTCAAATTTATGGATACCGCATCGGCAATCTTGCTTACATGACGGATGTATCTGAAATTCCGGAGTCCTCATTTTCGCTTTTACAAGATTTAGAAATTTTGTTGCTCGATTGCTTAAGAGACAAGCCACATCCTACGCATATTAATATTGAACAAAGCTTAAGTTATATTGGTCGTATTAAAGCCAAACAAAGTTATATGATTCATATGACACATGAATTAGAATACGCATCTTTAGCAAAAAAACTGCCAAAAAATGTCTTTGTTGGTTTTGATGGCTTAAAATTGAAGTTTAGTTGATACGTGATCATCAATTACGTCAACAAATTGCGTTAAATCGCGTTATTTAGTGATATTTATTAAAAGGCTTTTAATCAACATGATACAAAATAAACTGTTTAAAATTTTTATTAGCGCTATGGTGCTAAGTTTAGCGATAGTACTTAACGCCTTTGCAGCAGGAAAAACTTATACAGAAGATGAGTTTTTGACCAATTTCAGCGGGAAGTCAAAGAAAGTGATACTTGAAAAATTAGGTAACCCTGCTAAAAAACAATTGTCTGTTAAGCCAACCAATGCGAATACAATGCTCGCTGGTAAAGTGAAAGAAGATAAATCTTCTAAGCCAGTAAAAGTTGAAATGTGGTACTACAAGAATTTGGTTAAATACGACCCAAAACGCACTTATAAAGAAACAGAAATTACCTTTGTTAATGAGCGTGTGAACGGTATTGCATTTTTCAATAATCGATAAATCTGCAGTCTAGCCCAGTTTGGGCTAGCCCTAGCGTACTTAAACGCTTGTCAGCTACTAACTATTTTTACACGCATTTTTTTCGATATCAAAGGTTTCGTTATTTACCCTTTTGATATCGTCATGCGTCGTCGCCCCTAAGCCAATTATCTCATGATTAAAACTTTCAATAGAGTAGTGAAAGTTTTCAAATAACTGCTCAACTGGGTCTTCGATTCTTAGCTCACGTAATCTGTTTAAAAGTTTCATTATGTCTTCTCTAGATTAGAAAACGAAACTTTAATGATGAATTGTTTCAATATGATGGAAAAAAGACTAACTTATTAAATATTTTTTTTGATTAAGTTAACCCTTTAATTAAGCTCAACTGGATTATTTGAAGGTAATCAGGCTAATACACAATTTTGTCACAATACTCATATAAATTGTATACACAATTAAGGGATATATAAGTATGTTGGCATTATGAATTTCCAGCAACAGCTCAGTTTTAACAAATCACTAAGCACGCATCTCATCATCAAAATGCTGATAGATCCAGTATTGATGGTAATCACCTTGTTCAGTTTAGCGATTTATCATGAGGGCGAGGTGACTTCAAAATACGTAGTGCTTTCAATCTTAATGTTCGCCATCAGTTTTCCAGGTTCCTGGGAAAATTCAAAAAAGTTAAAAACAGAAATTTTTGATACGTTTAGCCAATGGTTTTTGGTGTTTGTAGTATTGCTCACTTTTGGCTATATCACACGATTTCTGAATAGCTTTCCTTTAGATATGATTTTAGTTTGGGGCGTTGTAACACCAACAGTGTTATTTTTTTCACATTTAATCGCAAACCAGTATTTATCGAGTGCTTATTACATTTCGAGTGTAAAAAAAACAGCCGTAATTGTTGGGGTTAACGACTTAAGTCATCAATTACAACAAAGAATCAAAGCAAATATTGAAAGCGGTATAGAACTTAAAGGATTTTTTGACGTAGACTCTGAGCGAAAACCTGCCAGTCCGCTCGCTGTCAATAATCCCTTAGTGGGGAAAATAGAAGAACTCGCCGACTACGTAAAAAAGTATAACATTGATATTATCTATATTGCCTTACCACCGTCTTTACATGTTCAAATCATGATGCTCTTAGATGATTTGAAAGATACCACTGCATCAATTTACTTCGTTCCTAATTTTTTCCTGTCCGATTTAATTCAAGCGAGAATCGACGAGATTGACGGCATGCCAATAGTAGCCATGTGCGAAACTCCGTTTTCAGGTTTTAATGGCTTTATAAAAGGGATGAGTGACCTAATTTTAGCAAGCCTGATTTTAATCATTGTTTCTCCGCTGATGCTTTTGTTGGCTGTAGGCGTTAAATTAAGCTCGCCAGGGCCAGTTATATTTAAGCAAAGGCGTTGTGGTTTAGATGGCACAGAAATTATTGTGTACAAGTTTAGATCGATGCGCGTGCTTGAAGATGGAGACGTCGTGGTTCAGGCAAAATCAAATGACAGCAGGGTTACGCGATTTGGCAAGTTAATTCGCAAAACCTCTTTGGATGAATTACCACAATTTATCAATGTTCTACAAGGCAGAATGAGTATTGTAGGCCCTAGGCCGCATGCAATCAGTCATAACGAAATGTATCGCAAAGTCATTAAAGGATATATGGTCAGGCATAAAGTGAAACCCGGGATTACTGGCTGGGCGCAAGTGAATGGCTACAGAGGTGAAACTGAAACAGTGGAAAGTATGAAAGCGCGTATTGACTATGATATTGCATACTTGAAAAAATGGTCGTTAAGCTTAGATATTAAAATCATTTTAAAAACAGTATTGCTGATATTTAAGGATGCTAAAGCCTATTAACTGCATCATTCGACTGTAATACTTTCATTGAAAACTAGTCTGTTCGGACCATTAAATAGCAGCCATTAAAATAAATAAGTGTCACATTCTCATTCTATGATGTTCACTATCATAAGAGGGGTATTTTGCTGATCACATGTAGGTGGATTTTGTTTAATTTCATTAAAGTTATGGGAGCTCTAAATGAAGTAT
>CAYXHH010000019.1:0-21688 GCA_964464725.1 uncultured Methylotenera sp. | reverse complement strand
AGTATTTCATGTAGACAGTATCAAAATGAGCGATTCCAGCTGCCAAACCCTCTGTGTTGGGCAAAATGGTGGCCAGCGCATCGGCTAGACGCTCTAAGTTCCAACGCGCAATATCAGGCTGGCGACCAAAGCAATACCTTCTGCCTTGCGCGTCAGTGGTGTTAGGCGTCCAACCTGGATCAAAGTTGTCTACCCAGCCGTAAGGGCCATAATCGATAGTTAAGCCTAAAATCGACATATTGTCGGTGTTCATCACGCCATGCACAAACCCTACGCGCATCCAATGTGCAATCATCACCGCAGTGCGGGCGCAGATTTCTTCAAACCATGCTTCTATTAGCTCCTCGCTAGGATTGAGCATGTCTAGGGGTAAGCAAGTTTTGGGTAGCCAGTCGCTAAAATCTCTATCTATGGTAAAACCGATGAGTTGCTTCAGTAAATCCAACTCACCTTTGCTGGCGAGGATTTCAAAATGTCCAAAGCGGGTGAAAGAGGGCGCAACACGGCAGACAATCGCACCAGGTTCAAGCTCCGGGTTGCCATCGTAGAACATATCACGCATGACTGGCTCGCCTGTGGTGACTAAACTGAGCGCTCTAGTTGTGGGGACGCCCAAGTGATGCATGGCTTCTGAGCATAAAAACTCGCGTAAGCTAGAGCGCAACACGGCGCGTCCATCGGCACGGCGCGAGTAGGGCGTTTCACCAGCGCCCTTGAGTTGCAATTCAAAGCGTTTGTTGTCATGCACCAGTTCGCCCAGATAAATGGCGCGACCATCGCCCAATTGCCCTGCCCAATGACCAAACTGGTGACCGCCATAGCGTGTGGCATAAGTCACCATACCAGCCAGTGCGCCGTTGCCACCAAGGGTTTGAATCAACTCCTTATCTTGCATATCTTGTTTGCTTAACCCCAGCATATCTGCGACTTCTGGGCTATAAGCGAGCAACTGTGGATTTTTGACAGGCGTAGGCGTAACTGTTGACCACAAACAATCGGACACTTGGCGAATGTGGTTATCGGCAATTGGGTCTTGTGGAAGTTCGCGGGTAAATCGGTTGTCAAAATTTAGTAAGCGCATAGCGTCTATTTTAGACGTTTTGCGTGCTTAAAGTTCTAGGCTTAGCAAAAATAGCAGTGATAGTCGGGTAAAATGTAGGCATTCCAGTAAAAAGTGACTATTGATTAGTAATTCGATGAACGTATTTTTTGAAGAAAATGGTGACTTTAAAGTTGCCTCTATCATGACCGAATCTGATGCCAGCCTGCAGGTAGAGTCGGCCAGTGGCAAACGCAGTAAAATCAAAGCTAATCAAGTATTGCTCAAATTTGAGGGTACCCTTGCTGGTTTTATGGAGGCCGCACAAGCAGAAGCTGAAACCTTAGATACCGACTTTTTGTGGGAATGTTGCGCTGAAGCTGAGTTTGGTTTTGAAGAACTCGCAAAAGAGTATTACGGTGGCAAACCAAGCAGTCAACAATCTGCCGCGATTGCGATTAAAGTACATGCCGCGCCAGTGTATTTTTATCGTAAGGGTAAAGGTCGCTATAAAGCTGCGCCTGCTGAAACCTTAAAACTGGCGCTGGCAGCCGTTGAGCGCAAAAAACTGCAAGCGGAACAAATGGCGGCTTGGGTGGTGCAGCTCAATAATAAACAACTTCCAGAGGGCTTTGCCGCCAAGGCTGATCACTTAATTTATAACCCCGATAAAAACTCGTTGGAATGGAAGGCGATAGACGAGGCAGCACAAACTTCCGGTAGGTTGGCGCTCAGTGTGATGGCAGACTGCGGACTGATTCAAAGCGCGCATGATTATCACCTAGGTGCGTTTTTGCGTGAGATGTTTCCAGAAAAAAATGGGCAAGCTGGAACGGATTTTCCACCTTACGAAGCTTTACCACCTCCCGACGATTTGCCCATCTCGCCTGTTGAATGCTTTAGTATTGATGATGTGACAACTACCGAAATTGATGATGCGTTTAGCTTAGAGCGTTTGCCAAACGGCAATATGCGTGTGGGCATTCATATTGCGGCGCCAGGCTTATCGATTGTTCCTGATTCAGCCTTAGATGCGATTGTGCTGTCGCGCTTATCAACGGTTTATATGCCAGGCAATAAAATTACCATGTTGCCAGAAGATGTAGTGAAACCATTTAGCTTGGACGCGGGTGAAACTAAGCCAGCCTTAAGTTTGTATGTGGAAATATCGCCTGAGTTTGCCATTGTTGCAAACGAAACCAAAGTGGAAAAAATCAAAGTGGCTGAGAATCTTCGTCACGATACCCTAGAACCATTTTTTAATGTGAATACATTAGAATCAGATAGCGGTCACCCTTATTGGGCAAAACTCAAAGTCTTATTTGATTTTGCAGAGTCGCTCGAAAAGGCACGTGGCAAATATGACCCGAATCGTGCACCACAGATTGATTATAACTTTTATGTTCAAGATGGTAAGGTGAAAATTGTGGCGCGTGAGCGCGGTAGCCCTATGGATAAGCTGGTGGCGGAGCTCATGATTTACGCCAATAGCCATTGGGGTGGTTTGCTTAAAGAAGCCAATATTGCGGGTATTTACCGTGCGCAAACAGGCGGAAAAGTATTTATGACGGCAAGCGCAGAGCCACATCAGGGCTTGGGTGTGGCGCAGTATGCATGGTGCACGTCACCACTTCGTCGCGCAGTGGATTTAGTGAATCAGCGCCAAATCATTGCCATGCTCAATCAATCGGATGCTCCTTACAACGCGAAAGACGGTAAGCTCAATGTGATTATTCGTAACTTTGATCAGACGTATAATGCTTATAGCGAATTTCAAACCCGCATGGAGCGCTACTGGTGCTTGCAGTATTTGATTCAAGAACAGCTCACTGAAGTCACTGCCACCGTGTGGCGTGATAATTTAGTACGTTTAGATGGTATGTTTTTTATCACCAAAGTGCCAAGTCTTCCAACAACAGGCTTGCCAGAGCTTAAAGTAGGCACAAAAGTATTGTTAGAAATCAAGCATATTGACACGCTGTTGATGGAGCTTAATTGCAAATTTAAAGCCGTGGTTGAAACGGCGCCTGTAGAAGTGGTTGATGAAACGGTAGAGATTTAGCAATTATCAATATGTGGAACTTTAGAAGCAAAATTCATAAAAGTGTCAATGATGGCAATGTAGTGGAAGTCATTGAAGTAGATGGTGTGCGCTCTTTGTATTTAGGTTCGGTGACTATTCAAAGCAGTATGCGCGTAAAGTCGCCATTTACGTTAGAACTTGCCTATTCACGTGGCATGATGTGCTTTTTGTTATTTAATGACAAAGTGCAACATGCACTGAGTATCGGTTTAGGTGGCGGTTCGGTGCAAAAATATATCTATGCCAATTGCCCAGAAATTCAACAAACCGTGGTGGAAATTAATCCACAAGTAATTGCCACTGCACATAGTCATTTTTATGTGCCAGTAGATGCGCCAACACTCACCATCATTGAAGCAGACGGCATTGCGCATTTAGAAAACAATCCCAACAGTGCTGATTTGCTGATGATTGATGCCTTTGATGGACAAGGCATTCCACCCGAATTTTGTAGCCAAACTTTTTTTGATACCTGTGAAGCAGCGCTTAAACCAGATGGTATTTTTGAGATTAATTTATGGGGCTCTGATAAAAACTTTGATATTTATTTGCGCCGTATCGAGCAGAGTTTTGATCAGCGAGTGTTGATGATGCCAACAGGAAAACCTGGCAATATTATTGTATTTGGTTTTAAAGATCATCAAGACATCAAAATTGCGCAACTACGCGCACGCGCAAAAGCCTTGCAAGAAACGCATGCAATTGATTTTATGGGTTTTATCGATAGATTATGCAACCATAATCCTCACAACAAACTACAGTTTTTTACAGAAAGCGCCTAAATGTTCAATCAATATTTTGCCACTTGCCCACGCGGTTTAGAGGCTTTACTCACGGCCGAATTAAAAACGGCAGGCGCCAAAGACCTGAAGCCCACCGATGGTGGAGTCGCTTTTGCGGGGGAACTTAACGTTTGTTACAGCGCAAATTTGCACTCACGCGTCGCTACACGTATTCTCATGCAAGCAGGACAGGGCAAATATGCGACAGAAGACGATTTGTACCAAGCGGCTTTTAAAATCAACTGGCCGAATTGGTTTGACGTAAAACATGATTTCATGGTGAAAGTCACGGGCGTCAAGTGCCCGCTAAAAAGCTTAGAGTTTGCAACACTCAGAATAAAAGATGCCGTATGCGATAAATTCAGGCAGGTCGTAAATGCTCGCCCATATATTGATACTAAAACGCCTGCTGTGCGCATTCATGCCTACTTAACCGCAGATAGTTATGTGTATTACATCGACACCTCAGGCGATGCGCTTTACATGCGGGGCAACCGCAAAGCCAGTATAGAAGCACCTCTGCGCGAAAACTTGGCGGCAGGTATTTTGCAACTATCGGGCTGGCAAGTGGGACATCCGCTTCTTGACCCCATGTGCGGTAGCGGTACATTTTTGCTTGAGGCGGCAATGATGGCACTCAATATAGCGCCGGGTTTAAACCGTCACTTTGGCTTTGAAAAGCTAAAGAATTTTGAATCAGATGCTTGGAAAAAGATTAAAAATTCGGCCAATAAAGCTGTTAAGTCTGCTAGTTTTCAGCGCATATATGGCAGCGATATGGATTTGCGCGCAGTGCGGGTGGCGAAACAAAATCTAGAAGCGGCAGGGCTGTTAGAGGCTGTGCAATTAAGTCATGTCGAGTTTACCGCGATGGTGCCGCCCGCTGACCATGGTGTGATGGTGGCCAACCCGCCATATGGTGTGCGGATTGGTGAAGATGATGCGCTGGCGGCCCTTTATCCGCAAATGGCGACTACTCTCAAAACCAAATTTGCGGGCTGGAATACCTACTTCTTAACCAATGACTTGCGCATGCCTAAACTTATGCGCTTAACGCCCAGCAAAAAAACACCGTTATTTAATGGGCCACTTGAGTGCAGATTATTCGAAATTAAAATGGTGGCAGGTAGTAACCGTAAAGAATCGCAAAAGGAGTAATTAAGCCATGACTGACTCATTACAAGCTTTGAGAGCCCGTGTGAATGGGTTTGTTGAGGAGCGTGATTGGGCGCAGTTTCACACGCCGAAAAATCTAGCGATGGCAATGATTGTTGAAGCTGCGGAACTTGTTGAGCAATTTCAATGGGATACGCCTGAAGAAAGTCAACATTTAACGCCAGAAAAGCGCGAGGCAGTGAGCCATGAATTGGCGGATACTTTTGTGTATTTGCTGAGAATTGCGGAAGTTTTAAATATAGACTTAATCGCAGCCGCTAATCAAAAAATTGATTTGAATGCGCTTAAATACCCAGTCGAAAAAGCGCGTGGCAGCAACGCCAAATATACAAAATACGAATAGTTTTGATGCCGAGCAAAAAACAATGCCCTAGAAGCCTCATTAATATTGGCTTGTAGGGCAGGTGATTTGATTTGTTTTAATTTAAGCTATTTTAAAGCTGCTAATGCGGCTTCATAATTTGGCTCACTTGCAATTTCTGGCACTAACTCTACGTGTTTAACGATATTTTTTTCATCAAGCACCACCACCGCGCGTGCACATAGGCCAGCAAGCTTGCTGGTAAATAAAAGCACGCCGTAATTCATTAAAAAGTCACGACCACGCATGCTAGACAAATTCACTACGTTTTCAAGGCCTTCAGCCGCACAAAAACGTGTTTGCGCAAATGGTAAGTCTGCAGAAATGTTGATGACGACCGTATTGTCCAAGCTTGATGCGTGCTTGTTAAATGTGCGCACAGAAGTTGCGCAAGTAGGTGTATCGACACTTGGGAAAATGTTAAGCACTTTGCGTTTGCCAGCAAAGGTATCTAAAGTGACATCCGCGAGCGCCTTATCAACCAAAGTGAAATTAGGCGCTGTGCTACCTACTTTTGGTAAATTACCTGCGACGTCTACGGGGTTGCCTTTTAGCGTGACTGAACTAGACATAGTGGTTTCCTCTATTAATGATCAATTATTGTTTTGACTAAGCGTTAAGTAGCTATCATAAAACAAAAAACACCTGTATAGAACAGGTGTTTTTGATTTAATACAAAAATTAATTGTTTAGGCTAAAAGATTTTCACTCAGATAGCCAATTGTCATGGTTTGGTTGTGTAGCACACTGTCGGTGGTGTTAGGACGTGGTGCAAGTTCACCGTAGGAATAGAAGCCTGCTACATTCGTTTGCCCACCTAATACTTGCTGTACGAGTTTCACTTCATCACCAACTTGTTCTGCCATGACGCCTTTGCGGCCAACGCAGCTGACGCATAAAGCAAGCCCGACTTGGTTTGTTTTGCCTGGGCCTAAATTTTCCATCACCAAATTAGCTGCGCCACCTGCGCCTTCAACTAATCTGTCATGGTTGGTTTGACAAAGTCTGACGGTTTCGCCTTCTTCTACGTTACCAGCAAAAGTTAGGCTATTGTTTTTGTCGTCAATGGCTAACAGTGTGCGAATTTTCTCAACTTCGCGTTTACCTTCTTCGATCACCGCTAATGGAAACTTCAGGCCTGTACCTGGTAATCCACGGGCAAACGCCTCACCAATATACATTCTATATAGTGGCAGCGCTGGTTTGCCATCCATTTCAAACACCACGTTTTTCTCAGACTTAGTAACTTTTCGAGGTGGGCCATAAGGTTTCCATCCGCCTAAAGCACCGCTTGAGGTAATAAGCGCCGAACCATATAGACCAACGGCAATCACCTGATTGTCAGATACTGTATCGTTAAACAATTGTAATGTTTTAACAAATGCGCCACCATCACCAGCTAAACCACCAACAATTGGTAAGTCGCCAAGTACGCTTTGGAAGCCCTTTAATAATTCTGAGCCGTTTACATTGAGACCGTCTGATATCACAATAATTGTGCGAAGCGAGTCGGCTTTGAGTTGTTTTGCTAAACCGGCAGCAGCTTCAAAAGAGTTTTGCATACCAGACATTTTGGTTTGCGCCACGCGCTGTACGGTTTTTTCCCACTGAATTGCGGTTATTTGTATGCTGTCGTCATAAACCCCAGTTGGGCTGATTTCGCCAGAGGTGGTACATCCAACAATTTGAGCAGTTGGATAACGTGTTTTTAAAAAGCCTTGTAATTTACCTTCTAAAAATCTTTTTACAGATCCAAAAACAAGAACTAAATTTGCACTTGGCAATGGTGATGCGCTAGGTAAATCCTTTAAAGCTGATTTAGAGTCAACCGACTCTTGTCTAATAATCATCGCTTATATTCCCTGAATTAAATTTTATAAACGCTAAATCCGTACTCATTAGTATATGAATATTTTTGTGCTTATTGCAATGTTTATTTGTAATTGTTAAAGTATTTTATAACATATCTAACGTAAGTGTTGCAATTTAATTTTAAAAATGTCATATTGAAGCACATGCTATTGGTGCATATGAGTTGTTTAAATTACTATTTAATGTCTATATTTTTTGGTTTAAGATATTTCAGTAAGTAAGTTAAGTAAATTGCACTTAGAACAAGCATGCAATATAGTAGGGTCTAAGATTGGTGATGCAGAATTAGGTCTGCAGGGGGAATGTTAAAGTGGCGCAAGCGAATTTAGCTGGTACAAAGGTCATGGTGATTGATGATAGCAATACCATCAGACGCAGTGCAGAGATATTTCTTAAATCTTCAGGATGTGAAGTAATTCTTGCGGAAGATGGGTTTGACGCTTTAGCTAAAATCGCCGACCAGCATCCACAAGTTATCTTTGTGGATATTATGATGCCTAGATTAGATGGTTATCAAACTTGCGCACTTATCAAGCGAAATGCAAAATTTAAATCTACCCCCGTCATCATGTTGTCAAGTAAAGATGGCTTGTTTGATCGTGCGCGCGGTCGCATGGCGGGCTCTGATCAATACCTCACTAAACCATTCACGCAAGATACGCTGATTGAAGCAGTGAATGCTTATGTTGGTAAAGAATAATTAATTAAATAACTCATTTGGAGAACGCATATGGCCATTTCTAAAATTTTAATCGTCGACGATTCAGCTACAGATAGATTCTATTTGACAGACATTTTGGAATCGGAAGGATACCAAGTGGTCGCTCTGGAAAGTGGTGAGGCTTGCGTAGAGCGTGCTGCTGAGATTAAACCAGATTTAATTATTATGGATATTATTATGACTGGTCTAACAGGATTTCAAGCTACTCGCACGCTTACTAAAGATCCTGTAACAGCAAAAATCCCTGTGATTTTATGTTCAGGAAAGTTGCAAGTGACCGACCATTCATGGGCAGAAAAAATGGGCGCTAAAGCCTGTGTGCAAAAGCCGATACCTAGAGAAGAGCTGAAAGCACTTATTGCAAAAATTGACTAATTAGTTAGTAGCAAAACCATGTCAAAACAATCACAACTACGTGAGTACCAAACCAGTATTTTAGAGCGTTTAGAAAATGCAAAAAAAGCTGGTGCAGAAGCGCCCGCAGGTTATTTGGGGGTGGTGATTGGCAATAAAAATGTCTTAGTCAACTTGAAAGAGATTTCTGAAACTTTGCCGATCATGGATATTCACCGTGTCCCAATTGTGAAACCTTGGTTTTTAGGTGTGGCAAATGTGCGGGGGGTTTTGTACGCCATTAATGACATCGCGCAAATGTTGGAAAATACATTTACCAGCATTTCGTCTAGTGCACGCTTGTTGTTGCTCAGTCAGTCAGTGACATCGAATGTCGCTTTTGTGGTAGAAAAAATGATTGGCTTACGAAAGTTAGAAGAAATGAAGTTGCGTGAAGAAGTAATAGAAGATGACATCTGTTTACAGTCGCAGACTTATCAAGATGACGATAATCGCGTTTGGTATATGCTTGACTGCGATAAATTAGTACGTTCGAAAGAATTTGCAACACCCTATATGATTTAAATAAAGTCTTTTAAAAAGCATAAGCTTTGAACAAATAAGAAACACCCAAAGCACTAACGAGAGGTTGAATGAATATGGCAATTAATCTAAAAGAATTACCAGCTAAAATTAAAGGTTTATTTAGCAGGGCGGGCGCAAGTAGATCTGATACTGGTGGACGCAGGCAGGTGGTTATACCGATTATTGGGTTGTTACTCTTTATTGCGTTGGCATTTTATGCGATTAATCAAGTGCGCGTGGGAGGACCTGTTTATGAGGAAATTAAATCTAATCAAGACTTGCGCGCTGATATTTTACCTCCCCCCTTATACTCAGTAGATGCATTTGCGGCTGCAAACGCGGCTTTCGTTGCGGCATCAAGCTCTGATTTCGCACTGCGAGATAAAAAGTTAGAAGAGGTTGCAAGAGCTGAAGCAGCATTTAAAAAGCAAGTGGAGTATTGGAAAGCAAATATACACCAAGATACCATGGGTGGCTCATTTCAAGCTGTTATCAAATCAAACGAAAACTTTTATCGTATTTATAATAAAGATTATGTACCTGCAATTAAATTAGGTGCGATTGCAGCCGCAAAACCCTTGGCTGACTTAACTGCTGCATACGATGTCAATAGACAAACGGTTGGTACCATGGTGGCAGAGCTTGAAAAACAAGCAGCTAAAACTCAGGATAATGCAGACATTCTGCTAAAAGCCGTTTTAACAGCGCTAGCTATCTTGGGCTTGGTGATTCTCGCGTTTATTTGGATATTTGGTATGCGCCAAGCAAAATCAATTGATGAGGCTGTTAAGCGCCTAGAAACAGATGGACAGGCCAACCAAATGGCGGTTCTGAATTTGCTGGATGAGATGGGTGACCTAGCGGATGGTGATTTAACTGTGCATGCTGAAGTGCGTGAGAATATTACTGGCGCGATTGCAGACTCTATTAACTATACGATTGATAGCTTGCGAGACTTAGTAACAGGGATTAACCGCGCTTCAGAGCAGGTAAACTCGGCAACAGGTGCGGCGCAGGGTACTTCAGTGGCGTTGCTTGAAGCTGCAGAACTACAGTCACAACAAATTTCAGAGACATCAGAAGCGGTCAGTAATATGACGCGCTCAATTTTGCAAGTGTCCACCAACGCGAGCCAAGCTTCTCAGGTGGCGCAGCGCTCGCTCGAGGCTGCAACACAAGGTTCTCAGGCCGTGCAGAATACAATTGCGGGTATGAACGGTATTCGCGAACAAATTCAAGAAACTTCTAAACGCATTAAACGACTTGGTGAAAGCTCACAAGAAATTGGTGAGATTGTGGAGTTGATTTCAGACATTACCGAACAAACGAATATTTTGGCCTTGAACGCGGCAATTCAAGCTGCCTCTGCGGGTGAGGCGGGTCGCGGCTTTACAGTGGTTGCAGAAGAGGTGCAAAGGCTAGCGGAACGTTCATCCGAGGCGACTAAACAGATTGGTGCGATTGTAAAAACCATTCAAACTGACACGAATAGTGCGGTGGCTGCGATGGAAAAAAGCACTGAGGGTGTGGTTGAAGGGGCAAGGTTGTCAGATGAAGCGGGTCGTGCATTGACGGAAATTGAGACGGTGACAAATAATCTTGCGCGCCTCATCCAGTCTATTTCAGCAGCAACAGAAGCACAAACGCAAGTGGCTTCTGTGGTGTCGAGTAACATGAAGCAGATTCAGGAAATTACAACTTTAACCACTGAGGGTACGAAACAAACGACTGCATCAGTAGGCGAGCTTACCAAGTTGGCAGAAGAGCTACGAGAGTCTGTGTCTGGTTTTAAATTGGCCTAAATTTACACCTTTTTATAAGATTTTTTGGAGCTCAATTAGGTGTCAGATAATTTTGATAGCGGTCCATTAACCTGGGTTAAAGACCAAATAAATCAATTGCTTGAATCTGTATTAACAAATTTGAATACAGTGCAAGCTAATATCCATGATATGTCGCCAATGCGACTATCACAAACTAGCTTGTATCAAGCGAGCGGCGCACTTGATATGGTGGGATTGGAAGGTTGTAAACGCTTTAGTAGCGAGTTGGAAAAATTAGCGAGTAAATTAGAAAAAAAATCAGTGAATGCCACACCTGAGATCATTGAAGAATTTGCAAATGCAGTAAAAGCTTTACAACATTATTTACAAGACTTACTCAATGGCTCGCCTGATATTCCATTGAGACTATATCCAGTATTAAAGCCAATTGTTGACGCGCAAGGTGAAATCCTTGAAGAGAGTGAGTTGTTTTTTCCCGACACTTCAAACAGCGCGCCAAAAACTATTCCATTTAAAGAGTTAAGTGAAACAGAATATGCGAGTTATATTCTTGAGCAGCGGGCAATTTACCAAAAAGCTTTACTTAGTTGGTTGCAAAGCAAAGACGTCACAGCTTTAGAAAATATGACAAATGCAGTTCGCAATGTGAGTCAATCGCAGCAAAAAAATAGCGATAAAACATTGTGGTGGGTTGCGAGCGCTTTTACTGAGGCTTTAGAACAAAAGGAAATCGCCGAAAATCCGGGCGCAAAGAAACTTTGTCGTAAACTTGATCAGGAGTTACGTCTTTTTGCGGATGGCGTCAAGAAGCCACATAGCAACTTATTGCGTGATATTTTGTATTTTGTTGCGATTAGTGATGTTGATAAAGACGATGTATTAAAAGTCAAAGAAGTCTTTGAGCTAGATGTCTTGGTTGATAAAAAATCATCAATTAATTATATCGGGAGCAATATCGATGCGGATGAAATTGCATATGTTGATCAACTGATTGAGGAGCTGGCTAAACTTAAAGACATTTGGGAAGAGATTTCTAAAACAATAGACTTTTCTAAAATCGATAGTAATTCAAGTAAAACAGTGCCAATTGATAAAGATTTAATTGGCAGATTTTCAGAAACGGTCACCACAAGCCATGCCATTACGCAAAATTTAACGCAAGTTTTATTAGTGGATGTTTACTCAGTGTTGCAACAAGCGAGTAACACACTACGTGATGATGAAAGCAAGGTGAATCATGCCGCCCTAATTGAAATGGCGGCAGCCCTAAATATTATTGAGTCTTCACTTAAAAACTACCAGCAGCTTGATGCAGAAAGAATGCAGAGCTTGTTCTCTGAAGTCATGCGACTAGAGTCAATATCTTCAGGCGAAGGCTATGAAAGACTGGAAGAAGACCGTGCAAGTGAGCTTGATCGTGACACGGTTAAAGCAATTGTCATCCATATTAATGAATCACTCAAAATTGTTGAGCAAGCGCTCGATAGCTATTTCCGCAATCCATCAGATAAAACGCCATTGTCTCTCACTGGTCAGCCTTTAAGCGAAGTTTCTGGCGTATTCGATATGTTGGGATTGCCTGTTCCTACAGCAATTGCAAATGCCAGCAAGCGGTTTGTAAAACAATTTGAACAAGATCATTATGCTACCAATCAAGCAGACTTCGAATTGGTGGCCGAAAGTTTAAGTATGCTAGGCCTGTATGCGGAGGAGATGCCAAAAACACGGCCCGAAGCTGAAATGGCGCTCGAAAATGCTTTGCAAAGGTTAAACGACAGACTTGCGAGCTTTATTGAAGCACCTGCAGAAGAAGATGCATTGCCTACAGCGCATTCAGAAACAAGTGAGGCTACAGAAACAATAGCCAACAAGTTAACGGAAATCCAAGCCGAAAAATTAGCAGAACCCGCTTTAAGTCTTGAAGATGTTGATGACGGCGAAAAAGTGACTGATCAAGCATTTGATGATGAATTGCTTGATATATATCTGACTGAGGCTGAAGAGGTATTAGCGCATATTGCACAGAATTGTCAGGCCTTGCGCGTCAATTTAACCAATCATGATGCTTTGGTCGAGGTGCGTAGGAGTTTTCATACGCTCAAGGGCAGTGGACGCACCGTGGGTTTAAGCGCTCTTGGCGAAGTCGCTGGGAAAGTGGAATTCTTTTTAAATGACATACTGGATGAGAAAGAGCATTTAAATACCTCTCAAGTGCTGGCGATTGAGCAAGTTTCTGCTGCATTTGCGGGTTGGGCTGCAGAGCTCAGAGCAAAAAGTATTGTAGAAGTCAATCAGGATGCTTGGTTTAAACGCATTGCAGAGTTTCCTCACCTTACAGATAAGCCAATTGCTACGGAACAAACAACAGACAGTGCAAGCGTCAATCCACGCAAAAAATCAGCGAATAAAAAGCCAGATGTACATGTGCTGATTGGTGGCACGCGTAAGATGAGTCGAGCGCTCTATGATATTTTCTTAAATGAAAGTGCACAGAATATTAAGATACTAGAAGATGATGTAGCAAAATTGTCTGATAGTACAATCACTGAACCTTCACAAACAGCAAGGCAAGCAAATCATACTTTAGCGAGTAACGCACTTGCCGCAGAATTTAAGCCTATGGGTGAGTTAGGTCGCGCCTTAGAGCATTGGTTAGATGAAGTATGCCCAATTTGGGCGCCACCACATTTAGTTTTATACAGCAATGTGATTAAAAACTTATCAAAAATGTGGCAAAAAATATCCGAGCTTGATCATCCGCGCGCTGCAAATGCATTAATCAAAGTACTCGTTGAAGCGACTCAAGAGGCTATACAAAATAAAGCACAAGCCACAGAAACAATAGCTGGTGACAATCCTGATTTAACAACTACCAATCATGAAAACATAGATGAAAATCATATCGCTGCCTTGTCACTAGACGAAATATCAGATGATGAGGATGAATCTGTTGACGATGAAGCAAGTGAAATTGAAGTTAAGTTAATTACGCAAGGCATGCAATATCAACAAAGAGGTGGACTCAATAAAGATAACGTCGATAATGAGTTGTTGAGTATGTTCCTCGAGGAAGCTCATGAAATTATGCCAGAGCTAGGCTCTGAGTTAAGAGCATGGCGTGCCAACCCAAAAGAAATGCAACATCCAGATGCGTTACAGCGTGCACTGCATACCTTAAAGGGTAGTGCCAGAATGGCGGGACAAACTGAACTTGGGGACTCAATTCATGAGCTCGAGGAGCAAGTCACGCAAGCGCTTAAGCGTAAAAATGAGGCGGCCGATTTCGATCTCATGTTTGTCGAGTTGGATAAAATTGGTTCTTACTTCGAAGAAACAAAAGAAACCACAGAACAGGATGTGGAGTTAGCTCCTCAAATGGATGTTGCACCGTCAGGTCGTGCAACCGATAGAAAAGCGCAATTTTTACGCATTCGCGCTGATACGTTAGATAGACTAATTAATGAGGCGGGTGAGATTTCAATTATTCGCTCACGTTTAGACCGTGAACTCGCTGGCTTCAAGCAGTCATCAAATGACTTAACAGAAAGCGTTTCACGCTTGCGTAACTACTTGCGTGAACTAGAGATTGAAGCAGAAACGCAATTGCAATCACGGTTAAGTATATTGCAAGAAACCAATGAAACCTTTGACCCCTTAGAGTTTGACCGTTTTACGCGTTTACAAGAGTTAACCCGCATGATTGCGGAAAGTGTGAACGACGTGGCCACAATTCAAAGTGCGTTACTAGGCAACTTGGACCAGTCGGAAGCAGCACTGCAACAACAAAACCGTATGAATCGTGACTTGCAACAAAGTCTGTTAAGCGCGCGTATGTTGCCGTTTAAACAAATTTCTGAGCGTATGCAACGAATTGTGAGACAGACTGCAAGGGAACTGAAAAAGTCGGTAGATTTAGTGATAGAGGGTGAAACAACAGAAATTGACCGCAGTGTACTTGATAAGCTAGGTGCGCCATTGGAACACTTATTACGTAATGCGGTTGCGCACGGAATTGAGGCGCCAACAGAGCGTCTTAAGATTGGTAAACCAGAAGCCGGTCTCATTAAGTTGAAAGTTAGTCAGGCCAATGATGAAATTAATATTAGCGTGAGCGACGATGGCGCAGGCATCAATTTAAAGCGCATCAGAGATAAAGCGATTAAGAATAAAATACTAAGTGCGGATGCGGAAATTAGTGAGCAAGCACTGATGTCGCTTATTTTTGAGACGGGGTTCTCTACAGCTGATAAGGTTTCACAAATTGCTGGTCGTGGCGTGGGCATGGATGTTGTGCGTAATGACGTCAGCGGCTTAGGTGGTCGTGTGGATTTGGATAGTGAGTTTGGCAAAGGCACGACTTTTAATGTGCAATTGCCAGTAACGCTGTCTGTTGCACAAGTGCTCGCGGTGCGTTCTGGAGATACTATTTACGCGCTACCAGTCACGATGATACAACAAGCTCAAAAAATCAAACGGCTCGATTTAATTGAGGCCTACAAAGCTGGTGAAATTGTGTGGGCAGACAATAAATACCCGCTGCATTATTTATCTAAATTATTGCATCATCAAGAACAGCAGCCAGAAGACCATGCCTATGTGTCGGTATTATTACTCCGTAGTGCCCAACATAATATTGCCTTGCATGTCGATGAGGTTATCGGGAATCAAGAGGCGGTGATGAAACCAATTGGAGCACAACTTGCGCGTGTTCCGGGCATTGTGGGTGCGACGGTGGCTGGTGATGGTCGCGTGATTCTGATTATTAACCCTGTGCAATTAGCTAATCTAGAATCATTGGCGGCAGGTAGTGTAGTGGTTAAAGCACCTAAAGCCAAAGTAGCTAAAGTGGCGATTAAGTACAAAGTGCTAGTGGTAGATGACTCGCTGACCATGCGTAAAGTACTTGCACGATTACTTGAGCGAGAAGGGTTTGAAGTATTGGTCGCTAAAGACGGTTTGGATGCAATGCAGATATTGCAAGAAACAACACCTGATGCGATTCTTACTGACATTGAAATGCCACGTATGGATGGTTTTGGTTTAGCACGTAATATCCGTGATGATGTCCGCACTGCGCAAACGCCTCTTGTGATGATCAGCTCAAGGACGGCTGACAAACATCAAAACTTAGCTAAAGAAATTGGTGTCGATGCATTCTTTGGTAAGCCCGTACAAGATGATGAATTAATTAGCAAAGTCAATGAGTTAATCAAAGCAAAAAGCACACTCCACTAAAATTTAATACTGGCATGCATAAAACTTATGAGAATTTAACGTTAAGTATGCATGCATTCTGTTTTTTAAACTTAACATTCATTTAGCACAATTATTTTCTTGCGGTAAAATAGCTGCATGCAAGAAACACCACTACAATCCGAAGTCTATAGCCCAAAGTTTATCCATTTGCGCTGTCACAGCGAATTTTCAATAGTTGATGGAATCGTTAGGATTGACGACTATATTGATGTGGCAAATAAAGATGGGATGCCAGCTGTTGCACTCACCGATTTAAGTAATTTATTTGGTGCAATTAAGTTCTATAAAGCGGCTCGTGGTCGAGGGATTAAGCCGATTTTAGGTTGTGAACTCTGGCTTGAGAATCCTAAAAATCGTGACCAAGCTTTTCGCCTGCTTTTGTTAGTACAGAATAATGCTGGCTACCTTAAATTATGTCAGCTGATTAGCCGTGCCTACTTGGAAAATCAATATCGAGGCCGTGCCGAAATAAAACAAGCCTGGCTGGATAATATTGAAGACAATGGCACAGAGGGGCTGATACTAATTTCAGGCAATGCACATAGTGATATTGGCAATGCGCTACAAGCCAATAATCATGAGGCTGCAGCAGTTTTGGTTAAGTCATGGTCGCGCATGTTTCCTGATCGTTTTTATCTTGACCTGCAACGTACAGCGCATGATAACCCGCAGCAAGAAACGCTTATTAATCATGTATTAAATCTGGCTAGCCAACATGATATTCCCGTGGTGGCCACGCATCCAATTCAGTTTATTTCTCCAGATGACTTTAAAGCACATGAGGCTAGAACCTGTATTGCCGAAGGCTATATGTTGGCGGATAAACGACGCCCCAAACACTTTACTGAGCAGCAGTACTTTAAAACGCAAGCTGAGATGTGTGCTTTGTTTGCAGATATTCCAGAAGCCATCCAAAACACGGTTGAAATAGCAAAACGCTGTAACTTAACAATTACATTGGGCAAAAATTATCTGCCGAAATTCCCAACACCCAATCAAGAGAGTTTAGATACCTACCTCACGCAACAATCAAATATTGGTCTAGAAGCGCGATTAAGTATGCTTTACCCAGATGAAAATGTGCGCGCTGCAAAACGCCCAGCATACGCTGCTAGGTTGGCTTTTGAATGCCAAATTATTAATCAAATGGGCTTTGCTGGCTACTTTTTAATTGTGGCCGATTTTATTAATTGGGCCAAAAATAATGGCGTCCCTGTTGGTCCTGGCCGTGGTTCTGGTGCAGGTTCTCTGGTCGCCTATAGCCTTAATATTACTGACCTTGACCCGTTAGAATACAATTTACTTTTTGAGCGCTTTTTAAATCCAGACCGCGTATCGATGCCTGACTTTGATATCGACTTTTGTATGGATGGCCGCGACCGTGTCATTGATTATGTGAAACATAAATATGGATTAGATGCTGTGTCGCAAATTGCCACTTTTGGTACCATGGCAGCTAAGGCCGTGATTCGCGATGTTGGTCGTGTACTCGATTTACCCTTTAATTTTGTCGATGGTATTGCAAAACTCATTCCCTTAGAGTTGGGCATTACTCTCGCAAGCGCACTAGAAAAAGAGCCACAACTGCAAGAAAGACGCGACTCTGAAGAAGAAGTGGCTGAGTTGCTTGAGTTAGCACTACGTTTAGAAGGCTTGGTGCGCAATGTGGGTATGCATGCGGGTGGCGTGTTAATTAGCCCAAGCAAAATTTCTGATTTCTCGCCAATTTACTGTCAGCCTGATGGCGGAAGTTTAGTAAGCCAATACGATAAAGACGATGTCGAGGCAGTGGGTCTAGTTAAATTTGACTTTTTAGGCTTGCGTACTCTAACCATTTTAGAGTTGGCACTTGAAAATGCCAATAAACAGCGCGCATTAGTTGGTGAAACACCATTAAGATTTGACAGTATACCTTTAGATGATAAAGCAACATTTAACCTCCTTAAAAAGGCAAATACAACAGCGGTATTCCAACTAGAGTCGCGCGGCATGAAAGACATGCTGAAGCAAGCAATGCCAGATTGCTTTGAAGATATTATTGCTTTGGTGGCCTTGTATCGCCCAGGTCCGATGGATTTGATTCCAGATTATTGCCGTCGCAAGCACGGAAAACAACGCGTTGAATATCCGCATCCAGCGACAGAATCTATTTTAAAAGAGACTTATGGCATTGCCGTTTACCAAGAGCAGGTGATGCAAATTGCGCAGGTGGTGGCGGGCTACAGCCTTGGCGGTGCAGATTTACTACGACGCGCCATGGGTAAAAAGAAAAAAGAAGAAATGGATGCGCAACGCGCTATCTTTACCGAAGGTGCAAGTAAAAACGGTTTAAATGAACGCCAAGCCAATGAGTTATTTGATTTGTTAGAAAAGTTTGCTGGCTATGGCTTTAATAAATCTCATGCAGCTGCCTATGCCCTTGTTGCTTATCACACGGCTTATTTAAAAGCACATTATCCTGCGGCATTTTTAGCCTCGACTATGTCGGCTGACATGAACAATACAGATAATATTCATGCCTTTTTTGATGATTGTGCGCCCAATAATGTCGAAGTGTTGCCACCTGATATCAACCAAAGTGGTTATCGATTTGAACCACTCAATGCTAAGCAAATTTTGTATGGTCTTGGGGCAGTAAAAGGTACAGGTTTAGCTGCAATTGAGGTGATTTTGGCAGCGCGCGAAAGCGGTGGTCCATTTAAAGACTTATTTGATTTCTGCGCCCGCCTAGACTTACGTAAAGTCAATCGCCGAGTCATTGAATCATTAATTCGCGTAGGTGCGTTTGATAAACTTGAACCTAATCGTGCTGCCTTACTTGCAGGCGTTGGCTTGGCAGTCGCTGCGGCTGAGCAATCGAACAGCCATGCTGGGCAAGACAGCTTGTTTGGTGGTGATGCTGTCACAAAACATAGCTTGCCCAATGTGCCAGCGTGGACAGCCGAGCAAGCCTTGATTGAAGAAAAAGCAGCCCTTGGTTTTTATTTAAGTGGTCACCCATTTTTAGCGGCAAAAAATGATATTAGTCAATTTGTCAGCGGTAGCTTGGCAGACTTAGTGCCCCAAGAGCAGCCTAAATTATTGGCGGGCGTGGTGATGGGCGTGCGTATACGCATGACGCAGCGCGGAAAAATGGCGATAGTGACTTTGGATGACGCGATTGCTAGGGTGGATGTAGTGGTGGGCAGTGAGTTGCTCAATCAATCCGCACATTTGATTAAAGAAGATCAGTTGTTGGTGATTGAAGGCCGCGTCAGTCATGATGATTTTTCTGGTGGAAATCGTGTCAATGCGCGTAAAATTTATGATTTAGCAAGTGCACGTAGCGCCTATGCCAGTATGTTAAAGATATCATGCAACGGTCAATCTGATGCGGCTAAACTGACCAGCATACTTGCACCTTATTGCAAAAAAGTATCCGATACTGACCAAAAGCTTTGTCCAGTGAAAATTGAATATCATAATAGCCAAGGTCAAGCTAGTTTAATGCTGGGAGATGCTTGGCGAGTTGAGTTACAAGATGAGCTATTGCAAAATCTAAAAGCGTGGTTATCGGTTGAAAACGTAAAAATCCTTTATAATTAATATAATTTTTTATTTTTAAAGAAAATCCATGAAAGTTAGTTACTTAGATTTTGAGCAAGGGATTGCCGATTTAGAAACGCGTATAGAGGCGCTTCAGGTTTCGCATGATGACCACGACGCCTTGGATATTTCAAAAGAATTAGAGCAACTTCAGAAAAAAAATAAAAAACTGCTTGAAGATACCTATAAAAATTTAACCGCTTGGCAAATTTCACAAGTTTCACGCCATCCTCAGCGTCCGTATACGCTTGATTATATTGCACATTTGTTTACAGACTTTGAAGAACTGCATGGCGATCGTGCTTTTGCAGATGACCCAGCAATAGTTGGCGGTATAGCGCGATTTGAAGGTGTGCCAGTTATGGTGGTGGGTCATCAAAAAGGGCGGGACGTCAAAGAACGTCAATATCGAAACTTCGGTATGCCACGTCCAGAAGGCTATCGTAAGGCATTGCGACTATTTAGATTGGCGGAGAAATTTGGTTTGCCGATTATCACGCTCATTGATACGCCAGGCGCATATCCTGGTATTGGTGCAGAGGAGCGCGGCCAGTCTGAAGCGATTGCAAGAAATTTATATGTAATGGCAGAACTAAAAACTCCTATTCTGGGCGTGATCATCGGCGAAGGTGGTTCAGGTGGTGCATTAGCGCTTGGTGTGGTGGATCAGCTTTTAATGATGCAGTATTCAACATACTCAGTCATTTCGCCAGAAGGTTGCGCTTCTATTCTATGGAAAAGTGCGAGCAAAGCGCCCGAAGCTGCAGAAACATTAGCTATCACCGCAGAAAGATTAAAAGTACTCGGTTTGGTAGATGTGATTGTTTCAGAACCTTTAGGTGGCGCACATCGTGATGTTGCGACTACAATGGAGTCACTGCGTCGTGCGCTAAAAACAGAACTCGCTGCATTGCAAAAGAAACCAACGGATAAACTGCTCGCTACACGCTACGATCGACTAATGAGCTATGGCAAGTTTAAAGAAACTGCCAGCAAATAAAACAACATCCTTAACGTCACAGTTACATGCATTTTTAAAGGATGTTTTTTTAAGGAATAATCTCGCTAATCCTAAGCTTGAGTTGGGCCTGAGTGGGGGATTAGACTCAGTAGTTTTACTGCATTTACTCGTCAATTGCAAACAAAACCTCCCTTTTAAATTAAGCGCGCATCATGTGCATCATGGATTGAGCACAAACGCAGACCATTGGGCAGATTTTTGTAAGAATCTTTGTCAAAAGTTAAATGTCCCAATTACCTTAACTAAATTAAAAGTTAATAAAAACAGTGGCTTAGGTATTGAATCTGCGGCGCGAGCGTTGCGATACCAAGCGCTTTTGGATGGTGATGCAGATTTAATTTGTGTCGCGCACCACCAAGATGACCAAGCAGAAACCTTGTTGTTGCAACTTGCGCGTGGCGCTGGCGTTAAGGGCATGGCGAGTATGGGTGTGCTCAATAAAAAAATAATTAGGCCATTATTAAATGTGCCACGTAGCGCATTAGAAGCCTATGCAAAACAACATCATCTAACTTGGGTTGAAGACGAAAGTAACTTAGACACCCAGTTTGACCGCAATTTTATACGCCATGAAGTCTTGCCCATATTTTCAAAGCAATACCCAGCCATACGCCAAACCATAGCACGGGCCGCCAGCCATCTGGCTGAGGCAGACATGCTATTGGATGATTTGGCGGAAATGGATATTACTGCATGCCAGTTACACCAAACAAATACACAGCAAATTAAATTGCAGCCACTTACACAATTAAGCGAGGCACGCATTCACAATGCGTTGCGTTGGTGGTTAAAACAGCACGCTTGTGACGTACCCAGTGCGGCGCACTTAACACAAATTAGGCAACAACTTTTTGATGCAAAGCCAGATGCTAGTGTTAAAGTTAAACTGTCTGCAAGACATATTCTGCGACGCTTTCAAGGCAGTGCTTTTATCATTGAAAATGACAAAAATACTAGCAAAAATAATGCACTTAATAAGTATAGTGTGATTTGGAAAGGTGAAAAAGTCATCACTTTGCCAGATCAGTCGCAATTAATGTTTAAAGAAGTAATAGGCGCTGGTATCGCGATGCGTCACATTAATAATGCA
>CAYXHH010000018.1:7341-21689 GCA_964464725.1 uncultured Methylotenera sp. | reverse complement strand
AAATCACGCCACAGTCACTTTTAAAGCGCGCTTTCGTAAAGGAAAACAAAAAACGCTCACCTTGCATGAAAGAAGTCACTTTATCTTTGAAAACGGAAATTGGTTTTATGAGTTTGGTGAAATATATTCGAGTTGAATATACATCAAAATATATGCTCTAAAAGGCTTATGTATGTTGGCTTTCAGCGCCTTCAATACTTAATGGAATCTTAAACTTAATCAAATAAAATTGGGGTTGTTGTCTTCTTTTTTGAGTTGAATTGCGAGTGGTGCCATACTGCATAATTTATCATTAATATATTGTTGATAAAGTGCCTTGTTCATTCTCATTGTGACGGACCGATGATGAGCTTCGTTGAGCAGTTTTGCTCGGTAGTAGTAAATGACGTTACCATCTTCTAACATATTTAGGTAGCTTACTCGTAGTTCATTGTATTCTTCTAGGGTAAGTTTGCTTTTGCCCGATTCAAAATCAGCCTTCATATCTTCCAGGCCCTTTTGTAAGCATTGTTTAAAATAAACACCCATGTATTCAATTTCAGTCATATCAAGACTACAATTCTTGCAAAATTTTGTTCGATGCGTTTAAAAAGTCATGCTTTACATTTTCAAAATCTTGTTTCATTTGCACTGCTAAGATAAGGATTTTGTTTGTATTTGGCTTGTTGTATTGCATGAGCAAAGCTTGACTCATTCTTTTTAGCATCATTTCATGCTCTAACTTTGTTAGATTTTTTGCAAATGTATAAAAAGCCTCATTGCTGGAATCTAACATGGCTTGGTAAGCATCTATTAACGCAATATACTCCAGCTTAGTAAGCACACTAAACACTGATTCACGTTCAGCTTTGATTTCTGCTAATTCTTTTTCAATAAGTGCTTGATTAAACATAAGGCTCGTCAACATTAACGATGTCATTAATTGCTAAAAAAATTCAAAATTAACGCAATTAAATAAATTTAGTAGCATCAGCACATTTAATACCCAATAAACCCTATTTCGCCAACTTCAAGTTGGCAATTTAAATTTATATTAAATTAAGCTCGCTATTTATAAATATAAGTACATGATGTAAGTCTTACTAATTCTGAAATAAAGTTTATCCATAGGTAATAACTCACTTTGCCAGTTCGACTAAAAGGTAATGTAATGAACAATCGTTCATTACTAATAGAAAACTTTTCCAAAATTCTAAATATTGGACTTAAGGCGAAATTGGGTAAAATTCCATCTTCTACCGAGCTTGCTAATCAATTTAACTTACGTGCGTATGGCACTAAAACCATTTCACGAGAGACCGCCAGAAAATGGAAAAACGGACTTACACTGCCTGAACCCGCAAACATGCAAGTGCTGATTGAATGGTTAAATCTAAGCACAGAACAAATTTTCTTAATTCACGAAACTAAGCCTAAAAACTTGCAAGGCCAAGCATACAGCCCAGTTCAATCGGTCAATGCAGCCTATGAATTACTTAAATTGCAGAACTCGGCACAAGCAGCGCTTAACCATGTCACCCCACGTACTGTGGTGCTTGATGAAAATGGCATCATTATTTTAGTGAACGACGCTTGGCGACAAAATGCATCAAATAGCCGAGCAGGAGATCGTAATTTTGCATGTGAAGGAATCAATTATTTAAATGTATGCGATCGCGTGCTTGGCATTGAATCTGCACAAGTGAAAATACTCGCAGAAGGCATTAGATCGGTGATGAGAGGTGATCAATTAGAATTTCCGCATAAATATGCTTGTCACTGCCTAAATAAAAACCATACGCAATGGTTCCTCGCGCATGTCAGCACATTTTCTAGTGACGGATATAAACTGACTGTCATTGCCCATATTCCAATCACCAAACAACAATTCGAAGAATAATCACTTTAATGTTGTTGAGCGCATCTAAATAAACAGATGCGTGAGGAGGCAGATGGATATTGGACTGTGGCCCGTTAGTGGCAGCAACAAAATAAATTCGTGATGAACTTAACTTAAATTTAAAAACTCTATATTTGCGTAATCCTCAAACATTTAGGATATTCAATGCGCAAAATTTCATTTGGTTTCATAATCAGTTTATCAATATCCGTATCCAATTTAAACGCGGCAGAACTTGAGCCTAAGCCAGGCTTATGGCAAATCACCACTACCTCTGATTTATTATTGTTGGTACCGCGCATTCCAGCAGACCAAATGCAAAATATTAAAGATTTAGCCAACGAGTATGGGCTAGAAATACCGCAAATTGAAAACGGCGCAGCAATCTCTCAAGCATGTATTACTAAAGAAATGGCTGCACAAAAGACGCTCCCAAATTTTTACCAATCACAGCTAGGCTGCTCTACAAAAAATGCAAATCGAAGCGGAAATAATTTTAAGGTTGATTTTATTTGCGCAAGTAACGAGCTTAAGGGTAATGGCACGGCAGTTGGCATGCTCACCAGTGCAGAAACTTTTAATGGGCAAACTCACTTTGTTGGTGAAGCTCAAGGTAGCCCAGTAGATGAAAAAGCGGATATTAGTGGTAAATGGTTAAAAGAAAGTTGTGGGGATTTACACTAACATCAAAACACCTGCCCTGTAAGGCTTATGGATAGAGGCTTCTAGAGTATTAAAATTTTCTCGGCGATTTGCAACATAATTAAAATTTAAAAAACTAGCTCAAGTTTTTTAAAAAAATACCGTAACAAAAACAATAAGTGCATAATAATATGCGTTATTTTTCTGCCTTAAACGTTTAATGATGATTTGGGGAGTGAATCATTTCAGCAACTTCAAATTCTGGATTAGCTAAAAGTACTAATCTACTCAGAACCAAAGCCACCAAAACAGCGATTGAGTTGGTCATCATCGCATTTTTAGCCATTATTCTTGCAACACTGTTGGCGAGTTATGCTCAGCATGACTCTATTAAATTCGATCATCTTGTGGATGTTCAGTCGAATAATGTAGCGCTTTGGATACTAGATTTACTGCCTTTTGTATTTGCCTATGTAGGCCAATACTCTAGTTACATGATTGCGAATGAGGCGAGTTTGTTGGTGATGGAAGAAACCAAAGAACTCAGATCTTATGCAAGCCAAATGCAAATGCAGGCTAACCTTGCTGCCACGCACGATCACCTCACCGGCCTACCTAACCAAGCACTTTTTTATGACCGAATAGAATCAGCTTTTAGAGAATCTATTGGTCAAGCGGATGCTTCATTTGCCATTATGTTGCTCAATATTGAAAACCTCAAAGAGATTCAAGACACGCTTGGCCCTACGAGTACGGATTTGGTTATCAAGCAATTAGCCACTAGATTAGAAAGTTGGGCTGCTAAAAAACATTCTATTGCTCGTATTGATTCAGGTAATTTTGCGCTTCTGCTAGCCGACTGCAATAAAGATCAAGCTGAAAGCCTTGCAAAAAGCCTAATTAAAGCAATTGAACCTAACTTTATTACCAACGCACTTAAATTAACCTTGCACCCCAGCATTGGCATATCTGTTTATCCTAACGATGGTGATGATGCCGATATGTTGTTTCAACGTGCTGGTATTGCAGTGGTGTTCGCAAACAAATCACCATCTGGTTACAGCCTTTACACGAGCGATATGGATGAGCACAGTTCCAAAAGGCTTACCATGATGGGTGAGCTTAAAAAAGCCATTGAAAAACGTCATTTAGAATTATATTTTCAGCCAAAACTTAACATAAAAACTAAGCAAATTTTAGGGGTAGAGGCACTCATCCGATGGAAGCATCCACAGCACGGCTTTATATCGCCAGACGAGTTTATTAGCATAGCAGAGAGAAGCAGATTAATTATTGAGCTTACCGCTTGGGTGATTGAAGAAGCTTTTACCGCTTGTGCAGACTTTCATAAAAACGGTTACGAAATTAAAGTGTCGATTAATTTGTCTATGAAAGATTTATTAAATCCTGAACTACCCGACCTTGTCGCGGGCTTATCCGCAAAAATTGGCATAGATCCAAGTTGGGTAATTTTTGAGATTACCGAAGGCAGTATCATGACCGATCCAACACGCGCGCTGATTATTGTAGAGCGCTTGAAGAGCATGGGCTTCGAATTTTCGATTGATGATTTCGGCACCGGCTATTCATCCATGGCGTATTTAAAGCGCTTGCCTGTTTCTGAATTAAAAATTGATAAATCTTTTGTGCTCGACATGGTATCGAACGAAAGTGACGCAATTATTGTGCAGGCGACCATAGGTTTAGCACACAATCTTGGTCTGACTGTCACCGCAGAAGGTGTTGAAGACGAGGATGCATTGGCAATGTTGAAGAAAATGGGATGTGATATTGCGCAAGGTTACCTATTTAGCAAACCTCTACCAAAAGCTGAACTAATGAGTTGGATTGCCAATTACAAATAATACAAGGGCTTAGCAAAATTAAGCACTAATCCACAATAGTTATAAAATAGATTTTTCACCACTTTGAATTGATACAAATCAACACCTTAAACCATAATTTCTATACACTTAGCTTATAGACAAAATCTCGTATAGCTTTGCGGGGTTTTATCAATATCAAATAAATCTACTGAAAGTTGGTATATGCTAGGGATTGTTGACTTTACAGTATGGCTAAATTTAGCAGTTGCTCTAGGAATAGGTTTGCTCATCGGCGCGGAGCGAGAACGTAGCAAGGGCACAGGGCCAGATAGAGCATCTCAAGGCATACGTACATTTACCATTGCCTCGCTACTTGGTGCGGTGAGCACTATCTTTAACTTTTGGTTACTCGTCACTGCAGTTATTTGTGTGATGGTGTTTACAGCTGTATCTAGCTATCAGCAACAAGACCCAGACCCTGGCAACACCTCAGAAATCGCATTGTTATTGACAGTCATTCTAGGCGGCTTGGCCATTAGCCAACCAGCGTTAAGCGCAGCCATTGGTGTGAGTGTCGCTATTTTGCTTGCAGCTAAAGAGCCCATCCATGGCTTTGTGAAGAACATGGTGACTAAAGATGAATTAAATGATTTTCTCATCTTAGCCGCTGCAACGCTTATTGTGCTGCCCCTAGTGCCCAATACTTTTCTTGGCCCATTTCAGGCAATTAACCCACGCAATCTTTGGCTGATTGTAATTTTAGTGATGTCCATCAGTGCACTAAGTCATCTTGCTTTGCGTTGGTTAGGTGCGCGCATAGGCTTACCTTTGGTCGGCTTAATATCGGGATTTATTTCAAGTGTCGCAACTGTGAGTGCGATGGGCGTGCGAGCAAAAGAAACGCCAGCTATTCTAGATGCGGCCATTGCAAGCGCCACATTATCAAGCTTAGCCACCATTTTGCAACTTGCCTTGTTGCTTGCTGTTATTCATCCACCTACACTCGTTACACTTGTTGTTCCACTTGCGTTTGGAGGAACTTCAATATTGATTTTTGGTGTCATTTTTGCGTTAAGTACACTAAATAAAAATCAAACTGAAACATCTCAACCGAGCAAAACTTTTAGCGTTAAACATGCGTTGATACTTGCCAGTGCAATTGCTGTCATCCTAATTATTTCAGCCGCATTAAACGCTTGGTTTGGACAAGCTGGGCTAGTAGTAGCATCTGGCATTGCAGGCTTAGCTGACGTGCATGCGCCGACCATTGCAGTCGCAACACTTGCCGCAACTGGTAAACTTGCTGTAGATAATACTGTTATGCCAATTTTAATGGCTTTTACTGCAAACTCTGCTGCAAAAGCTGTCATGGCTGTCATTAGCGGCAGCAAGCCTTATTACCAAAAAGTAATTTTAGGTTTAGTTGTGCAAGTATGCGCAACGTGGGTCGGATGGTGGCTAATATCTGCGGTTTAGCGATATTAAGTCAATTTTTTAAAGCGCTAAGGTTTAAATTAATATTATTCATAAATTACTTTGCAAAATACACTCAGCATCGCCACATTTAATATGCACAAGGGTTTTACCCATTTTAATGCCCGCTTTGCACTGCAAAGCCAGCGGGAGTTACTCAGAAAATTACATGCTGATGTGATTTTTTTACAAGAAGTGCAAGACATGCATATTAAGCACAGTAAACGTTTTAATGCATGGTCAACTTCAGGCCAGTTAGAGTATTTGGCTGATTCTATTTGGTCTGATTATGCCTATGGTAAAAATGCAGTTTACCCTGCTGGTCATCATGGTAATGCGCTTCTTTCGAAGTTCCCAATTACCAAATCATACAATCAGGATATTTCTGCGCATGCATCTGAACAGCGGGGCATGTTACATTGTGAAATCGAAGTGCCAGATTGGGACGAAAAGCTACATGCTGTTTGCGTACATTTAGGCCTACTTGCGCCTTGGCGACGCCAACAATTAATGGATGTTGCAAGTTACATTGAACATCATATACCAGTAGACGCCCCATTAATCGTTGCTGGAGATTTTAATGATTGGAGTATGCGCGCAGGAGCGAAATTTGCAAACCGCTTAAAACTCCATGAGGTTTTTGAGCATCATCACGGTAAGCCAGCGCGAAGCTTCCCTGCTTGGCTACCTATGCTAAGAATGGACCGTATCTATGTAAGAGGATTAGATATTAAACACGTGGAAGTACATGCGGGTGCCCATTTTCTTAAGCTATCAGACCACGCTGTTCTGACTGCAACACTTCTAAAATCATGATGCATTTCACTTATGGTAACCAAATTAAGTTGTTGCGTAACGGCGCAGAGTTTTTTCCCGCATTAGAAACTGCTATTCAACATGCTCAATATGAAATTTATCTGCAAACCTACATTTATGAACTCGATGCAACAGGAATTAAAATCGGCAATGCACTTAAAGAGTCAGCGTTACGCGGCGTGACTGTCAATCTGTTGTTGGATGGCTTTGGCTCTAAGGATTTGCCAAAGACATACATCAATGAACTAGAAACATGTGGCGTACAAGTGATGTTCTATCGCCCGAAAATTTCACCTTGGACCTTACAAAAAGGACGCTTAAGGCGTATGCATCGTAAAGTAGCCGTAATTGACGGAGAAACCGGTTTTGTAGGCGGCATCAACATTATTGATGATTACAATACGCCTCATCAAACTGCACCACGCATCGATTATGCTGTGCTGGTAAAAGGTCCAGTCATGGTAGCCATCAAAGCAAGCGTGCAACAACTATGGCGGCGCATGGCATGGTTAAGATTTAAGAGAGCACATATCAGCAAACAAAAACCCAAGGCATCGCTGGAACAGCAAGCGATAAAGGAAGCGGTCAAAATCGCTTTTGTCTTGCGAGATAACGTACTGCACCGACACGACATTGAAAAGGCCTATCTACAGGCAATTGCAGAAGCCAAGACCGAAATTATGATTGCTAATGCTTACTTTATCCCTGGCAGAAAATTCAGGAAGGCGTTACTTAAGGCTGCTTCACGTGGTGTGACCATTAAATTATTATTACAAGGCCGAAAAGAATATTTGCTAATGTTTGCTACGCACGCGTTTTATAGTAAGTTTTTAAATGCTGGTATCGAAATTTACGAATATCGAAAAAGCTTTATGCATAGCAAAGTTGCAGTGATAGATGGCAAATGGGCAACCGTTGGATCGTCGAATATTGATCCATTTAGCCTGTTGTTGGCAAATGAAGCAAATGTAGTGGTAGAAGATATTGACTTTGCTACCGAGCTAAAAAAAGATATTGAGTTTTCTATTCAGTGCGCTTTCCACATCACAGCAGAAACATGGAAGCAAGAAAGCAATCTCAAAAACTTTCTTTCATGGCTGATGTACGGTGTCGTCAAACTTTTCTTGAGTGTTGTTGGGAATCGAGATGAAAAAAAATAGGGATAAATCTATAAAACAATCATCAACAGCTTCTAACTTTTTGACAAAAAGCATGTTTCAATCAGCCCTACCACAACGTAAAGCGGATGCTCACAAAGGTACCTTTGGTAGTGTCGCCATTTTGGGTGGCGATACAGGTATGGTTGGTGCTGTTCTATTAGCATCTAGAGCTGCCTTGCATTGTGGCGCAGGTCGCATTTATGCTGCCATGCTTTGCAAAAATGCACCTGCGGTGGATATGCTTCATCCAGAAATTATGTTGCGCTCAGTTACCGATATTGCAAAATTACCTCAGCTAAACTGTGTAGTAATTGGTCCTGGTTTAGGTCAATCTGAAGCTGCAAGTGATATATTAGAGTTTTGGTTAGCGCGAGATGTACCACTTTTATTGGATGCTGACGCACTCAACTTAATATCAATGCATCCGCGATTAGCGGGAATGGCTAAAGAGCGCATCGCTGCAACAGTCATAACGCCTCACCCAGGTGAAGCGGCTAGATTGCTAGAGGTTAGCACTGAATATATTCAACAAAACCGTACCGAAATTGCACTTCAATTAGCCAAAGTATTTCATGCAGTTTGTGTCCTTAAAGGAGCAGGTACAATTTGTGCACACTTTGATGGGCAATTTTTTACAAATACCACTGGCAACCCTGGGCTTGCTAGTGGAGGCACGGGCGACGTGCTCAGTGGCATGATTGGTAGCCTAATTGCACAAGGCTTAAGTCCGCTAGAAGCTGCAAAACTTGGCGTTTATGTGCATGGCGCAGCTGCAGATGCGCTTCTTCAAAGGGGTGTTGGGCCAATGGGGATGACCGCTTCTGAAGTTGCGCTAGAAGCGCGAAATGTGCTGAATGGCCTTAATTTAAGTCACTAATCTTTCGTCAAGCTACACACTACATAAAACCACTGCCCTGATAACCAATATCCATGCGGGTTGCAGGACAGTGATTTTAATATATGAAATTGCGAAAAATATTAATTTAACTCTACGGTTTCAAGGTATTCTGGTACAAATACTTTCCAGTGCATTTCTTCTTCAACATGCAAACGCATTGCATCCGCTGCCACTGGCTCGCCATGCGTAATAAAGGTAGTTTTAGGTGCGCGTTCAAAACCACCTAACCACGCTAAAATTTCAGCATAATCCGCATGTGCTGATAAATTTGCTAGATATTCAACTTTGGCGCGCACTGGCACATACTGCCCGTGGATTTTAATACTTTCAGCTCCATCCAGCATGGCAGCCCCACGAGTCCCAGCCGCTTGGAAACCGACAAATAGAATGGTATTTCTTGGGTTTGGCGCAAATGCTTTTAAGTGATGCACCACACGACCACCAGAGGCCATGCCACTTGCGGAGAGAATAATCATCGGCACTGTAGTTTCATTAAGTGCTTTAGATTCTTCAATACTGTTCACCATATGTGCGACACGGCATAGCGCGTGACTTTGCTCAGGCGTTAGGCGATGCTCATTTTTGTAGTGGTTAAATATCGCGGTTGCATCCACTGCCATTGGGCTGTTGAGATAAACTGGGATGTTGTGAGGAATCGCGCCAGACTCTTTTAATAGATGAATGTAATAAAGCAGTTCTTGCGCACGCCCAACTGCAAATACGGGAATCAACACAACGCCCTTGCGGTTCGTTGTTTGGTTGATAATGTCGGCAAGTTTTATTTTTGGGTCAGCTTGTGCATGTAGGCGATTCCCATAAGTGGATTCCAATACCAAATAATCAGCATGCTTAATGCGCACAGGCGCTTTCATTAAAATATCGTTGGGCCTGCCGATATCACCAGAGAACAAAATTGAAGTTTTGCTATTTTCAATATATACAAATGCTGAGCCGAGAATATGCCCGCTGGGTGAAAGCTTAGCTTTTAAGCCTTCACCTAAATCTATCTCTTGCTCATAATCAACAGGTGTCAGTAACGCGAGCGCATTTTGTGCATCTTCTTGCGTATAAAGTGGTAGCGCTGGATGATGCTTAGAAAATCCACCCTTGTTGGCGTACTTTGCTTCTTCTTCTTGCAAATGTGCGGAGTCTAACAACAAAACTTCGCATAAATCACTCGTCGCTTGGCTACAATAAACCTTGCCAGAAAAACCATTTTTCACAAATAAGGGCAGGTATCCGCTGTGGTCAATGTGTGCATGGGTTAGGATGACTGCATCAACCGTTTTTGGATCAATAGGCAGTTTTGCCCAATTTTTCAAGCGTAATTGTTTTAAGCCCTGAAACAAGCCGCAATCAATCAGGATGCGCTTTTCAACGCCAGTTTTGGTCTCGCAAGTGAGTAGATATTTTGAACCTGTCACGGTGTTTGTTGCACCAAGAAATGTGAGTTTCATGTTACTCATCCTTTTTTATATTCATTATTTAGAGACACTCGGTATTCCTCAAGTTTAGCTTCGTAGTTTTCTGCTTCACCAAAATCTAAAAATCGTGCATAGCGTGCATGCGTACCCAGGATTTTTCGTGCATGTTTAATCGGACAAAAATATTGTTCAGTGCGTGCAACTATCTCACTAATATAAGCAATCATTCCACTTCCATAAGCGCAGTATGTGCAGTGAAATTTCTCAATAAAATTTAGGTAATGTAGGTTATGCCGATCAAAAACAATGTAATCACCGCGACGTACTTTTTTGATGCCATAAATCGGAAAGCAAGTAAGTTGATAAAAAGTAATAAATAAATCAGTGACCACCATTGGAATAATCATTGAGTAAATAATCGGCCCAGTAATGAGGTTTTGCGGCCTATCTGTCACTAACCACCGAAAAAAATTCCGCTTAAGCTTACGATGCGTTTGTTTGATGGATTTTTCAAATTCAATACGCTTTCCTTTTATCTGAAAAAACATACTGGTTTGTTGCTCGTTAATTGCAGCATGCAATTCATCCTCAAGCGTTTTAATCTGATCTAAAATCTGTTGAACGCGCACGTTACTCATGATTAAGCTCCTATAAAAATCCAGATTAACACACCAAACTCACTTTGCTGTATGGTACTTAATTGAATGACCTTTTATTTATGCATATTATTGATTTAGGTCAATCATAAAGCGCATACCCTAGCGCATAATTAAACTGTCAATTTAAAACTCTACGTAAATACTTTTATTATTTAAGGAGTTAATATGATTTTTTTGAATGTTGGTAATTACGACCGTATTTTAAGAGTTGTTGTTGGGTTGTTACTTATAGGCTTAGCAATAGCAGAGATGATTGGGGCTTGGGGTTACATAGGGATTGTGGCAGTATTTACGGGGTTATTAGGTTTCTGCCCAGCCTACGGTCTACTTGGTATAAACACTTGCAAATCCAAATAAATTTAAGTTTGGTTTGCTGTGATATGCGCGCATAATGAACCCAGTAAACTTAATACAAGCATGCAATTGAATAGGAGAACATCATGAGCTACAAGACGATAATGGTGCATTTACATATTGGGGAAGCAAATAAGGCAGTATTAAGTGTGGCCAAAACAGTGGCTGAGCGCTTTAACGCAAAAGTTATTGGTGCTGTAGTGGGGCAACAAACGCAAATCATTTATGGCAGAGGTTACGCCATGATGGATTTCTTTGATTTGGAAGAAGCGCAGCTTGAAAAGGAAATCAACGAAACAGAAGCACTCTTCCGCAATACCTTTAAGGGTTATACAGCCGCTATTGAGTGGCGATCAAAAGTTACTAGAGAGCCGATGATAGACTATATTGCTTCTGAGGCGCGTTGTGCAGATTTAATCATTACTGGCATTGCACCCTCTGATTTTTTTCAGGGTCCAGCAGCGGTAACAGCAAGTGAAATTGTCATGAAATCTGGTCGCCCAGTGTTAATTGTGCCCAATAAAGTAGACAACTTTAAGCTAAATAATATTGTAGTGGGTTGGAAAGAAACGCGCGAAGCACGGCGTGCGATTGCAGATGCAATTCCTATGTTGCAACTTGCTAAAGAAGTTACTGTTGTTGAGGTGGCAAGCAAATCAAATAAAAAAGAAACCAATCAACGCCTTAAAGATATAGAAAACTGGCTCAAAACGCATGAAGTCAATGCAAGCTGTGTCACACATATTGCAAAAGACGATGATGCAAGCGATTTTGTCTCAATTGCCAAGAAGCAAAAAGCCAACATGGTGGTCGCTGGGGCATATGGTCATAGCCGCTTGCGCGAATGGGCCTTAGGCGGAGTGACGGATGAGTTACTGCACAACACCCAGTTTTGTTCCCTAATGTCACATTAATAGTTACGCAAAAGCTAGCAAAGTTTGCTAGCTATTTTGTAAATTTATTTTGATGTAAAAATGTTGTTAAGTAACATCTCTCTTTAGACGACTGAATAATTCTGTGTTAAAGTTTCACCTCGGTTTTCTAACGCATTAGAAGTGCTTGATTTAGAAGCTGATTTAGGAGCGTTTTTAACGCATTATTCTGAATTTATGATTTTTTAGAATTATTTTGCTCTTATGTCTACTGTTACATCTCTTCCTCAACGTCATCAACCAACACAAACTGCTTTACCAATTGATTGGTATATCAATCCTCAAGTGTATGCGGCAGAACAGCAGCTTTTTGCAAATGCACCCAAATATGTAGGCCATGCGCTGATGGTGCCAAATGCTGGTGATTTTTACACGCTCGATTGGATGGGAAATGCCAAAGCTTTAGTGAATCAAAATGGTGAAATTTCCTTGTTAAGTAATGTATGTCGGCATCGCCAAGCTATTATGCTAAATGGTCGAGGCAACGCCGATAACATCGTCTGTCCTCTGCACCGCTGGACCTATGATTTAAACGGCACCTTACTTGGTGCGCCACGGTTTGACACAAACCCATGCTTACACTTAGATAAAACACCCCTTAGCAATTGGCAAGGCATGTTATTTGAACAAGCACCCAATATTGCTAAAGAGCTAGAATCGATTGGCTGCAAGCAAGATTTTGATTTTTCTGAATACCATTTTGATAAGGCCATGGTTGAACATTACAACTTTAACTGGAAAACCTTTATAGAAGTGTATTTAGAGGATTATCACGTTGCACCGTTTCACCCTGGTTTAAACCAAGTGGTCGATTGTGACAAATTAAACTGGAATTTTGGTCACAACTTTAGTGTGCAAAGCGTGGGTTATAAACCTATGCCAGAACAACATTTATCTCCAACCTACCGACATTGGCAGCAAGCAATTACGCAATACCATGGCGATAAATCGCCTAAATATGGGGCGATTTGGTTTGTGTTTTATCCCTACCTAATGATTGAGTGGTATCCCAATGTGTTGGTGGTTTCGCACTTAATTCCTACTGGCGTTGAAACTTGCAGCAATGTGGTTGAATTTTATTATCCAGAAGACATTGCCTTATTTGAGCGTGCTTATGTTGAGGCGCAACAAGCAGCTTATTTTGAAACCGCAGTGGAAGACAAAGAGATTTGCCAACGGATGCATGATGGCCGTAAAGCCTTGTATGCCCAAGGCTTAGAGCAAAGCGGGCCATACCAACAGCCACTTGAAGCTGGCTTAGAGCACTTTCATATGTGGTATCGCAAACATATGCAAGCACACTTAAGTTAAGTATTGAATCTGAAAGCATGGACTTAGTCAAAGTAAGTGCAGGTAAACTTCGCACAATCGGCTATGAAGCCAAAACCCGTACCTTGCGCGTAGAACTCGATGATGGCAGTGCCTTAGAATACGCCAATGTGAGTGAAGATTTATGGCGACGCTTTAAAAGCTCTGGCGCACAATGGAGCTTTTATCGAGACAATATCGAAGAAGAACTTACCGCCAAACGCGTCAGCGCAAAACCAAGCAGCGGCGGTAAAAACCCACTAGATGATTTATTCAAATAATTTTCCGGTATAAAAACTTTACAAATATAAAATTCAAGTAAAAAAAGCGTTAAGTATTTCACTTAACGCTTCTCCAATAAATTGTTATCCAACTCAATTAGCTTGCAATACAACTTTTACTATAATTTGTTGCGCTTTCTAATGCGCTTCTAATATCGTTACGCGGATAGAAAAATGTTTCATTAATTAACGTTTCTTCTACTTTCGAACATTGTTTTGATGGCAAGTTATTGACTGCCTGAATAAAGCAGGATGGATTGTTCATCATAATTTCTTCTAACACCACTGCATTTTTCGCTTTGACTGTGTAATTATCAGCATTTTTGAGCGCTTGACTTATCATGCCAGCCAGTCTTTTTGGCGATCTGCAATCAATGGTTTGTAAATAAGATTTTTGCAACGATAAATTTTGGCTATCAACTTGTTGTGATGAAGTATTTGCTATTGCATGAGTGCTTAATAATGAAATACTTAACACTAAAATTGGACTAAAAAAACGCATCATTAAACTCCTTAAAAAGTGGCTTTTGGCTACATAAAATTTTACATTTTTGGTGTAAAACTTAATCTAAGGTCATTTAGTACCTTGTGAGACTTTTTAGTTCAGTCTATGGGATGTTGTCTGTCAAGTCATGCTTAACGGCGAGAAGATAGCCACAATAATTGTCACAAAAAATTCATAGAACTTTGGAGTAT
>CAYXHH010000018.1:0-7241 GCA_964464725.1 uncultured Methylotenera sp. | reverse complement strand
GGCGAGAAGATAGCCACAATAATTGTCACAAAAAATTCATAGAACTTTGGAGTATTTGACGGAACTAAATAATTGCAACAAAATGATTCATAAAATTATGACAATAGTATGACATTTTATTAAATAATTCGAAAAAGGAGCTTATATCATGAAACCCATGTTACGTTTTGCCCCCTTAATCATGCTGATATCTTGCGCAAATGTGCAATCAACCACCCTAGAAGTAAATGGCCAGCAACTGCATAAACTCACCTGCAGCGAATTTAATAGCAGCTTAGAAGAATGCAAAGCCAAAGCCAGCGAGATATGCCAAGAAAACTACAAACTGTTATCGCACAACAAAGAGGTGTATCCAGATGCTGGGGATGGTATGTATTACCCACCAAAACATCACATCACCGTGCAGTGCACAAGCTAGCAACGTAAAAGATGAATTTACATTGCATGTGGCGGAATAGAAACGCTATTCCGCTAACCTTTTTTACTAATTACTTTCTTACATACACAATCTTTTTAGTGCCGCCATCGCAACTTCCCACCACTTTTTGGTCAGCTACTTCTGCATTTGCGACGATCTCTAGTGAATAGGCTTTAACGCCTTTTGCCTCGAGCTTTTTTTCAATTTCCGCTTTTAGCTCTTCACATGGCTTAGCAGCAAAAGTGGGTGTGCTGGCAAGTGCAAGTAGTGCAAATAAAAATGTGTACCTCATTAAAATCCCCTTAACAGATTAAATTTTGAATTTGTAAATCATCCCCGAAATAAAACTTTAATTTCTTATGTCAATTTACTATGATGCCGATTAATTGGCAATGGTAAGACTGGGTGGTAATCCACAATTGGCAACATGCTATACTCAGCCCAACTTTTTAACGTGCAAAAAACATCATGGTTCAATACAACCCTAAAGATTGGATAACTTTTATCTTTCGTTTTCATGAGGCGGATACGTTTAGGCGACTCATCCCCATGATGCTATTTATTGGCGCATATTCTGGCATCATTGCCTATTTTGAGCTTGAATTTTGGCAACTTTCAGCCAACAGCCATGTAAAAAACATCCCTCTCATGCACACTACCATCGGCTTTGTATTATCGCTGTTACTCGCTTATCGCACCAACACTGCTTACGAGCGCTGGTGGGAAGGCCGCAAACTCTGGGGTTCATTGGTGAACAACAGCCGCAATCTCGCACTCAAACTCTCTGCCTACTTAACTGATGCTAACGACCTCAATTTCTTTAAAAAAGTGATTCCCGCCTATGCCGAGGTGCTTTCAAAACATTTAACCAATGAAGAAGTTGGCAAAGAATTATTTGAAGGCTTAGACCTAGAGATTGACCACCATAAACACAAGCCAAACCAAGTGGCCAAGGCCATATTTCAAAAAGCCAATGCGCTATACACCAGCAAAAAAATTACCGGCGAACAGTTCTACATCATCAACGCCGAGCTGCAATCGTTTACCGATATTTGCGGCGCGTGTGAGCGCATTAAAAACACGCCAATTCCATACTCCTACAGCGCATTTATTAAAAAGTTTATTTTCTTTTATATTATGACTTTGCCGTTTGGTTACGTATTTAATTTGGGCTATTACGTCATCCCGGTGGTGGTATTTATTTTTTACGTGCTGGCAAGCTTAGAACTGATAGCCGAAGAAATCGAAGACCCTTTTGGAGGAGATTCTAACGACTTACCGACCAAAAAAATGGCGGCAAATATTAAAAAACATGTGGAAGAATTAATTTGACCTATTAAACTAGCACAAGCTGATTAACTCACAAAAAGTTTACTAATCGTGAAAAAACAGACCAAACCCTTCAACAATGACTACCGCATTGAACACCTCAAGCACACAATCGTATCGGCAATTTTAGCTTACCTTGCAGGTGGTTTTTTGGCTGGATTGGTTTGGTGTCACGATTGTGGCTTTAATATTTTTGCCAGAGTGTTTGTAGCTATCATGACTGGATTCCTCAGCATTTTTACCTTTGGATTTCCGCCAGCCAACGAGAGCAATGTAGGTGGGCCATTAAACGCATGGCCTTATATCTTTATTTGCTGGTTAGCTATTTACGCGCGTTGGTTTTATTTACACTTCAAAAAATCAGATAAAAATCCACCAGAGGACTAAACCTCAAACTGTAAGTTTTGGTGGCAGTCTCCTACAGCTCAACGACCATTTTCTATATGGTATCTAGATAAGATTAAGCTAATTCTAATTTGTAGTAATCATCACAATCATCAGTTCGGGTGATCTAAATGCCCAACATGCTTCGCATAAAAAAATTGAGGTGATTTGGGTGTTAAGTTTTGGGATTAACACCTTAATCACTTAGCCGCTTGCCAATATGGGATAGTGCGACTCTGTATAAAATTGGATGATGATGCTTGTAGTTTGAAGCGATGGTATTTTAAGGGAGAGTTACCATCATATTTTATCTAATGTAGAAAAGGGGTCTTTCTATGAGTTCAACTTTAAAAACGTCCTTAAATGGATGGCATTTATGGGGGCTGGCAGTAGGTTTGGTGATATCTGGCGAGTATTTTGGCTGGAGCTATGGTTGGGATAAAGCAGGTACATTGGGATTTTTAATCACCTCCATCCTGATTGCCATAATGTACACCACCTTTATTTTTAGTTTTACTGAGCTAACAACTGCAATCCCACATGCTGGCGGTCCTTTTGCTTATGCTAGGCGTGCATTTGGTCCCAAAATGGCGTTTGTTGCAGGCTATGCAACCTTGATTGAGTTTGTTTTCGCGCCACCCGCCATCGCCATGGCCATCGGTGCATATTTAAACGTACAGTTTCCTGGAGTTGACCCCAAGCTTTTTGCAGTGGGCGCTTATGTAGTGTTTGTGGGATTGAATATTATTGGCGTTCATATTGCTGCAACATTTGAATTATTCGTGACCTTATTAGCCATTGCTGAATTGCTGGTATTTATGGGCGTGGTTTCTCCTGGTTTTTCTATGGCAAATTTTGTTGCAAATGGTTGGGCTGGTCAAAATGAATTCACCAGTGCTGCTATTCCTGGCATGATTGCGGCGATACCTTTTGCAATTTGGTTTTTCTTGGCGATTGAAGGCGTTGCTATGGCCGCAGAAGAAGCCAAAGATCCTAAAACAACGATTCCTAAAGCCTATATTGCAGGTATTTTAACGCTGGTAGTATTGGCGATTGGTGTGATGGTATTTGCTGGTGGCGCTGGTGATTGGAAGGCATTATCCAATATTAATGACCCATTACCGCAAGCAATGAAAATGATTGTGGGTGAAAACAGTGGCTGGTTGCATATGCTGGTTTGGATTGGTTTATTTGGATTGGTAGCTTCGTTTCACGGTATTATTTTGGGCTATTCTCGCCAAATTTTTGCATTATCGCGCGCTGGTTATATGCCCAAGTTTTTTGGTGAAGTGAACGATAAATACAAAACTCCGCATCGTGCAATTATTGCGGGCGCTGTTGTGGGTGTAGCCGCGATTTTAAGCGATGATTTACAATTTAACGGCATGACACTAACTGCGAATTTAATTACGATGGCAGTGTTTGGTGCAATTGTGATGTATATCGTCTCAATGATGAGCTTATTTGCTTTACGTAAAAACGAGCCAAATTTAGCACGTCCATTCAAAGCCTACGCTTATCCGCTGTTCCCGATGATTGCGTTGGTGCTTGCCGCAATCAGCTTAATTACGATGATTTATTACAATCAGCAACTTACCATCGTGTTTTTTGGTCTGATGGTATTGGCTTATTTATACTTCATGATGACGCAACACCATCGTGATGCTTCTGAGGATAATAAAGTCACTGTTTAGATGATAGTATAAATGTTAGCCTATCGCGCTGAGCTCTATTAAACTTATTGCTCAGCGCAGTCTTACCCAATGTGAACGAGGTGTTTATGGCTTATACCTACAGTGTTGGTGTTCAAACATATCAATTCAAAGATTTAAAAGAGGTAATGGCTAAAGCCACGCCAGCCCGTTCTGGTGATTTTTTAGCTGGGGTTGCGGCAGAAACTTATGCAGAACGCATGGCCGCGCGCCTATGTTTGGCTGAGGTGCCGCTCAAGCGCTTTCTAGAAGAAATGCTCATTCCTTATGAAACCGATGAAGTGACGCGTTTGATTATTGATACGCATGACAGTGCGGCCTTTGCGGAAATCAGCCATTTAACCGTAGCTGATTTTAGAGATTGGTTACTGTCTGATGTTGCTGATACAAGCACATTAAACCGCGTTGCAAAAGGTATCACGCCAGAAATGGCAGCTGCGGTCAGTAAACTCATGCGTAATCAAGATTTAATTTTGGTTGCAAAAAAATGTCGTATCACCACCGCATTCAGAAATACCATCGGCTTGCCAGGCCATATTTCATCGCGCTTGCAGCCCAATCACCCTACGGATGATGCACGTGGCATTGCGGCCTCAATCTTAGATGGTCTGCTGTATGGCTCGGGTGACGCGGTGATTGGCATTAACCCAGCCACCGACAGTTTGCCCGCGCTGATGGACTTATATTATTTAGTCGATGAAATCATTAACCAGTATGAAATACCAACGCAATCGTGCATCCTGACGCATGTTACCAATCAAATTCAACTGATTGAAAAAGGTGCGCCTCTCGATTTAGTCTTTCAATCGATTGCTGGCACCGAAAAAGCCAATAAAAGCTTTGGCATTGATTTAGCAGTGTTGGCCGAGGCGCAATCGGCAGCGTTATCACTTAACCGTGGCACGGTAGGCAATAATGTCATGTATTTTGAAACTGGGCAGGGCTCTGTGCTCTCGGCTAACGCCAATTTTGGGGTGGATCAACAAACCTGTGAAGCCCGCGCATATGCCGTTGCCAGACATTTTTCACCTTTATTGACCAACACCGTGGTGGGATTTATCGGCCCAGAATATTTATACGATGGAAAACAAATTATTCGTGCAGGCTTGGAAGACCATTTTTGTGGAAAATTGCTCGGTGTACCTTTAGGATGTGATGTGTGTTATACCAACCATGCTGAGGCCGATCAAGATGATATGGACACGCTCATGACACTGCTTGCAACCGCTGGGCTCACCTTTGTGATGGGGATTCCAGGCGCGGATGACATTATGCTGAACTATCAAACCACGTCTTTTCACGATACGCTATATCTACGTAAAGTATTAGGGCTTAAAGCCGCTCCGGAGTTTGAACAATGGCTAAAGAAAATGAACATTATGGACAGTCAAGGACAAGTGCAACCAGTGACAGTCAATCATCCAATGCTACAGAATATGCCCAAAAATCTACTACAAGCAGCCTAGCGCAACAAGATCATTGGCAGCACCTGAAACGCTTTACCCGAGCACGCATTGCATTGGGCAGAGTTGGGAGCAGTCTTCCGACAAAAGAAGTATTAGATTTTGGTTTATCCCACGCCATGGCGCGCGATGCCGTGCATTTGGCGCTTGATGTAAATGCGCTTGCAAATGATATTCAAGCATTAGGTTTGAATGTAATACAGGTGCACAGCAAAGCACCTGACCGACAAAGCTATTTAATTCGTCCAGATTGGGGGCGCAGGTTAAATGAAGCAAGCTGCCATCAACTTAAAACGCGCAATCCTGAACCCATCGACTTTATGCTGGTAGTGGGGGATGGTTTATCTTCATTAGCGGTTGCCCGTCATGCAGTGCCTTTAATTGCAGAGATTCAAAAGATCATCCCTGCAAAATGGCGCATGGGTCCTGTGGTGATTGCTACGCAAGCGCGGGTTGCACTGGCAGATGAAGTTGCCGAACTCATGGGCGCGCGCATGGTAGCGATGCTCATTGGCGAGCGCCCAGGCTTAAGTTCGCCAGACAGTTTAGGTGTTTACCTGACTTATCATCCCAAAGTAGGATGTAGCGATGCGGATAGAAACTGTATCTCTAATGTGCGTCCTGAAGGCCTGAATTATGCTGTTGCCGCAAAAAAATTGGTGTGGCTAGCCAAGGAAGCCATGCGCACCGAGGTTTCTGGTGTCATGCTAAAAGATGAAAGCGATGCGGTTGAAGTGCTGGTTGAAACGCCACTTAATTTGGCTCAGTCAAATGGTAGCGTTTAAACGTTGTTGAAGGCAACTCACCAAACATTTTTTTGTACTCATGCGAAAAATGCCCAAAATGCCAAAAGCCCCAATGCGTCGCCGCCTCAGTCACAGAATTAGCAGTTTTGAGCATATGCCGTACACCGTTAAGCCGTGCTGCACGTAAATAAGCCACAGGGCTGGTGTTAATGGCTTGCTCAAAATGATATTGCAAGCTTCTTCGGCTCATTGAAAGTGATTGGCATAACTCAGCTACTGTAATCGGGTTATCCTGCCGCAAATGCACTATGTCGCGCGTATCGGCCAAAATTTTCCAAGATTTGTTCAGCATGAATTGTTGTTGTGACGGCATATTGTTTAACAAACTATCTGTGACTAACTGAATCGCGGTTGCAGCGGTTTCATCCACAAAATGGATATTTTTACAAAGTGTAGGCTGAGCCTTAAGCGTCTGCATGGTGGATGTTAAAAAATTCACCAAATTCAAATAGGCATGAAACGAGATTTTGGCAATATGTGCCTGTTTGAACTGCAAGTTAAGAAAGTATTGGTCCTCAGCACTCAGTAAATGCATTAAATGGTGACGATCAACCACAATCAGACCAATCAATAAATTGGGTGGAGAAATAAACTCAAAGCCTGCCATGCCAGAATAAATATGCACAGAGTTTTGCTCACATGGCGAGCCGCAAAACATGCCGTTTTCAATGCTATTAAGCGGAACACCAATTGCAATGGTATCCTCACTTAAAACGCCTTGCTGGTATAGTTGCTGACTGGTGAATTCCCAAAAAAAGCTCACGTTGCCTAAGTGCACTTCAGAAACAAAACCATTAAAAGACCCTGCTGAAACTTGGGCATAATCTTGGTTCCAACCATGCAAAAAACTAGCTTGCTCGTCAAAATCGCTGGTTAAATGATAATCTAAACCCTGCTCATCACGGTTAGATGATAAAACCTTGCTTTGAGACATTAAATCTAAAGTACAACTGGCATCGTACTGCATTTTAATTTTCCTCGCGATTTTACCTATACTCTATAAGTAACTATCACGATTAGCAACTATTATGCCGATTAAAGTTAAGTGTTTAACCGAGTTTGAACCTAAAAATCCTGAAAATTTGCACTCAGTTTGCACAAACTAAATTTAGGCTGCACTGATTTTGGG
>CAYXHH010000017.1:15412-23431 GCA_964464725.1 uncultured Methylotenera sp. | reverse complement strand
CCAGAAGATGAAAACAGTGCTGCAGTTAAAAATGAACGTAACCTTAAACAATTGAAAATCAACTCATTTGCTAGACGTTCAACTATTTAATTATCCTAAGTTAAGGAGATTGAAATGAGCACTAAATTATTTTGTATGTTAATGGTTTTTTCTGCGACTGCTTTTGCAGAAGTTGCCACTAATCATGACGATGAATGGGAAGGTGCGGCTAAACAAGTGAACGAAGAGTCGCTTTTGAAACATCAAGACAAATGGAGCGATTCCGCGCAACTTGAGTTAAGCAACCCTTGGTATTATGGGCGCCAAGATAGCGACACTATTGTTAATCGTGACCGTCACGACACGCATCATGATTAAATTGGTCTCTGGGCTTGATGAGCCCCAACACAGCTAAAATTGTTGGGGTTCGCAAGCCTTAGTAACAAACTAGCTTTTTATTTGCGCACGCTTTCGCGCAAAGTCGATTTTAAATTCTCCAAACTTACCTGCTTCAATCGCGCTACGCATACCTTGCATTAAAATTTGGTAATAATGCAAATTATGGATAGTGTTAAGGCGCGCGCCCAAAATCTCTCCCACTTTGTGTAAATGGTGCAAATAGGCGCGGGTAAAGTTGCGGCAGGTGTAGCATGGGCAGTCGGCATCGAGTGGCGCCATATCTTGTTTGTAACCCGCATTTTTAATTTTAATATCGCCATATTGCGTAAACAGCCAGCCATTGCGCGCATTGCGCGTTGGCATCACGCAATCGAACATATCAATGCCTTGTGAAACCGCTTCCACCAAGTCTTCTGGCGTGCCCACGCCCATTAAATAGCGCGGTTTATGTTGCGGCATTTTGGGCGCGGTGTAAGCAAGGATGCGTTGCATGTCTTCTTTGGGTTCGCCCACCGAAAGCCCACCAATGGCGAAGCCGTCAAAATCGATTTCTTTCAAGCCGTTAAGTGATATATCACGCAAATCTTCAAACATGCCGCCTTGAATGATGCCGAAAAGCGCGTTTGTATTGCCAGCATGCGCGTCTTTACTGCGCCTTGCCCAACGTAAACTTAACTCCATCGATTTTTTCGCCTCAAGATGCGTGGCGGGGTAGGGCGTGCATTCGTCAAAAATCATGACAATATCGGAGTTAAGTACCTTTTGAATACGCATGGATTCTTCTGGCGTTAAAAAGCAGGTGTCGCCATTAATTGGGCTTTGAAACTTCACACCTTCTTCACTAATTTTACGCATGGCGCCCAAGCTAAACACCTGAAAACCACCTGAATCAGTGAGAATCGGCTTATCCCAACCCATAAATTTGTGCAATCCACCGTGCGCCGCAATCACCTCTAGCCCCGGACGCAACCATAAATGAAAGGTGTTGCCGAGCACAATGTGCGCATCAATTTCTTTCAACTCAAGCGGGGACATGGCTTTAACCGTGCCATAAGTGCCCACTGGCATAAAGGCTGGGGTTTGTACATCGCCATGCGCTAAATGAATTGTGCCGCGGCGGGCGAGGCCATTGTTGGGAGAATCAGTTTGATGTAGGGTAAATTGCATGAATAGTGAATTCGTTGATAAGATGCCATTTTAACATGGCAACGCGAGATCACCCATTCGAGATAACCTATGACTGATAACAGACGACCACTCACCACCCGTAGTGCTGGCTGGGCAAAATGGCTAGCAAGTTTGCTCGTAAAATATGAGGTATCACCCAATTTTATTTCAGTGCTCAGTATTTTGCCTGCCCTGATAGGCGCATGGTTATTGGCTTGTCCAAACTCTCCACCACATGCATGGAATACTTTAGTCACGGTGGCTTTGTGCGTGCAGCTACGATTATTGTGCAATATGTTAGATGGCATGGTGGCGATTGAGGGCGGTAAGCAATCTAAAGTGGGCGCACTGTATAACGAAGTGCCTGATCGCATTGCCGATTCTTTATTTATTGTGGCGCTGGGTTATGCAGTGTTTGAGCCATGGTTAGGCTGGCTAGGCGCGCTATTGGCAGCAAAAACGGCTTATATCCGAGTGTTAGGTGGCTCAGTTGGTTTGGCGCAAGATTTCCGTGGACCAATGGCAAAGCCACATCGTATGTTTGTGATGACCTTGGCTTGTTTAATTGGCGCGGCAGAGTTGCATTTTTACTCTAGCAATCATGCACTTATTATCGCGACTTATGTGATTGCGATTGGCTCTGGTATTACTTGTATCACCCGAACCTTGGCGATTGCGAAGCAGCTTAAAGCCAGATAATGTCTATAGATAAATGGCTAACTCATGCTAAATAAGCTAATTGTCAAATTGACACAACTTGCCATTTTTGGCTTAGTAAAGCTGCTGGTGGGGGCTACGCCACGTTGGGTCAATGCTGCGCCAGATAAGGCGCAAAGCATTTATTTTACTAACCATTCCAGTCATCTCGATACACTTGCTTTGTGGGCGGCTTTGCCTAAAGATATCCGCGTAACCGCAAGGCCAGTCGCAGCAAAAGATTATTGGGGCAAAGGTGTTGTTAAGCAATTTATTGCATTAAAAGTATTAAATTGTGTGTTGATAGACCGCGAGTTTTCTCGGCATGAAAATCCTTTGCAACCTTTGCTCACAGCGTTACAAAACGGGGATTCGTTGATTATCTTCCCTGAAGGTACGCGTCGCGCACAAGCTGAGCCTAGCGAATTTAAAGGCGGCCTCTTTCATTTAGCGGAGGCTTTTCCTGCTGTTAAGTTGATTCCAGTCTATTTAGATACCTTACATCGCAGTATGCCAAAAGGCGCAGCATTGCCTGTGCCCTTAATTTGCACCGTACGATTTGGTGCGCCGATAAGCTTACAAGCAAATGAACATAAAAAGGATTTTTTAGCGCGCGCCCGCGAAGCGGTGCTGGCTTTAATTTAGGCTTTGTTGAAGGGGATAAAAATTGTTTAACGAAATTGCAAATACGCTACAAGGCTTAGATGCTAGCCATAAGTTTTATTGGCTGATTGGTGGGGTTGCCGCACTATTGCTAATCGCTAGTGCTATTGGCTGGATGTTACAAAGACGCATATCTGCTAACCCGAACGCCTCAGAAAAATCACAAAAAGTGGTCAATAATTTAGTCGCACGTGTGAATGCTTGGTGGATCATGATTGCGGTGTTTGCAGTCGCGTTTTTGGCAGGCAAGTTGGGCACAATTTTATTATTTACTTCAATTTCTTATTTTGCATTGCGTGAATTTATAACCCTCACGCCAACCAGAGCAGGCGATCACCGCCCACTTTTTTTAGCGTTCTTTTTACTTATCCCGCTGCATTACTATTTAATCTACACAGAGTGGTATGCGCTGTTTACCATTTTAATTCCAGTCTATGCGTTTTTGCTGATGCCTTCTATCGCAGTGTTGGCGCAAGATACCGAACATTTTTTGGAGCGCGCCGCAAAAATACAGTGGGGTGTCATGATTAGCATTTATTGCATTAGCCATGCGCCAGCGTTATTACTATTAGATATTCCTAACTTTGATGGGCAAAATGCACTGTTGTTATTTTATTTTATGCTCATTGTGCAGTTAAGTGATGTACTGCAATATGTGTTTGGTAACCTATTTGGCAAAACTAAAGTCGCACCAATCGTCAGCCCCAATAAAACATTAGAAGGCCTTATTGGCGGAGGTTTAAGCACCATTTTAATTGGAGCGATGATGTGGTGGATTACGCCTTTTACCCCGTTAGCAAGTGCAGGCATGGCGACCATTATTGTGCTGATGGGCTTTTTAGGGGGACTCGTAATGTCCGCGATAAAGCGTAGCTTGGGTGCAAAAGATTGGGGCAATATGATAGAAGGGCATGGTGGAATGCTTGATAGAATGGACTCGGTGAGCTTTGCGGCACCGATATTCTTTCATTTAACGCGCTATTTATTTACACCTTGAATGCTTTATTTTTGAACAACTCAATTTTTATCGTATTACTTTTTTTATTACATTATTCAAAGTGTTGCTATACTAATTCTAACTTTTTAACTGGCATCCTATAAAACACATGGTAGAACCAAAAGAACCTGATTCAAAACAAAGAATTTCTCGCAGAGCAACAGATAAAGATGTGCTGAGTGCGCGTGGCATTTATTTGTTGCCAAATTTGTTTACCTCTGCCGCATTGTTTGCTGGTTTTTATGCCATTGTGCAGGCCATGAACAATAACTTTGAGCAATCAGCCATCGCCATTTTTATTGCCATGGTGATGGATGGTTTAGATGGTCGTGTAGCGCGCCTAACGAATACCACAAGTGCTTTTGGTGCTGAGTATGATAGTTTATCTGACATGGTTTCGTTTGGTGTTGCGCCAGCCATTATTATGTACACATGGGCGTTGCAACCGATGAAAAAACTGGGCTGGATTGCAGCGTTTATTTATTGTGCTTGTGCAGCTTTACGTTTGGCCAGATTTAACACCAAATTAGATGATCCATTTCAAGACAAACGTTACTTTCAAGGCTTGCCAAGCCCCGCGGCGGCAGCTTTATTAGCAGGATTTGTTTGGGTGGCTTATGAATACAATGTCACAGGGCGCGAAATATTTTTTGGCGCTATTCAAATGAAATGGATGGCTTGGGGTTTAACGATTTTTGCCGCAATTAGCATGGTGTCAGATTTAAGATTTTATAGTGGCAAAGATATCAATCTAAAGCAAAGTGTTCCTTTTGTGGCCGTATTGGCGATTATGCTTGCGTTCGTGTTGATTTCGTATAGCCCGCCAGAGGTATTATTTACCGTGGTATTTGTGTATGGCTTATCTGGTTACTTTTTATGGGCTAAATCATATTTTGGTAAAAACAACAAAAGCATCAAAGAAATCTCTTAAAATCGCACTACGACTACTTGTAGAAATATAAAAGTGGCCTTATACTAAAATCATGTTTACAGATTTCACATCTATTGCAACACTCGTTATCGCAGGCTTGGCACTTACAAGTCTAGCGTTGTTACGTGTACGCGCCTTACGTGCGGCACGTGCAAAAGCGTCACGCTCAGCTAATCGCCTGCTGCGCGACAGCGCACACTAAACACCCACCATTTTAGTATTTTCTTGCTCGTGCAACTTGTATGTTGCGGGTGAAAACCCTTATATGCCGCGAGTGAAAACCATTTATAATCCCAGCTTGGCTTTAAAGCGCGAGCGTTTGGCAAAAATTAGGAATTAACATGAATACCAGCAACGAAATTATTATTTTTGATACCACTTTGCGTGATGGCGAACAAAGCCCTGGCGCTGCCATGACCAAAGAAGAAAAAATCCGTATCGCACGCCAACTTGAGAAATTAGGAGTGCACGTGATTGAGGCGGGCTTTGCCGCCGCCAGCCCTGGCGACTTTGATTCTATTCATACCATAGCAGGTTTAATTACTAAATCTACAGTCTGTTCTTTGGCGCGCGCCAGTGAGAATGACGTGAGACGCGCTGGTGAGGCGATTACACCTGCGATGCAACACCCCGAAAAAAATGGCCGTATTCATACGTTTATCGCGACCAGCAAAATCCACATGGAAAACAAGTTAAGAATGACGGAAGACCAAGTGGTAGAGCGTGCAGTGCAAGCAGTGAAATGGGCGTTGGAATATACCCATGATGTGGAATTTTCTGCAGAAGATGCAGTGCGCTCTGATATCGATTTTTTGGTCCGCGTGTTTGATGCAGTGATTGAAGCGGGTGCCACCACCATTAACGTGCCTGATACGGTTGGCTATTCGATTCCCGCACCTTGGGGCGAGCGCATGGCGACTTTGATAAAGCGCGTTAAAAATAGCGATAAAGTGATCTGGTCAACGCACTGCCATAACGATTTGGGCATGGCAGTGGCGAACTCTTTGGCTGCTGTGATGGGTGGTGCTCGCCAAGTTGAGTGCACCATTAATGGCTTGGGCGAGCGTGCTGGTAATGCGAGCTTAGAGGAAGTCGTGATGGCGATTAAAACTCGAAGCGATGTGTTTGGCTTGACTACCCGCATTGACACCACGCAAATTGTACCTGCCAGCAAATTGGTTTCAACGATTACGGGCTACCCTGTGCAACCCAATAAAGCGATTGTAGGGGCCAATGCTTTTGCCCATGAGTCAGGCATTCATCAAGATGGTGTGTTAAAGCATCGTGAGACATACGAAATTATGCGGGCGGAGGACGTGGGTTGGAACACCAATAAACTCACATTGGGCAAATTATCTGGCCGCAACGCGTTTAGAACACGCTTGGGCGAGTTAGGTATTCATTTAGAAAGTGATGATGCGGTCAATGCTGCCTTTGCACGCTTTAAAGATTTGGCGGATAAAAAATCAGAGATTTTCGATGAAGACTTACATGCTTTAGTGAGCGACGAATTTGTAGCGACCGAATCTGAAGCCTTTAAATTGGTGTATTTGCAAGTCACTTCTCAAACTGGAGAAGTTCCTCACGCCTTTGTGACCATTAGTGAAAACGGGACAGAGAAAAAAGCTGAAGCTGACGGAGGTGGTCCTGTGGATGCTACCTTTAAGGCGATTGAAAGCATGGTCAATAGCGGTGCAGAGTTGCAATTATATTCTGTGAATAACATCACCAGTGGAACAGACTCACAAGGCGAGGTGACCGTACGTTTTGCCAAAGGCGGACGTATCGTCAACGGCCAAGGGGCAGATACCGACATTGTGATTGCTTCGGCCAAAGCCTATTTAAACGGCTTAAACAAGTTGTACGCTAAGTCAGAAAAACTCAATCCGCAAGTCTAGCGTGAGCCTAAAGCGCCAAACTTTATTGATAGCGCTTGCGCTGTTTTGCACCTATTTTATTTGGGGCTCAACTTATCTTGCCATCAAATTTGGTATAGAGAGTTTTCCGCCATTTTTAATGGGGGCTATTCGTTTTAGTATTGCGGGTAGTGTGTTATTTGTGGCGATGCGTTTGTTGGGTGCGCCAAATCCAACTTGGCAAGAATGGCGTGGTTCGGCAATTGTCGGTTTGTTATTACCTGCGCTAGGGCACGGAACGGTGTGTTATGTGCAGCAAACAGTATCTTCTAGCTTGGCTGCGCTATCAATTGCTACAGCACCTATTTGGATGGCGATATTTTCTTCCATTTGGGGACACCATATCACGCGCCAAGAGTGGGTTGGTATTGCGGTGGGATTGGCGGGCATTGTGTTGCTTAATATGGGTGGTGCCTTGCATGGTGATTATGTGAGTGCCTTGTTGCTGATTTTTGCAGCAGCTAGTTGGTCGTTTGGTTCAGTTTGGGGCAAACATTTAACGCAGCCAAAAGGTTTAATGGCTGCAGCCGCACAAATGCTGGTGGGTGGCGCAGCGCTTGTTGTTTGGAGTACGTTGGCAGGTGAAACTTGGCCAACACAAATTAGCCAAAAATCATGGGGCGCTATGTTGTTTTTAATCGTTCTAGGTTCGCTGGTAGCATACTCCGCGTACCAATGGTTGCTTAAAAACGTGCGCCCATTGGTGGCGAGCAGCAATACGTTTGTAAACCCCATTGTGGCTTTTGCGGTCGGGATTTGGTTAGCAAACGAGAAAGTTGCCATGAATGAATATTTAGCACTTGCCGTGATTTTAATTGGGGTACTTTTGGTTTTATTAGCAGAGAATAAAGAAGCAAAATGACAACACAGAATTTAGCATTATTTGATTTAGACAATACCCTCCTTGCTGGAGATAGCGATTATAACTGGAGCTTATTTTTAATCAGCGAAGGCTTGCTAGATGCCAAAACACACCACGACCGTAATGAGCAGTTTTATCAAGATTATAAAAACGGTTGCTTAAATATTGTCGAGTTTTTAAAGTTTCAACTAAAACCGTTAAGCGAACACCCTAAAAAATTCTTGGATGAATTACACGTTAAGTATATGCAAAAAGTCATCCGCCCCATGATGACAGTAAAAGCGCAAGCACTGGTCGACAAGCACAAAGCCGCAGGTGATTTATGCGTGGTGATTACCGCGACGAACAGCTTTGTGACCAAACCAATTGCCACCGCCTATGGCATTGAGCATTTGATTGGTAGCGACCC
>CAYXHH010000017.1:3541-15312 GCA_964464725.1 uncultured Methylotenera sp. | reverse complement strand
TGACCAAACCAATTGCCACCGCCTATGGCATTGAGCATTTGATTGGTAGCGACCCTGAAATGGTCAACGGCGAATATACAGGTGGCGTCACGGGCGTGCCAACCTATAAGGAAGGTAAAGTGATACGCCTAAATCAATGGTTGGAAGCGTGCGGTAAAAAGCTAGCAGATTTTGATAAAAGCTATTTTTACAGCGATTCGCACAATGATTTGCCGCTGATGAAGTTAGTGACAAACCCTGTGGCGGTGGATGCAGATGCAATTTTAAGCGAGTATGCTAAAGCACAGGCTTGGCCGCAAATGAGCTTGCGGGATTAGTAATTCAGCGCCCCAACATGACCTGCAAAATAAACTTACTGACCACATAAGCCAGCAGCAATAATACAAAGCCAATGAGGGTTAAGTTGATGGCTTTGCGACCGCGCCAGCCATATTTAAAGCGACCAAACAGTAACCAGCCGTAGATGAACCACGATGCAATTGAGAAAATTGTTTTGTGATTAAATTGCATCGGTTTACCAAAAATCTGCTCAGTAAACAGCATGCCGCTAATTAAGGTAAGTGTAAGTAAAATAAATCCGAGGGTAATTACCTTAAATAACAAACTTTCCATTACTAGCAAGGGTGGAAAGCTTGGTAGTTTAATTAAAGTGGTTTTGTTGTGTAAGCTACGTTCAGCCAGTGCCATTAAGAGTGCGTGCAGTGCAGCAAAGGTGAATAAACTATATGCCAACAATGCAATGCCAATGTGTGCAATAAACAAGTTTTGATCAACATTAGGGATGTAGTGGTCACTTACTTCAAACGCAGGTAGCACAGCAAACAATGCGGCTGGTGGTAGCACGAAGGCTTGCAAATTAGTGAGTTGATGATTTAAATCTGCTAACCAATACACTAAAACAGTTAACCAAAAAATTGCAGATAATGCATTGTAAAAACCTAGATTAAAGCCTTGTGAAAAAATACCTTGATACAGCAACCAGCCGTGAATGGCTAAGCCAAGCGCAATCATGGCGGAATGGAGTTTTAATGATTGCGCATTATTGGGCGATTTAGCGCTTCGCCAAAAATCTAGGGCGACCGCAATGTAAATAAAAAAGACGATGAGGTAAGGAATAATTTGTTGCATAACGCAATTATGGCAAAACTCTCACCAAACGCATAGCATGATGTAAAATTAGCAACACTCAATAAGGGCATTAAACACAATGTTAGAAAACTTAACAGGCCGCCTACAGGGCGTGATTAAAAATTTACGCGGTCAAGCGCGATTAACTGAGGATAATATTGCCGACGCAATGCGCGAAGTGCGCATGGCATTACTAGAGGCCGATGTAGCCTTGCCAGTGGTTAAAGACTTTATTGCCAAAGTAAAAGAGCGTGCACAGGGCAAAGAAGTCTTGCAAAGCTTAACGCCTGGCCAAGCCGTGATTGAAGTGGTGAATGATGAACTCACAGAGCTGATGGGCAAAGCCAATGTAGGTTTAAACCTTGCTACACAACCACCAGCTATTGTTCTTATGGCGGGCTTGCAAGGTTCTGGTAAAACAACCACCTCTGCAAAACTTGCAAAATTACTAAAGGAACAAAAGAAAAAAGTATTGCTTGCCAGTGCTGACGTGTACCGCCCCGCGGCGATTGCGCAGTTACAAACCTTAGCTAAACAGTTAGAAGTAGATTGCTTTGATAGTAATGCCTCGCAGAAGCCCGTGGATATTGCCTCGCAGGCCATCGATTTTGCGAAGCGTGGCTATTATGATGTATTGATTTTCGATACGGCGGGCCGCCTAGGGATAGATGAAGCTATGATGGCGGAAATTAAAGCCCTACATACGCTACTTAACCCAATCGAAACATTGTTTGTGGTTGATGCAATGCAAGGTCAAGACGCGGTCAATACAGCAAAAGCTTTTGGCGATACACTCCCCTTAACAGGTGTGGTACTCACTAAGTTAGACGGCGATGCACGCGGTGGTGCAGCGTTATCAGTCAGACATGTCACAGGTAAGCCGATTAAATTTATTGGTGTGAGTGAAAAAGTCGATGGCTTAGAACCTTTCCATCCAGACCGCATGGCGGGCCGCATTTTGGGCATGGGTGACGTGTTAAGTTTGATCGAACAGGCCCACAAAAATGTTGATATGGAAGAGGCGAAAAAGGTCGCCGATAAAATCAAAAGCGGTAGTAAATTTGATCTAGAAGACTTTAAAAATCAAATGTCGCAAATGCGCAAAATGGGTGGCATGGGCGCGCTGATGGATAAAATGCCTGCACAAATGGCGAGCATGGCTGCCAAAGTCAGCAATGAAGATGCAGACAAATCACTACGGCGTATAGAAGGTATTATTAACAGCATGACGCCGCTTGAACGTAAAAAACCAGAGTTGATTAAAGCCACACGCAAAAAACGTATTGCAGATGGCAGCGGTGTACAAGTGCAAGAAGTGAATCGTTTGTTGAAGCAATTTGAAGAAACACAAAAAATGATGAAAATGTTTAGTAAAGGCGGCATGGCAAAAATGATGCGTGGCTTGGGTGGCATGATGGGCGGTAAGTTGCCAGGGATGCGTTAATGATCTAGTTAGCAATTATTCTATTATCTAAAGCAAAGGGCTGGCTATACGTCAGCCCTTTTTTATTACAATTAATTTCAAATGGTTTTAACTATATTTAGGACGAATGCAATTACCATTTAAAACATTTCGCTTTCCGAATTTATAAGCTAATCAAGTTACTTTAACGAAAAGATGTAAGTTTTTATATTCTTTTTAGTTATATAAATATACTTACAAAGTATTTTATATTATTTAGAGCCTTTGCTAAAGTGCGCACATTCTTTGAAATACGAACGAGTGAGCAGATGAGTGTAGCCAAGTCAAAGCTTTTGTTAGAAACAGATGAAGAAGTTTTACAAGCTGTAGCGGAAGCTATAGCATCGGTTAAGCAGCAGTCTGGCTATGGCTCAATTGAGATCACTGTACATGATGGTCGCGTGACTCAGATTGAGCGTAGAGAAAAAGTACGGTTGCAAAATAACCCAGTCACGACAAAACAATAAGTTTCAAATTAAAAAAAGCTACCGGATAACTGGCGCTAACCAATGAATATTATCGAACTCTGACCAGACTGCTGGAAGAATAAAAAGGAGTTTAATTTAATGCAATATAAGAAATTAGTTCGCGCATTAACGCTTACGGGAATCATTATTACACCAACCGTAGTGTTGGCTGAAGAACCATCGCAATTATCGACAAATGCTAATTTGCTTCAACTTGCGGATGCTTCGACAGATACAACGCAAACGGATGCGGCGCAAGAAGATGCAGCATTACAAGAAAAAATAAAAGCTAGGCTTGCTGAAATTGCTGCAGAAGAAGAGAAAGCCTACATTGAAAAAAATGGCCATTACGTCGAACGCAGAAGTTATGGTACAGCGAAAGAAACTGATCCACCGCGCTATGTCAAGCAAGCCAACAAAACTTGGTTAAAAGACTATGATGCTTTTGAAAACGCAGACTGGTTAGATTTGGGCTTGGAATACCGTGCCCGTTATGAATACCGTGATAACGATTTTAGACGTCGAGATGAAAATCTTGATCAGCCACTATTATTGAGAACTCGTGCATACGTAGGCGTAAAAAAGATTCTTGACCCGTTACGTTTCACAGTTGAGTTACAAGACTCTAGACGAAATAATGGCGACTATACAAGAGCATTTGATACGCGAGATATTAATTATTTACATGTCCTGCAAGGATACGCCGAACTTAATTTTGATAAATCAGTTTTTGGTAAAGACGACTATGGTAATGAGCATCCATTTTGGGTGCGCTATGGTCGACATGCTTGGGAAGCAATTGACCGTCGTTTGATTGCGCGAAATGAATGGCGCAATACGACAAACAACTTTGAGGGTTTGCGTGCTAACCTTGGGGATAAGAAAAATGACTGGCAGTTAGAATTTTTTGCAGTACAACCTATTCAGCGCTTCACCCGTGAAAATGATAAGGTGAATGAATCACAGCATTTCTATGGGCTGATTGGCGATTATCGTGGATTCTCAAAGTACGTCACCTTAGAGCCATACTATTTATTACTTAAGCAGGATGGGAATGAGGTCAAATACAACACTGATGGCCTGCGTTTAACTGGGGCTGCATTAAATCAAGCAAAAATAGACCGTGAAATTCATACAGGTGGCTTACGCGCATATGGTGTGATTCCAGACACGCAATGGGACTACGATGCTAGCTATGTCAAACAATGGGGTAATCAAGATCGCTTTTTAAGTAACGCGCTTGGTTATATCAATGTAGATCACGATGCAAAAGCCTATAACGCAGAAATTGGCTATAGCCCTAAGCACCCATGGAAACCACGTTTTAGCGCATTCTATGGCGTAGCAACTGGGGATAAAAACCCTCCTACAGGCACAGATAGAACCCAAAACGAACGCTTCGACCGTTTGTTTGGTTTTGCCCGTCCTTGGTCAAACGATGACTACATTCAAATGGAAAATATCCGTACTCCTAAGGTACGCGTAGAGTTTGAGCCGAAAGTACCATTCCTAGACAGAGTTCAAGTAGATACTGGCTTTAGCTGGTATCACCTCGATAGCGCAACAGACCGCTGGAATGCCGGAGGTGATTTGCGTGATAGAACAGGTGGTTCTGGGCGTGATTTAGGCAAGGAATACGACTTGCGTGTGCGTTTCGCACTTAATCAATATGCCGCACTTAATTTAGGCTATGCACACTTTTGGGCGGGTGATTTTGTTCAAGATGCCGCGAGCGCTAATGCTGCTAATCGTCGAGACTTTACACAAAACCGTAAAGACACTTCTAATTTCTTCTACTCAGAACTGACTTTACTTGGTTTTTAAACCACCTAGGTTTTTAAAACGAATTTAATTTGTAATAAATATTGTAATTAACTTTGAAACAAGGAATAAAAATGAAGCAATTTAATTTACTTAAGACAACCTTAATACTCGCAGCTTTATTGTTGCCGCTCTCAATCAGGGCTGCAGATATTACATTACTTAACGTATCTTACGATCCAACACGTGAACTGTATGTAGAATTTAACAAAGCGTTTGCTACCTATTGGAAAGCAAAAACTGGCGACAATGTGACCATTAACCAATCTCACGGTGGTGCAGGTAAACAAGCACGTGCTGTTATCGATGGCTTACGTGCAGATGTAGTAACCCTTGCGTTATCGTATGACATTGATGAGATAAGCTCAAAAGCAAAGCTGATCCCTAAAGATTGGCAAAAGCGTCTTCCAAATAATAGCTCACCCTATACCTCAACAATTGTGCTTTTGGTGCGCAAAGGCAACCCAAAAGGTATTAAAGACTGGAACGACCTAATTAAGCCAGGTGTTTCAGTCATTACGCCTAATCCAAAAACATCAGGTGGTGCACGTTGGAATTACTTAGCAGCTTATGCGTACGCCTTAAAACAAAACAATAACGATGATGCTAAAGCGCGCGAATTTGTGGCTAAGCTATATAAAAATGTACCAGTATTAGATAGCGGTGCAAGAGGATCAACCACAACCTTTGTGGAGAGAGGCATCGGGGATGTATTTATATCTTGGGAAAACGAGGCATTCTTAGCACAAAAAGAGTTAGGACCTGATAAATTTGAAATTGTAATACCATCACTTTCAATTCTAGCGGAGCCACCTGTCACCATCATTGATAAGACTGTAGATAAACGTGGTACACGTGCAGTTGCTCAAGCATACCTAGAGTACTTATATACGGAAGAGGGCCAAGAAATTGCAGCTAAAAACTACTACCGTCCCACTTTGGAAAAAGTAGCTGCTAAGTACGAAAAGAACTTCCCTAAAATCAACTTAATCAAGATTGATGATGTATTTGGTGGATGGCAAAAAGCACAAAAAACACACTTTGTTGATGGTGGTGTGTTTGATCAGATTTATCAAAAATAACCCGTATGAGAGTCGTTCAGTGCGTTACAAATACCCAACTATTGGGATTAACAAACAAAGAATCTAAAGGAGAAACAGTCATGGCTTTATTGGCTATCAATGTGCGCAACCAATTGCGTGGCAGGGTGAAAGAAATTTTGTGGGGAGATGTTGTTTCGGAAGTTGAGATAGAAACCTCATCAGGTATTGTAACTTCAGTGATTACTACAAGATCAATCAAAGAACTTGCATTAGAAACTGGTTCTGAGGTGTTGGCGTTGGTAAAAGCAACTGATGTTGCAATAGCAAGAGTTTAGTAAAAGATTAAGGAATATGGCAGTCATACAAGCTACTTAAACTGGTTAACTATTTGAAATGAGATGATGAAAAATAAGCCCAATAGAAATATATTGCCAGGATTTAATTTATCTTTCGGATATGCTCTGTTCTATCTTAGTCTGATTGTATTAATTCCACTTTCAGCCATATTTTTTAAGACTTTATCTTTAAGTTGGGCTGATTTTTGGCAGGCAGTTGCATCACCACGTGTCGTGGCTTCTTATCAATTAACTTTTGGGGCATCTCTAATTGGCGCTTTGATTAATGTTGTGTTTGGCTTGCTTACGGCATGGGTGCTTACACGTTATCATTTTTTTGGCAAAAAAATTATCGATGCTTTTGTGGACTTTCCATTTGCTTTACCAACGGCCGTAGCTGGTATTGCACTTTCCGCAATTTATTCAAAAAATGGCTGGATAGGTAGTTTTCTTGAGCCATTAGGAATAAAAGTGGCCTATACCCCATTGGGCGTAGTGGTTGCACTTACGTTTATTGGTTTACCATTTGTGGTGCGTACCGTCCAACCAGTGTTGGAAGACTTAGGTGCGGAAGTGGAAGAAGCCGCAGCAAGTCTAGGGGCAAATCGTTGGCAAGTTTTTTACAAAATTATCTTACCCGCAATATGGCCTGCACTTATTACTGGCTTCGCTTTGGCATTTGCAAGGGCAATAGGCGAATACGGTTCTGTCATATTTATTGCAGGAAATATGCCGATGGTTTCCGAGATTACACCACTCATCATTATCACCAAATTAGAGCAATATGATTATGCAGGGGCAACAGCAGTTGCGGCAGTCATGTTAGTGATTTCATTTATATTGCTATTTGCTATCAATGGCTTTCAGTGGTGGTCAAGCCGTCGTCTTGGCAACATAAAATAATAATTAGGAAAAACTGATGGCTAGTACAAATTCACAACCTATTTCACAATACACAAAATACAACAGTAAAGTTGCTAGTAATCGCGCAACATCTGAGTCTCCGTTGGTGCGGTATATCTTAATTGGTATCACACTGTTGTTTTTGAGCTTATTTTTATTTATTCCATTAGCTTCAGTGTTTACAGAAGCACTTAGAAAAGGCATTCAGACTTATTTTATAGCTATCGTCGAGCCTGATGCGCTTTCAGCGATTAAGTTAACCTTAATTGCAACCGCCATTGCGGTTCCACTCAATTTGATTTTTGGAGTTTCTGCTGCATGGGCAATTGCCAAATTTGAGTTTAAAGGTAAAAGTTTTTTAATTACATTAATCGATTTGCCATTCGCTGTTTCTCCTGTCATCGCCGGTTTAATTTATGTGTTGATGTTTGGTTTACAAGGGTGGTTTGGCGAGTGGCTATCTGACAATGATATAAAAATAGTCTTTGCAATCCCAGGGATTGTATTGGCTACTATATTTGTAACTTTTCCATTCGTCGCACGCGAGCTGATTCCATTGATGCAAGCACAGGGTAAAGAAGAGGAAGAGGCCGCATTGGTCTTGGGTGCATCAGGTTGGCAAATGTTTATGCGCGTCACACTACCCAATATTAAGTGGGGATTATTGTATGGCGTAATTTTATGTAATGCCCGCGCGATGGGTGAGTTTGGTGCAGTTTCTGTCGTTTCAGGTCATATTCGTGGCCTTACAAATACGATGCCATTACATGTAGAAATTTTATATAACGAATATAACTACGCTGCCGCATTTGCAGTCGCATCATTATTGGCATTGTTGGCCTTACTCACCTTAGCATTAAAAAGTTATGTGGAGTGGCAGGCCGCTAGAGATGCTGCTGAATTTGAAAAAGAAGCCAAAGAATAAACTTAAGGAATAGAAAATGAGTATTGAGATTAAAAATATTAAAAAAGGCTTTGGTAGTTTTAGTGCGTTGAATGATGTATCTCTCAATGTGCCTACTGGTGAACTAGTAGCTCTGTTGGGCCCTTCAGGTTGTGGCAAGACTACATTATTACGTATTATTGCAGGCCTAGAAACGCCAGATGCAGGCAGCATTCATTTTCAGGGTGAAGATGCAACAGACAGGGCGGTTCGCGAGCGTGAGGTGGGTTTTGTTTTTCAACATTATGCTTTGTTTAGGCATATGACAGTGTTTGAGAATGTAGCTTTTGGATTGCGCGTTCGTCCAAAACATACAAGGCCAAATGAGGCAGAAATTAAACGCCGTGTGCATGAGTTGCTCAATCTTGTTCAACTTGACTGGTTGGCAGACCGCTACCCACCGCAATTGTCGGGCGGTCAACGTCAACGTATCGCATTAGCAAGAGCGCTTGCAGTAGAGCCAAAAGTACTATTGCTTGATGAACCTTTTGGCGCATTAGATGCAAAGGTTCGCAAAGATTTGCGACGCTGGCTGCGCAGACTGCATGATGAATTGCATATTACTAGTGTGTTTGTGACACATGATCAGGAAGAGGCCCTAGAAGTGGCTGATAGGATTGTGGTCATGAATCATGGTGTTGTTGAGCAAATTGGTAGCCCACAAGAAGTTTACGATAATCCAGCATCGCCATTTGTGTATCAGTTTTTAGGTAATGTAAATCTGTTTCATAGTCGCGTGCATGCAGGTGTTGCAAAAATTGGTGAGGTAGAACTTGCATTAAATGAGCATCATCAAACCAGTGATAGTCCAGCGGTCGCTTATGTTAGACCTCATGACATTGAGATATTACGTCAATCTGATGGAGCTTCAAGCTTTGAAGCCAAGATTAACTATATTCATGCTGTAGGCCCAATTGTGCGTTTGGAGCTAGAACGTTCTGACTCAAATACTTTTATTGAAGCAGAGCTTACTCGCGAGCGCTTTGATATCCTTAAGCTTGAGGAAGGTGAAAAGGTATATCTAAAACCACATAATTTACGCGTATTTATTGAGAATTAACATGCAATTAAATTAATAGTCAGTACTTTATTATTTGTGTTGAATCTATATAAGATTAGTTAACAGAAAATAGGCGCTTTACTTAACTAAGCACGCCAATTGAGGTAGCATGTGACGATAAAATAACTACCATTCTTGGGGCTGTTAATTTGTCAAACTTCACTAGCTGGCTTAACTTGAAACTGACTAATATTGGGCGTGCTGGTCATGGTCGACCTGTAGCTACTTTATGGATGGTTTTATTTTTAATATTCATTGCCTTTGCAGATATATCACCATTAAAAGCAGCAAAATTAGCGCTCTTTGACGAGTATCAATCTTTATTCCCTCGAAAAGTAAAAACAAACTCTGTAGTGATTGTTGAAATAGACGAAGCTACTCTAGGTGCCCTTGGGCAGTGGCCATGGCCTCGTAATTACTTTGCAGCTTTAATAGATGCGATAGCAACGCTTAAACCATCGGCCATTGGTTTAGATATTATTATGCCAGAACCAGATCATGCATCACCCCAAGCTGTCGCAGAATCTCGCCCTGATTTACCAAAAGAAATATTAAGCACTTTAACAAAATCACCATCTAATGACAGTTTGTTAGCATCTAGTTTCTCAAACGCCCCTATAGTGCTTGGAGCAGCCGGCTTTTCATTTCGCACTTCGGTCACTTTTAATGGACTTAAAACGAGTGAAATCCTTGTGCAGGGTGGTGAATTATTGCCATGGCTAAATGATTACCCATATGTGCTTGCGAGCTTGCCAGCTTTTCAGGCTGCGGCCAAGGGACAGGCATTATTATCAAATAATCCTGAGAGGGGTGTTGTCAGGCGAGTTGCATTGCTAACAGCGATTAACGGAACAGTGACACCTGGCCTATCGCTAGAAATGATGCGCGTTTCAAAAAGTGCAAATAATATAGTTGTTAATATGATGCGTCATGGTGTTGCAGGCGTCGAAATTAGAGATAAGTTCATTCCTATACAAAGCAATGGTGAAGCTTGGGTGCACTATGACAAACCTTCACGCAAACGTTACATATCTGCGTTAAGTATACTTAAAGGTGAAGTGCCAGCAAATAAAGTGGCAGGTAATTTGGTGTTGGTTGGTCTCACTGGATTAGGTTTGCAAGACATGATAACGACCCCAACAGGTGAGCAAAGACCTGGTGTAGAAGTGCATGCCCAGTTGTTAGAAAGCTTTACGGACAACCAATTCATATTGCGACCATGGTGGATGCCATGGCTAGAGTCTGGAATATTATTGTTTATTGGTTTAACTTTAATATGGAAGTTACCAAGTACAAAGGTTAAAAAATTCTCTCGTAAAAGCTCAAACGAAAAAAGTATTCAGCCAAATAACTCTGTTTTAGGCAAGATGCAATCAAATGCATTATTAGAAGCTAATCCATATCTTTTTCAAGACAGGCGTAAGCGAGCGCGTCCTGGAGGTAAAATTAGTGCCAGGTTAGTTTCAAGAATTGTAGTTTTTCTAATTTGCTTTTTGTTTGGTTCAGGACTTCTGCTATTTAATTTCGCGGGATTATTATTTGATTCAATTACTTTATTCGTTGCGCTTATTATCATTTTATCTAGTTTGTTCATCAGCGCCGTAATTGAGTTTGAAAAAGAACGTAAACAGACAGAAAGTGCTCTTCAAGATCAGCGTATGAAGGCAGCGCAGATGGCTGGTGAACTGAATGCAGCAAGAAAAATTCAACTTGGTACATTGCCTGACTCAAGTAATGCATTTCCTGGTGAACTACGTTTCCAAATTGAAGCGATGTTAGAGCCAGCCAAACAAGTTGGCGGGGATCTGTATGATTTCTTTCTTATAGATAAAAAACGCTTGTTCTTTATTATCGGGGATGTTTCTGGTAAGGGGCTGCCAGCTAGCTTATTTATGGTGGTTACAAAAGCATTGGTGAAAAGTGCCGCGTTGCGAGAGAATGCAAATATTGGAACAATTATCAGTCGGGCTAATATGGAGTTAGCACGCGAGAATCCCGAGATGCTGTTTGTCACAGGTTTAGCTGGATTGCTTGATTTAGATACTGGTGTTTTGGAATTGGTTAATGCTGGGCATGATGCGCCATGGCATATTAATACGCAAGGAACAGTTGAACGTATCGAGGGTAATGGCGGCCCTCCTCTAGGGGTGATGGATATCTATGATTATCCTTATAAAACGGTACAGCTTTGTGTTGGGGATACTTTACTTTTTGTGACAGATGGGGTCTATGAGGCGATGAATTCTAATGAAGAGCTCTATGGCACAGATAGAATTACAGACCTATTGAGCCGTGCTGTTTCTAATGGTAAATTGACAAGACTGAGCGAGGATCTTCGTGAAGATCTACGACTATTTGTTGGTGAAGCAGAGCCTTCAGATGATGTGACGCTTTTAGTATTGCACTGGCGAGGATTGAGTTCTGTAAAGACTTAACGGTTAATTTAGTTCAATATTTCCATTAACATTCGGTTAAGTTAGTTTATTTAAGACACCAGCGCACACTAAAACTGAGATGGTTAGATTCATTACTATAAGCGTAACTTAATTCATCGACAAACTCTTTCATCATTGTTAATCCAAGGCCACCTGGCTCAGCATCCTCAAGTG
>CAYXHH010000017.1:0-3441 GCA_964464725.1 uncultured Methylotenera sp. | reverse complement strand
ACAAACTCTTTCATCATTGTTAATCCAAGGCCACCTGGCTCAGCATCCTCAAGTGACATCGCTTTATTTTTTACTTGATATGTAAGCGGGTTAAACGGTTTACCTTTGTCCGATAATGTCACAGTCATCGTGCTTGAGGTTGATTCGTGGATCAACTCAATCTTCATTTCAATTGGACTCAAATGAACTTCATCGCCACCATGCTCGATGATATTAGCAAGTGCTTCATTAAGGCAGATATCAAGACGATTAAGCTCTGCAACTGGAACAGAGAAGCTCGAACTCGTTTTCGCTAACCAGTTAGAGGCATTTCTTATTTCAGCGTAATTTGCATTCAGCGAAAGCACTGCAAATTCATTTAAGTTTGTGGATGAATTAGGCGATATCAAGCAGCAAAGACCTTTTTAGCGTCTTCTTTATCTTTAAATAGTGGTAACAATTCGCCGATATTAGTAGTTTCTAAAATTTTTGCAATGAGTGCATTATTCCCCACATACAGTATCATGCGACCACCTCGCCGTTGTAGTGATTTAGCATTACTAATTAACTCTCTAATACCCATAGATGCTAAAAAACTAACTTCTGACAAATCAATCATGACATTTTGTTTTGCTTCTGCATTAAGTTTGGTGAACTCTGAAGAAATTTCCTCGGTGCCTTGTATGTCTAGGCGCCCAGTTAAATAAATATTGCGTAAATTTTCTGTTAAGTCTTCAAATTTGATTGTCATAATATTGGGTGACCGCTCATAAAGTGTTTGAAATTTTATAAAAAAATATTAATTCAAGTTGAGGATAATTGCGATAGTTCATTTAGGTTCAATACATCATTTAACCAGTAGTTTTTTACTGGTCATGCTAGCGAACATAAATCTCAACGCGCCTATTTTTTGGCTCATCGACTCCATCAGGTGTTAATACTAAGAGCTCGCGTTCACCACGGCCTGCCACTGTAAAGTGCTCACCCGAAACTCCATAAGCCACTAAAACATTTTTCATTGTAGTGGCACGTTCTTTTGAAAGGGTGTCATTATCTGCATCTTTACCAACTGTATCAGTATGCCCTATCGCAGTAATTTCTGGCGCTGCTCGTGCCTTAAGTTCAGCTTTAACCTGTTGCAACATCACCTTTGATTCAGACGTTAACTCATCAGTACCACTTATAAAATAAAGCATATAGGAAACAGGGCGATCTGGCTGAGCGGCTAGAACATTTCCATAGTTGACCTTTACTGATTCCGCATTCTGTTCTAAAGGTGTGATTGAGCCATTTTCAGCAACGTTTACTGCTGAGTAAGGTTTGTCGAGAACGGTTTCACCTTTACTCGTTTTTAAAGTCAATGCGCTGGCACTTCCGTCCTTATTTGGAAGCAGCACAATACGATCTCTGCCTGTTGCACAAGCGCCAAGTGTTAATGACAAAACCATAAGTGCAATCAAACGTAAGTTTAATTTTGAAAACATTTCCACATTAATTCCTTAATCAATTCAAGATGCTCGAAATTTATTGAACAGCTTGAAAGCATCATTACTTATCTTTTGGTTCTGCCTCAATCACAAACTCAGTTCCTCTAACACCTAGAATAGTTGTTGGTGTGCGATAGGTAACAGCATCAGGAGATGTTTTTGAGAGTTTGCCAGAAACAACAGCTAAAGTACCTTGCTTAAGTGTGGCATCCAGTATGCCTTTATTCGTTGTGCTATCAAACAAAAATTTATTCAGGGCTAAACTCGAGTTAGGCCCTGCTGATAGCAAAGTTCCATCTTCCAATGTGATGCCTACCGTACTATCTGGTCCAGTCACTATTGTGTCAGATACCTGTAATAGACTGCCTGGCTTTGCATTTAAAGTTGTGCCTTCACGCTTGATAGTCACATCGCCTTTCACCGACTTTACCATACCAGTGCCTGCTACAGCATCAAAACAGCCAATGGCGAAAATCATGATGAGGCCTAAGTTCCTAATTTTTCTTATGATTGCTAATGTCATCGCATCCACCCTTTAGTTGTAAGATTTTAAAAATTAATATAAAAATAGTGTTAAGTATTTATCGTTTCTAATCTAAGTTTAATTGTTATTCTTCTAGTATCACTTTTAAATATGAAGAACCAATATTCATGCAATCAAAGGCATGTAACCCAAGCTCATTGGTTAAAGAAATACAAGCCTCAATTCCACGGCAACTATTGCCTCTACTATCAAGTTTTGGAGAATAACAGGCTAAACCTAATTGTCGATTTACAACAGCGGTAACACCACCACTTACTCCACTTTTAGCAGGAATGCCTACCTTGTAAGCCCATTGTCCAGAATAGTCATACATTCCGCAGGTTAACATAATAGAAAGCATATTTCTTACGCTTGTAATTTCATAAACTTCTTTAGATGTTATCGGGTTTTTGCCAAGATTTGAAAGCGTCGCAGACATGACTGCAAGGTCTTTACAGTTGACTAAAATAGAACACTGCTTGAAATACAGATCAAGTGCCGGCTCAATGTTTTCATCCACCATGCCAAAGTTTAATAATAAATGTGCAATCGCGCGATTACGATGACCTGTTCTTGCTTCAGATTGATACACAGCCTCGTCTATACTGAGTTCACGGCCTGCTGCATCACTGAAACGCTTAAGCATGATTTCTAGTGCTTCATCCCCATAGTGTTGGTAAAGTAGGGATGAGACAGTAATAGCCCCTGCATTCACCATAGGGTTGAACGGGCGATTAGTACCAGCTTCTAATTCAATAGAATTGAAAGCATCCCCACTGGGTTCAACGCCGACATGCTGAGAAACTTTTTCTTGGCCGAACACTTCAAGCGCCATACCATATGTGAAAGGTTTAGAAATTGATTGAATGGTGAAAAGTTGATCAGAATCACCAGTTTCAAAAATTCGACCATCTTTTGTAGCAAGGCTTATACCAAAATGGGCTGGGTTGGCTTTGCCTAATTCGGGAATGTATGTAGCTACTTCTCCTTCATCATTTTTTAAATATTGTGCATGCAACGAATCAATTATTTCTTGTAGTATGTGCTTCTGCATACTGCATGTCCCTTATAAGCTTATGACGTATCCTGCTAAGGGCTCAATATGAATACAATCTTATTAAACCAATATTATGGATTTATATATTTTCTATTATTTAAAGCAAAAGCCATACCATTCAGTGTGTTAAGTAGATTGAATTCGACTAGATTTTGGTAAGTCATTGTGGTTAAAAGTATTCAAACAGCATATTTAGCACCAAATTTAAACACAGCAGTTTTTTTGGAGCTCGATAGACTTGGTTTCGCGGTAATTATGCCTCATTTGGGTGCATGAGATTTCTATATGTTATTTATTAGTGCATTTGCAGAACATGCTTGATTGACGAAGCAAGCAAATAGGGTGGTATTACTTAAAATGACAAAGGGCTAGCCTAAGCTAACCCTTTGTTTAAT
>CAYXHH010000016.1:0-23722 GCA_964464725.1 uncultured Methylotenera sp. | reverse complement strand
TCGCTAAGCCAAATTTAATGGCACACTCCACCGCTTCTTTATTGAGCACAGGCAGTACACCTGGCAAAGCGATGCTCACTTCACACGCTTGCGTGTTTGGTTCGGCACCATAAGTGGTGGATGCACCACTAAAAATTTTGGTGTTGGTTTTTAATTGTGTATGGGTCTCTAACCCGATAACGACTTCCCACTGCATGATTTACTCCAAACCCGCTGGCATACGCGTATGCCAATCTGTCACTTGTTGATAAGCGTGCGCCACGTCAAGCATACGCGCCTCATCAAAATAATTGCCCATGATTTGTAGACCCACTGGCAAACCATTAGAAAAGCCGGCTGGAATACTCATGCCTGGCAAACCAGCAAGATTAGTAGCAATGGTGTAAACGTCTTGCAAGTACATGGCGACTGGGTCATCAGCTTTTTCACCCGCTTTAAACGCAGTCGAAGGCGCAGTTGGGCCCATAATCACATCGCATTGTTTAAACGCTTCGGTAAAGTCTTGTGCGATTAAACGGCGAATTTGTTGCGCTTTGAGGTAATAAGCATCGTAATAGCCAGCGCTCAGCACATAAGTACCAATCAAAATACGGCGTTTGACCTCGGCACCAAAGCCTTCGGCGCGCGATTTCATGTACATATCCATCAAGTCATCATATTCTGCGGTGCGGTAACCGTAGCGTACACCATCATAACGTGACAGGTTAGAGCTGGCCTCGGCTGGGGCAAGCACATAGTACACAGGAATCGACAATTGCGAATTTGGTAAAGAAATATCGACGATGGTTGCGCCTAATTTTTTGTATTCGGCTATCGCGTCTTGCACCACTTTAGCAACATCTGCATCTAAACCTTCGGCAAAGTATTCTTTTGGCAAACCAATGCGCAAGCCTTTGAGTGGTTGATCGCCAGTCATGTTGGCCAAGCCGCGGGAGTAGTCTTCTTTTGGACGATTAAGGCTAGTGGAATCACGCTCGTCAAAGCCTGCCATCACGTTCATCATGAGTGCGCAATCTTCTGCGGATTTTGCCATGGGGCCTGCTTGGTCGAGGCTAGACGCAAAGGCAATCATGCCGTAACGTGAAACCAAACCATAAGTTGGTTTTAAACCTGTAAAGCCACAAAGCGAGGCTGGTTGGCGAATCGAGCCGCCCGTGTCAGTACCTGTCGCTGCCGCACATAAACGTGCCGCCACCGCAGCGGCAGAGCCACCTGAGCTACCACCTGGGACACGGTCGAAATCCCATGGATTTTTAACACCACCAAAATAGCTGGTCTCGTTAGACGAGCCCATGGCGAACTCGTCCATATTGGTTTTGCCCAAGTTAACCGCACCCACGGCATCAAATTGGCTAATCACATGCGCATCGTAAGGCGCAGTAAAATTAGCCAACATTTTTGAACCGCAAGTCGTTTTCCAACCCGTGGCGCAAAAAATATCTTTTTGGGCGAATGGAATGCCCGTTAAAGTTTGCGCCTCACCTTTGGCAATCATGGCATCCGCAGCTTTGGCTTGTGCGAGTGTTTTAGCTTCATCCAAGGCGATGTAGGCATTGATGGTGGGGTTGTGTTGTGCAATGCGATTGAGAAAAGTCTGGGTCAGCTCGACACTGGAAACTTCTTTATTTGCCAGCATCTGGCTATATTGTTTTAGGCTATGGTTAATCATAAAATTTAATTCGACAATACTATTCGACTTTAGGCTTATTCAACGACGCGTGGCACTAGATATAATCCATCTTGTGTCGCTGGAGCAAGTGCTTGAAAAGCGTCACGTTGATTGATTTTGGTCACCACATCTTCACGCAAGCGTTGCACGACGTCTTGTGAGTGCGACATGGGTATGATGTCAGTCGTGTCTACAGCTTGCATTTGTTCAATCAAGCCCATGATGCCCGTGAGCTTCTTTAGGGTTTGTGCCGCTTCGTCGTCATTGATTTGAATGCGTGCTAAATATGCAATACGTTTAATATCTTCTGTGTTCAGTGCCATGGATTGATTTCTGTCATATGTTGATAACAAACTGTAATTACATCTTAATTTTAAATGTAATATACGTTATTATACCCTGATTTTTAAGTGCGTCTTTTATTCGAAAAATATAAGATGTAACTCATATTTACGTAATACAGGATAAAACAATATGTTAGGTTTCATAAATAGTTACTTTTCAAATGATTTGGCTATCGACTTAGGTACTGCCAACACACTCATTTATGCGCGTGGCAGAGGTATCGTTCTAGACGAGCCCTCTGTCGTTGCTATTCGCTTAGAAGGCGGACCTAACGGTAAAAAAGTGCTATTAGCAGTTGGCGCTGATGCAAAAGGCATGCTAGGACGTGCGCCAGCCAATATACAAGCTATTCGCCCCATGAAAGATGGCGTAATTGCTGACTTCACTATCACCGAACAAATGTTGAAATACTTTATACGTAAAGTGCATGATTCTCGCTGGTTTTCACCTAGTCCCCGCATCATTATTTGTGTGCCTGTAGGCTCTACTCAAGTGGAGCGTCGTGCGATTAAAGAATCAGCAGAGCGTGCGGGCGCAAAACAAGTGTATCTAATTGAAGAGCCAATGGCAGCTGCGATTGGCGCCGACATGCCAGTCGCAGAAGCGACTGGCAGCATGGTAGTGGATATTGGTGGTGGCACGACTGAAGTAGGTGTAATTTCTCTTGGCGGGATTGTCTATGCCAAATCTGAGCGCGTCGGTGGCGATAAGTTTGACCAAGCAATTATTGATTACATCCGCCGTAACTACGGTATGCAAATCTCTGAGCCAACAGCTGAAGCCATTAAGAAAAAAATTGGTTCAGCCTTTCCTGGTTCAGAAGTTTTAGAAATGGAAGTCACAGGTCGCAATTTGGCCGAAGGCTTGCCACGTAAATTTACCATTTCTAGCAATGAGATTTTAGAGGCGTTGACTGAACCGCTAAATGCAATAGTAGGAGCTGTTAAGTCTGCGCTTGAGCAAACACCTCCTGAATTGGGTGCGGACATTGCTGAAAAGGGCATGGTGCTTACTGGCGGTGGTGCATTGTTACGCGATTTAGACCGCTTATTAGTAGAAGAAACTGGTTTGCCAGTGATTGTGGCCGAAGATCCACTGACTTGTGTAGCTAGAGGCTGTGGTCGTGCTTTGGAAGAAATGGATAAGCTGGGTAACGTTTTTGCACATGAGTAAGACAACATTGCGCGATCAATTCAAGCTATCTTCTTGGTATGCTTAAAGGCGTTCATCAAAAACTAGAAACACAACAAACCCCAGCTTTTTTTGTTCGTGGCGCGAGCGCTTTTACGCGCATGGTTTTTTTCTGCGCGCTCTCTATCACTACTATGGCTATTGATGCTCGCCTAAATTACTTATCTCAAGTGAGGCAAGCATTTATTGCTGCCCTTCACCCTTTAGAAATTGCTGCTAATGCCCCAGGTGCATGGTATCGCGATACCAAAAAGTATTTTTCTGCGCATAATAAATTAGTACAAGAAAATTATATTCTTAAACAACAAGCTTTTGAGCATCAAATTGCTTTGCAACGCCTAAATACGATTCAAGCTGAAAATGAGCACCTGCGTGGCCTTTTAAATGGGAACATCCCTTTTCAGCCAAGAGGAGTTTTGGGTGAAATATCACATATGGGACGAGACCCGTTTACGCATGTTGTCGTCGTTAATCGTGGCAATGAACATAAGATTAAAGCGGGCCAAGCAGTAGTTGATTCTAAGGGCGTTATAGGTCAAGTCACTCGTGTATATCCGTTCACTTCTGAGGTCACTCTGATTACTGATAAAGAGTTATCTATCCCCATCCAAATTGAACGCAATCAACTCCGTGCGATTGCCTTTGGCGGTGGTAATAATACCCTTGATATTCCTTATTTACCGACCAATGTAGATATTAAAGTGGGAGATAGATTGGTAACTTCAGGGATTGATGGCGTCTACCCCGCGGGCTTAGCGGTAGCTGTAGTCACCAAAATAGAACAAAATCCAGAATCCCCATTTGCAAAAATAATCAGCACACCAGTAGCAGAAGTTTCTAATCACCTGCAACTTTTATTACTAAATCTGCCAGAAGCAAAAGAAGCCGAACCAATAAAAACAGAAGAAACTACCTCAGCAAAAAATAATGAGCTTAATAAAGAGAATATAAAAGCCATTAAACCCAGCATAAAAGCCATAACTAAGCCTAAGGTGAATACAAATGCGCCATAGCAGTTTACTCAGCATTTACATCAGCTTATTAATAGCGCTGTTGTGTCAACTTTTTCCATGGGTCGGACAGGGAATCATAATTCGTCCAGATTTTATGTTAGTCGTGACCATATACTGGTTGCTGCGCGCTCCACATTTATGTAATGTTGGCACAGCTTGGATTGCAGGGCTCTTAGTAGATTTGGCGACTGGTAGTTTACTTGGTCAGCATGCTCTTAGTTTTTGTTTTACTGCCTATGTCGCGTTAAGTTATCAACGTAGGCTAGTGCTATTTAATAAGAGTCAGCTCTTAGCTTATGTATTTATCTTGCTATTAATTGAACGTGTGTTAATTCTGTTACTAAAATTATTTACAGGTAACGAAAATCCAGGCTTAGCTTATCTTCTGCCTATCATTTCTGGGCTTTTATTATGGCAATTAATGCTGTTAATTTTTGGCGACTTAACCCGCCCAAAGACCAATAATAGCTAACTCATCTACAAGAAAATCCAGTAATAATGAAATCTAGCCAAGAGCTCAAAAATTATCAAAATGAGCAGCAAAGCTTTAAATTAAGGCTGACTGTACTTGGCTTTGTGGTTTTTATTGCCTTTGCTTTGCTGGCAGCGCGATTTTATTTTTTACAAATTAGTCGACATGACTATTATCAAACCCTTGCAGAGAACAATCGTATTTCAGTTGTACCAATTACCCCCAATAGAGGATTAATTTCTGATAGAAATGGCGTTGTGTTGGCGCACAATTTCTTTGTTTATACCTTAGAAATCACCCCCTCTAAAGTAGAAAATTTTGATGCCACTATTGCAGAAATATCAAAACTTGTTGAAGTAAGCGCGCTAGACCTAAAACGTTTTAAAAAACTCAAGGCAGAAAGCCGCACCTTCGAAAGCATTCCGTTACGGACGCACTTAAACGAAGTCGAGGCGGCTAAGTTTGCAGTGAATCGCTTCCGCTTTCCAGGGGTAGAACTAAAATCCCGTCTTTTCAGACGTTATCCCTTAGGTAAGCAGGGCGCGCATATGATTGGGTATATTGGTCGGATTAATGATAAAGATTTAGCCAATTTAACCGAAAGTAATGAGATATCAAACTATAAAGGAACAGATCACATCGGTAAGAGCGGTATAGAACAATCATATGAATCTGTATTGCATGGCACAACTGGTTTTCAACAAGTGGAAATTGATGCGGATGGCAAAGCTGTTCGCATACTTTCTAGTCAAGCACCAATATCAGGCAGCAACCTTATATTGTCCGCAGATAGCAAACTTCAAGAAATAGCTGAAACCGCGTTCGGCGAACGCAGAGGAGCGCTTGTTGCAATTAAACCCAGCACTGGAGAAGTATTAGCATTTGTCAGTATGCCGACGTTTGACTCGAACTTGTTTGTAGATGGTATTGATGTTGAAAATTGGAAGCTACTCAATGAATCAATAGACAAACCACTCATCAATCGTCCACTTCGAGGTGTATATCCCCCAGGCTCCACATTTAAGCCATTCGCTGCGTTAGCAGGCTTAGAAAGCGATAAACGTAAACCGCCTTTTAGCATTATTGATAATGGTTTCTTTACACTACCTAATAGCAGTCACCGCTATCGTGATTGGAAACCTGGTGGGCATGGTGTAGTAGATATGCGCCGCGCAATTACTATTTCATGCGACACTTTTTTTTATGGTCTAGCCATGGAATTGGGTATTGAACGTTTAAGTAATTTTGTTAGACATTTCGGCTTTGGTCAAAAAAGCGGAATTGACATAGCGGGTGAGGTTTCTGGTTTATTGCCTACTCCAGAGTGGAAAAAGCGCCGCTATAAACAACCTTGGTACATGGGTGAGACCGTTATTGTTGGCATTGGTCAGGGTTATACACTAGCGACGCCGATGCAGCTGGCTCAAGCAACAGCAATATTAGCGAATAAAGGTATCGCCATGCGTCCGCGTTTGGTATCGGCAATTGCTGATCCAAAAACAGGTATCGCCAAATCAACAGAACCTATCATGAGCGATAAAATCCAGCTCGATGAGTCAAATTTAGAAATTGTTAAACTCGGTATGATTGATGTAACGCTTCCAGGAGGCACAGCAGCAAACGTGGGTGCTAACGCAGGTTATACTGTCGCTGCAAAAACTGGTACTGCACAAGTGATTGGCATTAAGCAAAACGAAAAATATAATGCCGATCTTATTAATGAGCGTCATCGAGATCATGCATTGTTTATTGCATACGCCCCTGCCGATGACCCTAAAATTGCATTGGCTGTGATTGTAGAAAATGGCGGGCATGGTGGTTCGGCTGCAGGGCCAATTGCGCGTAAAGTCATGGATTATTACTTGCTAGGGAAAGTACCTGCCAAAGAGACACCTGAAGATAATCTAGTTAAACCACCCGCTGAGCTTGATAGCGCTAGTGTTCATAGTCCAGCAGCAAGCACAAATGAAGATGTACATTATGATTGATAGCTACCATGCTCACTGAAATTCTTCAAAAACTATTTAAGCATATTGATCGATTTTTAATGGCATGCCTATTGTTCACCATTCTTGTTGGGCTGTTTGTTCTATACAGTGCATCAGGTCAAAACATAGATAAAGTCAGCGCTCAAGTGGTCAACATTATGATTGCTTTACTCCTCATGTGGGCCGTGTCAAATGTGCAACCGCAACTCCTAGAACGCATTGCTCCACCACTTTATCTGATTGGCGTTCTTCTACTCATTCTTGTAGAGGTATTTGGCCATGTAAGCCATGGCGCGCAGAGATGGCTAGACTTGGGGGTGATTAAAATTCAACCTTCCGAAATTATGCGTATTGCGGCGCCGATGATGCTTGCATGGTATTTTAGTAAACGTGAAGTAATTCCAAAGACGACCGACTTCACAATTGCTGCCATTTTATTAATCATTCCAGTCGTATTAATTATGAAACAACCCGATTTAGGTACAGCGTTGTTAATTAGTGGATCTGGATTTTTCGTCATTTTCCTTGCTGGATTAAGCTGGCGATTTATTATCGGATGTAGTGTTTTAATCGGCGGCTGTATGCCATTATTTTGGTCAATGTTGCATGACTATCAGAGAAGGCGTATTGAAATATTATTTGATCCGTCTCAAGATCCTCTCGGTGCAGGATACCATACCATACAAGCAACTATAGCACTTGGCTCAGGCGGTGTTGCAGGTAAAGGCTGGCTGAATGGTTCTCAGGCGCAGCTAGATTTTTTACCAGAACGCACCACAGACTTTATCTTTGCGGTATTTGCTGAGGAGTTTGGCATCGCTGGCAATCTAATTTTATTAGTATTATTTAGCCTCATCATTGTGAGAGGTCTCATGATAGCGGCGCAGGCAAAAAGCACTTTTTCTAGATTATTGGCAGGTAGTATTACATTGACATTCTTCACCTATGCTTTTGTCAATATGGGTATGGTCAGCGGAATATTGCCTGTTGTTGGCGTTCCACTACCACTCATTAGCTATGGAGGCACCTCTATGGTAAGCTTGCTATTAGGATTTGGAATTTTAATGAGTATTCAAACACATAAAAAATTGGTGGCATCTGGCTAGCATTTAAAATGAAAACTTATCGTATAAAAATACAACGTTATCTAATATTGATTTTATATGTGTTTTTAGTCGCTTGTGGTGGGTCAAAGGCCGTCAAACCTAAACCTCAAGACACTACCACGTCAACTAAACCAGCTTCAACTAGCACTACTTCATCAAGCACAAAACCTGGTGGCTACTACTTAGACGATGGCCCAGGAGAAAATCCACCTCAAGATATTGACAGCATTCCAGATGCTGTACCAAAAAAAGAACCCTTATTAGCTAGGGCGAATAAGCCATACATGGCATTAGGTAATTCATATAAGCCAATGACAAGCTACCAACCCTATAAGGCTAGTGGCGTTTCATCATGGTATGGCAAGCGCTATCATGGAAAAAAAACCTCTTCAGGCGAAGTTTACGACATGTATGGGATGACCGCAGCACATCCTACCTTACCTCTTCCTAGCTATGTTAAGGTTACCAATCCTGCAAATGGTCGTTTTGTTGTCGTACGCGTCAATGATAGAGGGCCCTTTAAACACGACCGTATTATTGATTTATCTTACGCAGCTGCTTACAAGTTACGTTTTTCTGCACAAGGTAGTACCTCAGTCATTGTTGAAGCAATTGACACAAGTAATACTTCACCAAGTTATATCGCCAGCTATACCCAAGTGCCACCTAAAATCCTAACGCCAGTTAATGAAGTTACCAATTCTAAGCCAACCACTTCTGCAAATAACGCACAAACAACTGCAGCAACTCAAACCAACACCACTTCATCAAGCTCTTTAACAGGCTATTTTATTCAAGTAGGTGCTTTTAAAAATGAACTTAACGCTGATTTATTAATAAAAAAAATTCAAGGCTTAGATCTTGAAAATAATGCTGGTATCAACAAAGTGTATAATAATGATATTTACCGACTAAAACTTGGTCCATACGAAAGCAAAAATTCTGCTGAAGCGACCGCTGTTAGTATTCGAAAAAAACTCAATATACCAACCCTAATTACTAACCAATAATTGACCAATCAATAATTTTTATGCGCTTTCTTTTTAGTTGTTTAACACTTTCATTTTCGCTTTTATTTTCTATCACATCAAATGCAACTGAAGTTACGCCGCCGCCAGCACTAGCAGTAAAAGCTTATATATTAAAGGATTTTAACAGTGGCAATATCATCGCATCTTATAATAAAGATGAGCGTGTCGAGCCTGCATCTTTAACGAAGGTGATGACTGCATACATGACATTTGACGCAATTAAACGCGGCCATCTTAAAAGAGATCAATTATTAACGGTTAGTGAAAAAGCTTGGAAGATAGAGGGCTCTAAAATGTTCATTGACCCTAAAGTGCCAGTGAGTGTTGATGAACTGCTTCACGGCCTTATCATTCAATCTGGCAACGATGCTGCCGTCACTTTAGCTATCGCTGTCGCGGGCTCAGAAGAACAATTTGCTGATTTAATGAATAAACAAGCAACTAAGTTAGGACTCAAAAATTCACATTTTATGAATTCGACTGGCTTGCCAGACAGTAATCACTATACAACAGCAAACGATTTGAGCATCTTAGCAAGCGCCTTGATTCGAGACTTTCCGCAAGATTATGAGCGGCTGTACTCAATGAAAGAATATACTTATAACAAAATCACTCAACCTAACCGAAACCGTCTATTGTGGATTGACCCGAGTGTAGATGGCATGAAAACAGGTCATACTGAGGCAGCAGGCTACTGTTTAATTGCGTCTTCAAAACGTGGAAACTCACGTCTTATATCAGTAATACTTGGTGCAGCGAATGAAGCCATGCGCGCAACTGAAAGCCAACGTTTACTTAATTATGGATTTCAATTTTTTGAATCCACACTTGTTTACAAACAATCTCAAACAATTAACAAACTGCGTGTTTACAAGGGTCAACAAGAAACTGTCCCAGTTACGCTCAATCAGGACTTCTACTTAACGCTCCCCAAAGGAGATTATGCAAGGGTAAAAGCAAGTATGACTAGCCAACAGCCCTTAATTGCGCCTATTAAAGCTGGCCAAAAAGTTGGCAAAATTACATTTACCTTAGATGGAAAAACAATAAACGAACAAAATTTAGTCGCGGGCATCTCTATCGATGAGGCTGGATTTTTTGGTCGAATGCTCGATAGCATTAAATTGTTAACAAACTAATATGGCTATCGACAAAAATTTTATGAATCCGCAAACACCAGAGGAAACCCTGATTGAGTTTCCATGTGATTTTCCTATCAAAGTGATGGGGGAAACACATCCTGATTTTACTTCTGAAATCATTCAAGCAATCCAAATTATTCTGCCAGATTTTGATGTATCAAGAATCGAAATGCGCGGCAGTTCTGGCGGCAAATATATTAGCTTGACCTGCACTGTATATGTCTCAACTAAACCACAACTAGATAACATTTATCGCGCATTATCTGGTCACAGAATGGTAAAAGTTGTACTTTAATTTTGTATGAATATGCCGAACTCCACTATTTTGGGTTCTGATTCGCAAACGACTCAGCTCATTTGTCGTAACCTTGGCATTACTGATTATCAAACCACGCTACAAGCGATGCAAACCTTTACACTTAACCGCGGGCCTAATACGCCAGACGAATTATGGTTAACAGAGCATCATGGTATTTATACGCTTGGTTTAAACAGAAAAAATGTACGTTTACCACACAACAATATCCCGCTAGTGCTTGTCGATAGGGGAGGTAAAATCACCTATCATGGACAAGGCCAATTAGTAATATATTTTCTGATTGACTTAACGCGTCGGAACCTCACAATAAGACAACTTGTCAGCATAATGGAAACCAGCATAGTTGAATTACTAGCAAGTTTTTCACTGTCCGCTACATGCAAAAAAGATGCGCCTGGCGTCTATGTAAATAACAAAAAAATTGCCTCTCTGGGTTTGCGCTTAAAAAATAATTGCTGCTATCATGGCTTAAGTTTAAATGTAAATATGGATTTAGCACCCTTTGAAGCTATTGACCCTTGCGGTTATATCGGCTTGGAAATGACCCAAACCCATGATTTAGGCGTCAATAAAACCGTTACTCAAATGGGCGATCTTTTATTAGAAAAAATATTGCATCAATTTAAAAATGACTGATTTAATTAATCCAATTACAAATAAGAAAGTTGCTGGCGTTAAGCAAATGGATGCTGAAAAAACTTCTCGCATCCCAATCAAAATTGTCCCGCAACCTATGCTGCGTAAGCCTGAGTGGATACGCATGAAAGTGCCAGATTCTGAGCGCTTCCAAGAAATCAAACAAGTTTTGCGTGAAAATAATTTACATACGGTATGTGAAGAAGCCTCTTGCCCCAATATTGGTGAGTGTTTTAGTGGCGGCACTGCAACATTTATGATTTTGGGCGATATTTGTACACGTCGCTGTCCGTTTTGTGATGTCGCGCATGGTAAACCACTGCCACCCGATATAAACGAACCAGAGAATTTAGCGCGTACCATTGCACAAATGCGTTTGAAATACGTGGTAATTACTTCGGTAGATCGCGATGACTTAAAAGATGGCGGTGCGCAACATTTCGTGGATTGTATTCACGCGGTACGTAAAGCTTCACCTGAAATCAAAATCGAAATTCTGGTACCAGATTTCCGCGGTCGTTTAGATGTTGCATTAGCCATATTAAATCAAGCACCGCCCGATGTGATGAACCACAACCTTGAAACTGTGCCACGGCTGTATAAGCAAGCGCGCCCAGGTTCAGATTACCAAAACTCGCTTAACTTACTGAAACAATTTAATGAAATGTATCCTCATGTTCCGACTAAATCAGGCTTAATGCTAGGTCTTGGTGAAACAGATGAAGAAATTATACAAGTGATGCAGGACTTGCGCACGCACGGGGTTAGCATGCTCACACTAGGTCAGTACTTACAGCCCAGCATCCACCATTTACCCGTCATGCGCTATGTGGAACCCGCTATTTTTGAACATTTAAAGCAAAAAGCCGACGCGATGGGCTTTAATAATACGGCTAGTGGCCCCATGGTAAGAAGTAGCTATCACGCAGATGCGCAAGCACATCAAATCATATAAGTTGCGCAAGCACATCCAGTGATATAGTCACGCAAATTGTTGTCGATGCGTGTAACGAAAGATTATTTTGGGAATTAAACGATGGTTCCGCACTTAACTACCGCCTTAAGCGGCCCTTTGCTCAGCTTAGAAAAAAGCATGCTGAATAACATGCCAAAGATTGAACATTGGTTTCGCAGCCAATGGTTAGATTATGCAGCGCCATTTTATGCATCCGTTGATTTACGGAATGCAGGTTTTAAACTAGCCCCAGTAGATACTAACCTTTTCCCAGCTGGATTTAACAACTTAAACCCTGAATTTTTAAGTCTAAGTGTGCAAGCCGCCATGGTTGCTGTTGAAAAAATCTGTCCTGAAGCGCATCGTTTGCTGATTATCCCCGAAAATCATACACGTAATACTTTCTATTTGCGTAATATGGTTGAGCTAGTCACCATCATGAAGGCTGCTGGCTTAGATGTGCGTGTGGGCAGCATTTCTCCAGAAATCACAGAACCTACCTTGCTAGCAGCGCATGACAACCGAGAATTGTTAGTAGAGCCTGTTGTACGCGTCGGCAATCGAATTAAATTAGTGAACAAAGTACTAGGCGACTTTGACAGTTGTGCGATTCTGTTGAACAACGATTTATCTGGCGGCATCCCCGATATATTGCAAAATCTTGAGCAGGACTTAATTCCACCCTTGCATGCAGGTTGGCACGTTAGACGCAAATCAAAACATTTCGAAGCTTATAATCGCGTAGTTGATGAATTTTCAGAACTATTACAAATTGACCCTTGGCTACTAAACCCATATTTTGAAACCTGTGGTGAAATTGATTTTCATGCAAGGACAGGCGAAGATTGTCTAGCCAAACAAGTTGAATCACTACTCAATAAAATTAAAATTAAATATGCTGAATATGGCATCACACAAGAGCCGTTTGTGATTGTAAAAGCAGATGCTGGCACTTATGGCATGGGCATCATGACAGTTAAACACCCAGACGAAGTACGCGACTTAAACAGAAAAACGCGCAATAAAATGGCGGTTGTGAAAGAAGGCTTGCAAGTCTCTGAAGTCATTATTCAAGAAGGTGTTTATACCTTCGAAAGTATTAATGATGCAGTTGCAGAACCCGTTGTGTATATGATGGATCACTTTGTGATAGGTGGCTTTTACCGCGTGCATACTGGCCGTGGCGTAGATGAAAATTTAAACGCACCTGGCTCACATTTTGTGCCTTTGGCTTTTGATACGCCTTGCGGCTTGCCAGATTGCGGGGGTGAGCCTGATGCTGCCCCAAACCGTTTTTATGCTTATGGTGTTGTAGCGCGCTTGGCTTTATTAGCTGCAGCCATTGAGTTGCAGGAAACCGACCCGTTAAATCACTAACACCATGCATCTACTGTTCATTTTAGACCCGCTCGACTCCCTTAAGACCTACAAGGATACTAGTATTGCAATCATGCGTCAGGCATCATTACGTGGTCATACATTATCAATCTGCTATCAACAAGATGTGTTACTACGTAATCAAGAAGTAAAACTTAACGTTAAAAAGCTCGCATTTTTAGAGGGAAATGAATGGTACAAACTCGGAGCAGCAGAAGAGGTGTTACCTCAAGATTTTGATGCCATCATCATGCGTAAAGACCCGCCTTTTGATAACGAATATCTCTATAGCACCTACTTGCTCGAATTGGCCGTGAATCAGGGTGCACGTGTCATTAACAATCCGATTGCAATACGTGGCTGGAACGAAAAATTATCGATTACCAAATTTCCTCAATTTACGCCCGAGTTTTTAGTCACCAGTCAGATTGATTCTATCTTGGCATTTTTAAATGCACATCAAGATATTGTTGTTAAGCCTTTAGACGGCATGGGCGGTAGTGGTGTTTTTCGCCTTACATTAAATGACCCAAATATTGGCGTGATTTTGGAAACATCGACACAGCACGGCACCAAAACCATCATGGCGCAACGCTATTTACCGCAAATTCTACAGGGTGATAAACGTATTCTCGTTATTGATGGCGAACCACTTCCATACGCACTCGCGCGCATCCCTAAAGCTGGGGAAACACGCGGCAATTTGGCTGCAGGCGGCACAGGGGTTGCGCAAAAACTTAGCCCACGCGATTTAGAAATTGCCAGCACCATAGGAAAAACGCTTAAACAAGAAGGTTTATTTTTAGTTGGCTTAGACGTGATTGGCGACTACTTAACCGAAATTAACGTGACAAGCCCAACTGGCATGGTTGAAATCGCCACCCAAACACAAAATTTAGAGACCCCATGCAATCCTGCAGAGGTTTTTGTAAAAGCGCTCGAACAAATCTGAGACTAGGCTTTGACTAGAATGCAAGTCTTACAAGCGTTATAGTAGCGGCTATGCGCTTATTTCTTTTTTCCTTTATCGTTTTTTTAACGAGTTGCAGTAAACCCGAGCCGCTCTATAACACTCAATCTTATGTGTTTGGCACATTAGTAGATATCAGCATTTATGGCGAAACTGATGCAAAATCTAAGGCTGTTGCTAATGAGATTTTGCTCAACTTTCAGCGTCTACATCATCGTTTACATGCTTGGCAAGCAAGCGAACTTAACACATTAAACACAGCAATTTCTAATGGTAAAACGCCTATAGAAGTTAAGCCTGACTTGGCCCAAATGCTAAGCGAAATTACGCGGCTATCTAACCAATCAAATGGCGCTTTTAACCCTGCCATTGGTCAACTCATTGCATTATGGGGCTTTCATCACGATGAATTTAAGCCAGTCAACATAGACCCTGACAAGATTGCCAGCCTAGTTGCGGCAAATCCACAAATGCGCGATATTGTTGTGAATGAGAATAAAGTGTTCAGCAATAATCCTAGTGTGCAGTTAGATTTAGGTGGCTATGCCAAAGGTTACGCGCTAGACCGCGCCTTAGAAACGCTTAAAGCTAAAGGTGTTCAACATGCACTCATCAATATTGGCGGCAACATTATCGCACTAGGCAAACATGGCGATCACCCTTGGCGCGTTGGCATACAGCACCCGCGCAAACCCAATGCCATTGCCATGCTTAACCTAGAAAGTGGCTGGGCTATTGGCACCACTGGCGATTATCAGCGTTACTTTATGTTAGATGGCAAACGTTATTGCCATATTATTAACCCAGCCACTGGCTACCCTGTACAAGATATTCAATCCGTAACAGTACTTATTCCTCCGCAAATTAAAAACGCTGGCGTATTATCAGATGTGGCCTCTAAGCCTATTTTTATCGCCGAAACTAACATGCGAAATAATGCAGCAAAAGCAATGGGAGTCGAAAATTACATTATCATAGAATCTGCCAATAAAATTTTCCTCAGCCCAAGTATGGCTAAACGCGTTACTTGGCTAGATAAAGATGCTGAAAAACATGCTACACAAACTACACCATAACAAGCAATTTTTCTCAAAACCGCTTGCGGGTGATTGGCTCATCATTGCCGTCAGCTTGATTGCCGTTATCTTGATGTTTCAACAATTTTGGCGGCTTGAGGAAGCCAGCATACTCAAAATTAGACTTGGTGACAAAGTTGTAGGTACCTACGATTTAAACCAAACAAAAGAGCTGAACATCAATGGGCCTGTTGGGCTTGCGATTATCAGCATTAATCAAGGTAAAGTGCGTTTTAAACAATCACCTTGTCATAACCAATATTGCGTGCATCAGGGTTGGTTAAATCATGCAGGGCAAGTGGCTATTTGCATTCCCAACCAAATAAGCTTGCAGTTAATCGGCAAGCAAACCAGTTACGACTCGCTCAATTATTAGTATGCATATCGCTAGAATACAAACAACTGAGCAAGACCATCATATTGCCAAACTGACTGCCTTGGCGATTGGTTTACACCTATTTGAAGCTGTGATTCCATCACCATTGCCCGGTGTTAAGCCTGGTATAGCCAACATCATCACTTTGTTTGTCTTATATAAGTATGGTTTTGCAACGGCGGCTTGGGTGAGCTTGTTGAGGGTTTTTGCTAGCAGTTTATTACTTGGGCAGTTTTTATCGCCCACATTTGTGTTAAGTTTATCTGGGGCATTATTAAGTTTATTGGCTTTATTTTTTGCGCAACATTTACCAAAAAAATACTTTAGCGCCATTACTCTCAGTATCTTCGCCGCTTTCGCACATATCGCAGGGCAACTTATTATTGTGAGAGTTTGGTTAATCCCACATACAAGCGTGGTTTATTTAATCCCAATCTTTGCGCTAGCTGCATTATTTTTTGGGCTTATCAATGGGTTAATTACCAATAGACTATTAGCTACAAATAATTAGTTTTTTATAAAATAAAAAAAAGAGCGACTAAGCCGCTCTTTTTATTTCAAAGACTATTCTGCAATCTCACGCCAGATTGAACGCCTAAGCTGAAAGCCACTGACACTACCAGCAATAGGCACATTAGTAGTTGTAGTTCTTCCATCTGCACCTGTGTTTACAAATCTTGATACACCCTGATCATTCACACTAAAGAATCCACCTACACTAGGCGACGTTAATTTTTGTGAAACAACATTTGAAGGGATGTTAGTCTGTACTGGCTTGCCTGTACCAAAGTCTAAAAATGTTAGCCATCCAAAACCAGCTGGCTGACATGCCGTAGACTCAGGCACTGTAGTCGGGATAACCAACGTGCCTAAGAAAAGCGTACTACGGACATTCTGACGCTCTCTGGTATCTGGGAAATCTAAATACCAGCCGTTATCAATAGAAAAGTTTACATCTGGTGCATTAATGTCGCTTGTTCGCTCATCTGGGCCAGGGCCAGGTATTATTGCTTGCCTTACGAAAGTTGTATCTCCACGTGGGTTAACACGCGTTGATTGGGTTGCCAATATCGGGTCTTTGATTGCATAAAAAGTCTGCTGATCGTTCGTACCCAAATCAGATACTTCTAAATACTTCCCTGTACCTAAAAATACTACTCTATTCCCTTCTACCAAACCCAATTCTGGAATGGTTGTAATTGGTTGAGGGATACCTGCTTGTAATTCTGCAAGCTTAAATACTTGATTAGTACTTATATCGAACCGCCATAAATTCCCTTGTAAATCACCCCCATAAACATAAGTGGTGGTATTATCAACCCTTCCTTGATCAACAAAGGTGTTAATTTTCGCCAACCCACTTGGGTTAGATACGCTGCCAACACCTGTGGATATCGTATTTAATTTGTTACCCGAATTAGCATCTACCACATATAAATATCCTCTACCATCTCCACCTGTATAAAGTGCTGGATTATTTGGTTTAAAATTGGTTGATGCAAGTCCGTAAAACGTATTGTTATCTGGAATATTGTTATAGCCAGAAGTAAATAACACTACCCATCTACCATCACTACTTCTTTTGGTGACGACAGGATTCCCATAACTATAGCCTAAGTTTTGATCTGTATTGAGACCAGTATTTTTTGCATCAAATTCCCATAATAAAACTGGATTGGTTGGATTAGTCACATCTAGTGCGAAATAACCACGTCCACCACCGTGAAGTCCTGCCACCAAAATCGTTTTCCAAGTGGCTGCTGCCGTGTTGCAACTAGCACTACATATATCAGCAATGGTAATATCGCCATTTACATAGTATGAGTGCTTGGCACTATAATTACTATCAGCCAATTTCCACATATTGGGAATCACCATGCTAGGCACAAACGCCCAAAGCTCCGTTAAATTGTTAGCATTAAATGCATGTAGCATACCATCGTTAGAACCAACGTAAACGACACTTGTTCTGCTAGCTTGTGCTGCTTTAAAAGCCTCGTATCCAGGATCTGCGTATGAGAAGCTAGGTTTAGTAGCTACAACAGGAGTTGATTCAACCAAATCACCCAAAACTGCCTGACGTTTACGAAATACTCGATTGTTATCTGTAGTAGAGCCTTGTTCATATCCCTTTTCACCTCGCAGATAATTGACTAAATTAGTACCAGTTGCATTGGCAATTTGGGCTGCTGTTAATGAAGTCCACTGCGTTAAATTGGCTGCAAGCCAAGGTGCATCAAAATATTGACGTTGCGTGGTCGTTAAGTTTGCATACCTAAAATCACCCAATGTTCCACCTTGATTGAATTTGATATCTCTCGCCGTGCTAGTAAAGTCACCAACTCTAGATTTTAAGCTACCCACACAGCTCACGCTGACTGGGACCTTGCAGTCAGTTCCATCTAAAGTGCCTGCACAATCATCCGCATCTAATATGCCTGGGGTAACGCAATCGTAGCTTCCTGAGTCGTTTAACAAAATCTGCGATGGTGCAGCACAAGAGTCATTAGGAAGAATATCTTCTACACAATGTGTTGCTGAAAGACTTATCTCAGCATCATTGTCGATGGTCCGTCTTTCAAGATTTCCAGTCCATTGCCCTGAACGGTAGGTTGGCACAAATACAGCATTATCGGATGATGTAGGTGTAAGTGTACTGGTAGCCGCAGCTGCGCCTGAGCCTGTTTTTACATTAATTAATGCAATTGCCTCTTTGAGCTGATTGACAACCTCTGTTGGGGTTTTTGCACTAAAGTATGTACCACCACCATTAACAGCTGCATGCCACAAGTCATCAATACGCTCAGCTTGAGTGTTTGCAATTGGATCGGGCCAATTTTTTGTACCCGCTTTAATATCTGCAAAATCTCCTGGATTTTTATCATAGCCAGACACATAAGCAAGCAATCCATCTGCCCCAAGACCCATAGTGAGTGTTACCATAGACTGCTTTTCGTTTGGAGGAGGCGTACTTGAAGATGCTGTTTGGCAAATATTAGTCCCTAAAGCGCCAGTGCAATTATTGAGTGCGGGCGTACGTAAATCAGTATCCTTGTAATATTTAGCCACGTCTGCAAGTGTATCTGCTACTGCAGGTGTACCCTCACGCATGCCGAGTGGGGTACCTAATGCCAAACTGTCTCTATTGCCTACATTACCACCAGCGATATTGAGTGGTCCGTATGTCGCAGTTTCTGTATTGGTGTTCCAAAAACCATCTGTGGTAAGTAGCGTAAAATTTTGTTGACATTCGTATTCAATTGGGTCAGTAAAAGTAGTACCTTTTGCGGCCGCCACATTGGCATAAATACGACCAGCTTTTGAAAGTGCTCCACGTAGCGGAGTAAAAGTATCTGCAACGGTACTGAATAACCTGCTATACCAAAGCGCTTTATTAGCTGTGGTAAATCTAGCGAAGTTTAATGCGCGCGAATTATTACCCGAGGTTGTCATATAGCCAATATTAAAGTCATCCCCTATATCTCTGAATGCCAAACTTGTAGCAGTTTTCATCATTTGACTACGGGTACGGTAATAGGTATACCAGTTCGCGTAGTTGGTCATTTCTTCTACATAAGTACAAGTTGCACCAACGCAATCTGAACGACTTGGTGCCTTGGTAGTGCTACCTGGAAAGCTAAAAGTCGATGCTGTTGGTGTGGCTGGCAGAATTACCCTATAAACTGTTTGCCCTGGGGCAGAGTTTGTACCACCAATAGTTGGATGAGGTGCTATTGCGAATGCAGTAATGGCTTGCCCTGCAGAACCCCCTGTCTGTGTTATGACTGGCGTTGCAGTCGTTGTGGAGTTAGCAGGTGCATAAATAGTCACCGCGCCTGCATTTGCTATAGCTGCATAACCTGCTGTTGTACAGTTGCCGTTGATAACGTTGGCGCAATTATTAATATTTGCCGCAACTTCTGCTGCAATCGTAGTGGTATTAGTTGTTAGGGTTGCTGTAGCCGCAGACATGACTTGCGAGCCACCAATAGTAATGCCATTCACTCTTCGATTTGTTCCACCACCGTTAAAAGTAATGGTAGATACACGTGGACTTGGAATGCGTAGGCGCGTAAAACCTGGTTGATTTGTAGCTTGACAAGTATTCACGGCAGGGCTTACTGATCTTGCTATATTGTCAGTACTACACCACCTAACTGGCGCATGAAATGGGCGTGCTGCGGTTGGGCCAGCTTGTGTAGCGCAATCTTTTAAATCTGCTCTAGTACAGTATTCAGCAGAAATAGTGGCATTGCCTGGCAAGGTAAGAAAATAGTTTGCATTATTGGTAATGTTATCTGACGCCCCAGACAATACACCATAAGCATCTCTTCTAACAGCCTCCCAGTTTGGTTTTGCGGAAGCGCTTGCGCCATTCGCAGTAGCTGCACCTGTTTGGCTTCTATAGGTAGTTAAGCTAATACCCCCGGCTGTAAAAGTAATTGGTGGTAAATATACGACAGATGGGTTGTAAGTAATTGTATTGTATGCCGGGTTTCTACTTAGCAACACATTTGTGGAGTTAGAAGAGTCAGGCATTGAGTCATCTGCCATACTACCGGAATCGTCAAAGATGAACAATAAATTTGACCTAATGGGTACAGTAGGACTATTTGACAACGGTATAGTGGATAAGTCTAGCGGGGTAGTGACTGCGGCGGCATGCACGCCTTGCGTCACTGAGAGGCTAATAGCAGCACTATAAAACAGTTTTATCATCAGACTTAAGTTTGTTCGATTAGCAAACATTTTAATGCCTGCTAAATTTAATAATTTATTCTGAAGATTATTCATGAATGACTCCTAATAGACGTACGTCTGTGTGTAAGCTACTGTGTTTTTTGGTCCATCGACCCTCACAGTAACCCTGTAAATTGGGCTTGGCAATGTTACTGGTGGTTCTCCTGGAATATATTCAGGAACACCCTGGGAATTTAGCTTAGGCTGAAATGCACCGATTTGACATGTTGCTATGCTTGGATCAGCTGCAGGGCTTCTACACATACGCTGTGTGATGTAACGTATTCTATTTTGTGAAATAGCCTCTACGCCACCCCCAATGCCATTACCAGCTGCAACTGCGCTGTTATTGTTCCAAGTATTATCTGCCCTTAAAATTGCGGGGTCATCTAAATTGAGCGTATCAAAAGTTGGGAAATATCCATTAGCGACACTAGGTGCGTTTAACAAATCAATATTATTAGTAGCGGTGGTTTGAACCCAAGCAATAGCGGTTTCCAAACCTCTATCTGCAGAAACTACCGCAGATTGCTTGAATGATAAATTACCTGTAATTAATGTATTTGTGTCTACAGAACGAATTAAGGCTGCCGCAGCTAGCGACATCACGACTAATGCAATAAGCGCCACAAAAAGTACTACACCACATTGTGTTTTTATATTTTTCATTAGAACGACCCTCTATTCCATAACATGTTTCTTATTGGGATAATCGTTTCAAACACACGGTAACGATATCGATTCCAATCTGGAATATTGCTTAAGTTAATGACTGGGGCAGCTGATGCTCCAATTGGCGACCATGCTATCGGTGCCGCTGTTGTCACTATGCCTTTTTCTAGCAAACCATTACGCACTACCACTGCAATCCGTATTGCTTTAATACGATTACGATCTGCAACACTCGGTGTAGCTAGGCCAGCTGCAAATGCTCCCGTAGCGTTAACCCATTGAGTCACTATATTACTTTGTGGAGTCGCAGAGATACCATATTGCGCTTGCATATTCACAACATCAGCAATTATTGGTACATCATTCCGGCGTAACTCATTATTGACCACTGTATAAGTGTAATTTTGCCAATTGCCCATACAAGTCAATTTTGCACCAGTTCCCCAAATACCTGCAGGAAGTGCAGTTAACCTGATATTTCTTACTGTGTTTGGCGTACCATTCGCATCCGCTACAGATGTCATACCACATTGCGTTCCAGTCACTAACAGTGCAATATCGTTATCACTACACCCTATGTTATTTTCTACTACCATTCCTGCGGCAGCTGTTGCATTTGCAGGAGATACTACGAGTGAGGGAACACCACCAACCGCGTTTGTACTGTAGCGTATGGTAATCGTATCACTAGCGGTTGCAGTGCCGCCGTTAGCGATTACCAATGGAAATATATTCGTTGGTGGTGGGTCATTTCCAGTGATGGGGTTGATGGGGGGGTCGTAATTAGCAAATATTGTACAATTGAGCGGATTATTTGCCTTATCTGTATTGGGTACGGGTATTCCATAACCGGCATTTTGCACATCGCGTTGGATACTCATTAGGGCAATACTGCCACTTGTTTGGGCGTCAGAGTTTCCTGAAGTCGTGCGTTTACCGCCTTCAAAATTTGAGAAGACTTGCATAATCACTAAAGTGGCGAGTAAACCGACCACCAAGCCCACCATCAGCTCAACTAGACTAAAGCCAATTTGGCTAGCTTTGCCTTTATATAAACCATTATTTATACTTCTATGCTTCATGGCTCTATACCCTCTATCCTGGCGTTTGTGGTGTAGCTATGCGCCTCGCCACCAGGCAACTGCCAGTTAACTGTAACAGTTACTACCCTATCTGGTGAAACAGCAACTGCCCTATTTCCATTTGGCAACTGATTAATAGCCTCATTTGTCACATAGTCTGCCAGTGAGCCCAATCCTTGAGCGTTAGTCCAAATTTCACCCAATTTCTGTTGGGCAATAAAAGCAGCTTCGGCACGATATTTTGCATCATCTGTGTTCTTAATCATGACGGCCTGCAAGCCCGCCAGTGCCAAAAGCCCAAAAGAAAATATTACAACGGCTATCATAGCTTCTAGTAAAACTGCGCCTTTTTGTTGACCTAAAGAAGCGGGAGGAAAACGATTCATTTATATTTATCCTATATAAAATCTATGCTGGGCAACGACGTGGATCGGTACCTGCGGTGCTGAGTGTTGGATCGCACAATCTAACAATCCCACCAGCGCCGATTACTATTCTTAATCTACGGCTATTCACAGGTGACGCTACAGAATTAAAATCTATACTTACTCCAGTAGCCGCCGTTGGTACAGGACTAGTTAATGCACCCAAACCGTTAAAAACAAATGGGCCAGCATTACTAGTTGCCACACTGACATCCGCAGAACCATCGCTAATACTGCGGCTTTGTATGGTGGTCGCGTTATCAGGTACAGGACAAGCGCCTGGCGCTACAGGCGCAGTACAAACGCTCCAAGCAGCACCTGCGCGCAAATCAAACTGAACAGGCGTATTGCGCTTAACTGCTTCACCCCGCGCGACCTGTATACCACTTAATACAGATTCCGAAGTTGCCCTTATTCTGCTGTTTTGAATCATCTGCGCAAAACCTGGTATCGCAAGTGCGCAAAGAACGGCTATAATCGCTATAGCAATAACCAACTCTAACAACGTAACACCTATCTGCCTAATCTTGAGCATTGCTAGCAACCAGTCTTTTTAGTAACCCAGCAAGCACCCGTTGCCCAACCCGCTGGAGCTGCAGTAGTGGCTTGTACATTTGATTCATTTACAGTGAGTCCAAATCCACCCCCTCTGTTTTTGCCAGTTGCTAACACCCTATAAAGTGTAGGGGTGATTCCATCACAAGAAAAATCAAAATTTTCGCCTGCTATGCCTGCGCAAGGCATGCCAACACCATCCGCTCCTACATATGTTCTGTTATCTTGATAGTACTGCTCCATTCTTATACGAATATCTGCCAAACCTGAAGAGGCTTCAGAGAGCGCAGCTCTAGTTACATAATCATTGTAAGCAGGAAAAGCTATAGACGCCAAAATGCCAATTATCGCCACCACAATCATGAGCTCAATAAACGTAAACCCTCTTTGAGTTAAAATAAATTTTTTCATATTTGCCTTCCTTTTTTGGTAGATTGAATCATGCCAAAGACGTGATTGCAATGTCTAGCACCATCCGATAATCGGGCAATTTTGAAGAATAAGCGGTAAATATGGCTTAATTTTCGCTTTCAATACCAGCTAAAACTGCATTCTGCTGAATGGCTTAATCGATGATAAAAT
>CAYXHH010000015.1:18312-24814 GCA_964464725.1 uncultured Methylotenera sp. | reverse complement strand
GCTTTCTTTCTGCCATTAAAGGGCAGTCTTCAAGTTGTAGAATTATTTTGCTTGAATCAAATTCAATGAACTTTTTACCACTAGCACTCTCAAAGCTAGAGTGCTAAAATAATGTTGTATTAATTTTAATTTGTGAATAAAGGAGCTCTACCATAAACGCTTTAACGATACCGTCAATCTCGTCATTAGACAGTTTTGATCAATACATGCGTGCAATTAAAGCTTTTCCACTGTTAAGTGCAGAGGAAGAGTACGAGTACGCATCACGTTTGAAAAAAGATAATGATATAGAAGCCGCTCAGATGTTGATTGTTTCGCATCTGCGCCTTGTTGTGAGCATTGCGCGTGGTTATATGGGTTATGGATTACCACAATCTGACTTGATTCAGGAAGGCAATATTGGCTTGATGAAAGCGGTTAAGCGCTTTGATCCAGACCGTGGTGTTCGATTAGTTTCTTTTGCAATGCATTGGATTAAGGCAGAAATTAACGAGTTTATTGTGCGTAACTGGCGTTTAGTGAAAACTGCGACCACTAAAGCACAACGTAAATTATTTTTTAATTTACGTAGCATGAAACAAGGTCACGATACATTACACCCTGACGAAGTGAAACGTATTGCACGCGAGTTGAACGTGAAACCAGAAGAAGTGCAGGAAATGGAATATCGCTTGAATGGCCATGAAATCTCATTAGATGCAAATATTGATGATGATGGTGATGAAAGCTTTAGTCCGATAGCTTATTTAGAAGATGAAAGCCCTGAACCATCTGAATTTTTAGAAATTCAGCAAACTGAAGCGCTACAATCAACAGGTCTTAGCCAAGCGCTTGCTTCATTAGATGAGCGTAGTCGCCGAATTTTGGAAGCACGTTGGTTGAACGAAAACGAAAATTCTACTTTGCATGATCTAGCAGCAGAGTTTGATATCTCGGCAGAGCGCGTGCGTCAAATAGAACAAAAGGCGATGCAAAAAATTAAGAGCCAAATGCTTGCGGCTTAACATGTTTTTCTCATTAAAAAAGCCGACTTGAAGTCGGCTTTTTTATTCCTTAACTTTTTTATGCTAATCAACCGTTAAGTATTAAGCGGCCTTTGTTTCTTCTGCACCCTCAAAAGCCAAGGCATTGCCCATATGCTGACGCAAGATTTGCAAATCGGTAATCTGGGCGCGGATACTTTTTTCGATATTCTCAAGTTCCAAAATGCGATCTTCTAGCGTATCTGTTGCTTTATAGATACGTTTAATGCTTTCCAAGCGACGACGCAACTGGAGTTGATGTTCACGCACTTGAGATTCCATCGGCGCAATCACCGCTTTTAACCAATTTTCCACATCACGGTTTGCCACTTCGTATACATGAATCACGCGACTGGCCAAAGTCTCAAAGAATTTGGTGGTCAGGGTCATTTTTTCGTTAGCAATCATATTAAACGTGGTATTAAATTGCTCTTTATACGCACGCTCAAGCTTTGCCAACTCTTTTTGGTAGCGTAAGGTCGAAAATGCTGGCGGTTCTGATTTACGTAAACCATGTTCTTTAGAGAATTTATCGTACATCACGTCCATCATTTTCTTGATTTCATCGATTTGTGCGTCCGATGACACCAAACGTGATTTTAAATCTAAGAAAAAGTTGTCCATCGCATCACGAATCGTTTTGGTAAACTTCGCAGACACCATAGATTCACGGGTGGTATGCACTTGTACTTTCAATGCTTCCATCCCCAACAATGTAAACAACTTATTGGTTTGTTGAGAGAACACGCTGCGAAGTGCTTGAAAGCGCTGTAAGCCTTTTTCGAAGTTTTCTTTGTCTAGCTTCACCTTGTTCATCATGTGTTCTACCACATCTTCGTTTTTACCACGCAAGCCGCGAAGCTCTTCAAGCTGTTCAACCACGCCAGTCACACGTGATTCCAATACTAAGTTAGAGTTGGCAATTAAATCCTCAATCTCGTTTTTAGTGTTGTCTCGAACAATTTCTTTTTTAGATGGAATTAACTCATCCGACAATGCTTTTTCAAGCTCTGGCAAACGGCTTTGTACCAACAAGCCTTCATCACCATTGATCTTGGCGAGTAGGCCTTTTTGAGCTGAGGTTGGGAAAATTTGATTGGTCTCTAACCCAAGCAGTTCCGCGCTTGTTTGAACTTGCTTATGAATCTCTTTTTCAATTTCTTTCTCGTTTTTAAGTTCGTCCCATAAGCCGTCGATTTTATTCAATACAGCCAAGCGACCTTTTTGCTTCCAACGTGTGCCACTAATGTATTGACGCCAAACATCAATCTCAGACTTCGTCACACCTGTGTCGGCCGCCAAAATAAATAACACCGCATGCGCGTTTGGCAACATATTGAGGGTTAACTCTGGCTCAGTACCAATGGCGTTTAGACCTGGCGTATCTAAAATCACCAAGCCTTGCTCTAACAAGGGATGCGGGAAATTGATCATCGCATAACGCCAGCATGGGATATCGATGGTGCCGTCTTTATTTAAACTCATGGCATCATCGCTACTGTTGGGGTCAAACAAGCCGAATTTTTCAGCTTCTACTGCAGTAACCACTTTGGTTTTGCTGACTTCTTTGAATGCCGCCACCATGCTGTCATTGTTGTTGACATCAAAGGTAACGGTATGCCACTCATCTGGATAACGCTTGTATTCAGTGGTTGTAGCATCAGAAGCGCGTGTATCAATTGGCAACATCATAATCGATGTTGGTTTTGTTGGGTCGTAGAGGAGCTCAGTCGGGCACATCGTGGTGCGGCCTGCGCTTGAGGGCAATAAACGTTGACCGTAATCTGCAAAGAAAATCGCGTTAATTAATTCTGATTTACCGCGAGAGAACTCTGCAACAAAGGCGACGTTTAATTTATCCTCGCGTAAACGCTCTAATAAATTGGTGATGCGCTGATCAATTTGCGCATCATTAAGCTCTTGCTCATTAAGCCAGCTACGGTAGTCACAAATGCTATCTACAAGGGCTTTTCGCCATTGTGAATATTCTGCAAACTGATGCGCTAGTTTATTCTCTGCCATTCTAACCCCCAAAAGTTTAGCTAAAATAAGCTACTTTTCTAGTAATTGCACTTTATCACGACATACTAAATAGTCAAATAAATCAGATACATTTTAATGCTTATTTAATCTAATTTCTGATGAAAGGTTGCTTTTTAGTAACAAACGGCTCAAAAATTAAATAATTTGTTGCAATAACAGCCATTATATTAGGTAATCATGTTGTTCTGCTATCATCTTGTTTTGACTTATTTTGAATAGAAACATGAGCGGTTTAACTCCTAACACTCCCCTTCCGATCGATATTCGATTACATCAAGCCTCTCGCTTGTTAGAAATTAAGTTTGATAACAACACTGAGTGCATGCTTTCGTGTGAATTTTTACGCGTTTATTCACCTTCAGCCGAAGTACGTGGGCACGGTGCTGGCCAGGAAGTTTTGCAAGTAGGAAAAGAACATGTGAATATCACAGCAATTGAACCCATCGGTAATTACGCAGTCAAGTTAGTATTCTCGGACGGGCATGATACAGGCTTATATTCTTGGGATTATTTATATTATTTAGCTGAACATTACGAAGCCATGTGGCAAGATTATATTGCCAAGCTTGAAATGGCTGGGCACAAACGCAAGGAAACGACATGACCAACAAAACCACTCATTTTGGCTTCAAGACAGTCGAAGAGTCTGAAAAGCAACAAAAAGTTGGCGAAGTATTCCATTCTGTCGCCAGCAAATATGACATCATGAATGACGTCATGTCTGCAGGCCTACATCGAGGTTGGAAGCGCTTTGCAGTTGAGGTAAGCGGTGTTAAACCAGGTGACCAAGTACTGGATATCGCTGGCGGCAGTGGTGATTTGTCTAAGTTGTTCGCAAAAAAAGTAGGAAGCCATTTAACTCAAAATCCTGGCAAAGTGATATTAACTGACATCAACGCAAGCATGCTCGCTGTTGGCCGTGACCGTATGATAGATGCAGGCTTAAATGTGCCAGTAAGCCAGTGTAATGCCGAGCAGTTGCCTTTTGCAGACAATACCTTTGATTGTGTAATTGTGGCGTTTGGTCTGCGCAACATGACCCACAAAGACCTTGCACTAAAAGAGATGCATCGTGTTTTAAAAGTAGGTGGCCGTTTATTGGTGTTGGAGTTTTCTAAAATATGGCAACCGCTTGAAAAACTGTACGATGCTTACTCGTTTAAGTTTTTGCCATTTATGGGCAAACTGATTGCCAAAGATGCTGAAAGCTACCAATATTTGGCCGAATCAATTCGCATGCACCCCGACCAAGAGACACTTAAACAAATGATGTTAGACGCAGGGTTAAGCAAGGTGGATTATTACAACCTAAGCGCTGGCGTTGTTGCTTTGCACAAGGGAACAAAATGTTAGGTGCCATTCATTAAGGGCTACAAGCCATTAATAATTAAATCCATATGATTAAGCCTTTAGTCACACGCTTTTTGCAGCACCTTACCAATCAAAACGCTTGGGTACGCCCTCATTTACAGCCATTTGCGGGCAAAACCGTTTGCTTTGATTTTGTACTTTTGAAAGCCAATCTACTGATTTTAGAAGATGGTAGTCTTGCTATTGGAGGCGAAACAGCATCGCCAGAAGCCAATATCCACCTGCCTCCCAGCCTTGCACTAAGAATCATGTCTGGCGATGAGCAAGCGAAAATGTTGATTAAAATAGAAGGCGATACACATTTAGCCACCGAGCTAAGCAAGATATTGCAACTGATGCGTTGGGATATTGAGGAAGATTTAAGTAAAGTAGTCGGTGATATCGGTGCGTACAAAATTGGTGAAGTCAGCAAAAAAGCCTTTGCTAATTTCAAGCAAAAAAGCATCAATGCAGCCGAAATGCTGAGTGAATATTGGCAAGAAGAAAAACCTATGTTGGCAAAAAAACGTCATGTTGAACAATTTGTCTCCGATGTAGACACCTTAAAAAACGATATTGCACGCTTTGAAAAGCGCCTGCAAAAACTCGCAAAAGCGCTTAATAAAACCAATTAACCACATGCACTATTTCCGTTTAATCACTATTATATTTGTCATCTTTAAGTTTGGTTTAGATGAATTTATTGGGGCGCACCTTAGATTTAAATTTTTACACCAATTGATGAAAGCCATATTTTTCTGGCGCAACACATCAAGACCGCGCGGTGAGCGTTTACGTTTAGCCTTAGAAAAATTAGGTCCAATATTTGTTAAGTTTGGTCAAATGCTCTCCACTCGCCGCGATTTATTGCCACCAGATGTGGCGGACGAACTTGCAAAACTGCAAGACCAAGTACCACCAGTGAGTTTTGATGCGGTAAAAAATACAATAGAAACAGCATTTAACCTGCCGTTAAATCAAGTGTATCGCGACTTTAACGAAGTGGCAGTAGCCAGCGCATCCGTTGCGCAAGTACACTTTGCTCATTTATTGGATGGCACGCCTGTTGCGGTAAAAGTGCTGCGCCCAGATATTGCAAAAGTCATTAATCAAGACTTGAGCATTTTGAAATCACTTGCTTGGTTGTTGCAAGCGATTTCAACGGAAGGCAAGCGCTTAAAGCCACAAGAAGTGGTTGAGGAGTTTGCACGACATACACAACACGAGCTAGACCTAACGCTAGAAGCCGCCAACTGTAGCCAATTGTCGCGAAATTTTCCAGATAAACGTTTACTGATACCAGAAGTTTATTGGGATTTCTGTCGAAAAGAGGTCATGACCATGCAACGCATGCACGGTACACCAGTGAGCCAAATCGACGTGTTGCGCGCCAAGGGCATTAACATCACCAAACTTGCGCATGACGGCGTGGAAATCTTCTTTACGCAAGTGTTTCGGGATGGTTTTTTTCACGCTGATATGCACCCAGGCAATATCCAAGTGGCGGATGATGGCAGATATATTGCGCTTGATTTTGGCATCATGGGAAGCTTAAATGACACCGACAAATACTATCTTGCTCGAAATTTTCTAGCCTTTTTTAACCGGGATTATCGAGATGTTGCGGTGGCGCACGTGGAATCTGGCTGGGTACCAAAAGACACCAATGTCGATGAGTTAGAAATTTGCGTGCGGGCGATTTGCGAACCAATTTTTAACAAACCGCTAAAAGATATTTCTTTTGGTCGTACGTTGTTAAGTCTGTTCCAAATGTCACGTCGCTTTGGTGTCGTCATCCAACCGCAACTGGTGATGTTACAAAAAACCTTGTTGAATATTGAGGGTCTAGGTCGCGATTTAGATCCTAATATTGATTTATGGCAATCGGCCAAACCGTTTTTAAAACGCTGGATGAGTGAGCAAATTGGCTGGCGTAGCGTGGCAAAATCACTTAAAAAAGAACTGCCATTTATTCTAAGAACTGCACCCAAAATGCCTAGATTAGTACATCAGTTTTTAACCCAACAAACACAGGCTGAGCAAGACACGCCATTAAGAAAGCGTATTGACGCCCTGATTGAAGCACA
>CAYXHH010000015.1:0-18212 GCA_964464725.1 uncultured Methylotenera sp. | reverse complement strand
AGGCTGAGCAAGACACGCCATTAAGAAAGCGTATTGACGCCCTGATTGAAGCACAGCAAAAACAAGCGCGTTGGCAACAACGTTTAACATGGTCAATATATTTGTTAGTATTAATACAGCTCGTTATTATACTAAGTTTATTTACTGGAGTAATTTGATGAAAAAATCTATTAAAATCATTGGTTTATGTATGTATTTATGTTCTACATTTGCCTTAGCCGCCACACCTGCTGGCTTATGGAAAAGCATTGATGATAAATCTGGTAAACCACGCTCACTCATTCGCATCAGCGAACAAAATGGGGCTTATAGTGCGGTGATAGAGAAAGGTTTATTAGCGACAGATACTGGTGATGCAGTTTGTGACAAATGTACTGATGAGCGTAAAGGTCAAAAAATTATCGGCATGACCATCGTTAAAGGCCTGAAAGAAAAAGATGGCGTGTATGAAGGTGGCGAAATTTTAGACCCTGAAAATGGCAAAACCTACAAATGCAAAATGAAATTAGATGATACTGGCAATAAACTGGAAGTACGCGGATTTATTGGAATTTCATTGTTTGGTCGCTCACAAATCTGGACGCGAGTAGAGTAAACGTCAACGCTTCTGGCAATGCGCACAATAAAAGGTTGAGCGTTGCCCAAGACGTATACATTTGATGGGCTTGCTGCAGACTTTGCAGGGCTCATCAGTGCGTCCATACACAAAGTATTCTTGTTGAAAGTAACCGATATTTCCATCGACGCCAAAGAAGTCACGTAGACTGCTACCGCCTGCAGTTAGCGCATCATTTAAGGTAGCTTTAATCTCAAATACCAATTTTTCACACTGTTTTAGTGTTAAGTTTTTGGCTGGTAGCTCAGGGTGTATGCGCGCACGAAATAAGGATTCTGAAGCATAGATATTACCCACGCCAACCACCAAATGGCTATCCATAATCGCCACTTTAATTGCGGCGCTGCGGCTACTTAACTCTGCATGTAAATACTTTGCATTAAATTCCGACTCTAGCGGCTCTGGGCCAAGGGGCTCAATAAGCGCATGCGTATTGGGCTCTAGCCCTGCCCATAACACAGCGCCAAATCGACGTGGATCGCGCAAACGCAATACACGGCCATCGTTAAACGCAATGTCAAAATGATCGTGTTTTTCAGGGGGATAATTTCTGTCTAGAAGGCTGATACGTCCAGACATGCCGAGATGTAACAACAAGGTTCCAACCTTGTCACCAGTCTGATTATTAAATTCGGCCAAAATGTATTTAGCGCGTCGATTAAGGCCTACTAACGCAAGATTTGATAATGTCTGGGGCAGATGCGCTGGGATAGGCCAGCGCATACTTGCGTTGCGGATGACGACGTTGCTCACCGTTTGATTGATAAGTGGAATTAACCCGCGTCGCGTAATTTCAACTTCGGGCAGTTCAGGCATGCGTCTATTGTATATTTAACGGTGGATTAAGCATTGTGAACCCAACGTCATTATTGAAATGATACAAAATACCTTCATCAGGTCTACCCAACAATAATTCAGGAGATTCTTGAAGCTTCTCAAATCGCACTTTAGAACCATCGCTCAACTTAACTTCAAATGAAGGGTAGTTTGATTTACTATTAGACGAATACAATTCAACTTGTTTTGCTTGCGCTTGCTTCCAGCTAAACTCTAGCCATTCATTGAGCTCATCTTGAGTAGGCTTCGCTTTTGGCGCATTCACTTTCCATTTACCATCTACAATATCCACATTTAAACCAACTTCTTCCCATTGTTCTAAGTGTGCAAAGTTAAAGCCAGTAATTAGTTTAGCTTCTTTTCTGGAAAGTGGGGTTTTATCAATCAATTCAATTGCTTGCGTACTTGCCGCTTCAGAGTAGCTCCCTGGTAACAGATACACTGCATCCTTATAAGCCACATATTGCTCTTCTGTAATCGGATTAAATGTGCCAAAGATAAATTCTTCAACACCAGTAGATTTATTTAGTTTCAATCTTAACTGTGGATTATCTAAGCCGTACTTTGCCAAATCTGTCGCTGATAATTTTTCGGTACTTTTTGCTGCAATAATTGCCAAAATACGTTGCACCAATACTTGATCTGCACGAGATTTATAGGGCGACGTCATGCGCCATAAGCCATCTACTTTCTCAAAACTTGTGGACTTTTGGGTTGGGAATACCACTTCGATAGCATTAAAATCTGCGAGCTTAAGCGATGTCACTTCATACTGAGGCGGCGCATCACTATTGGTCTGCGGGCGTAAGTACAAAAATGCAACCAACCCCGCTACCACCAGCAACATCACTAAATTAAGTAACCATCTCTTTTTCATATACTTTTTTTAACTATCTACAAAATTTTGCAAAAACTACTCAGTTAAGCTTTTCTGCGCTTCCACCAAAAGAAGAACCCTAATACAAAGAACGCTAACGGAATAAAATATTGGAAACCATGGAACACTAACCAAGCAATCACGAAACTTTTTCTATCTGTAGGAATAGTCACGTTAATATCTTTTAACGGCATTGGCTGTATGGTAATTAAGCTGTCATCGCCAGCGAGCCAATTCACGATATTAATTCCGAAATCTAAATTACCACCATTCGTAATAAATGTATTTGATAAGAAGTTAGCATTCCCCATCACAACCACGCGTTGCCCTTTTTTGCCATAAACACGCTCTAAGGCAACCCCGATATTAATTGGGCCTTGCTTGTCTTTTTTGGCATCAAAAACCGCTTTTTGATCTTTACCACCGTTAACTATTCTCTCAGACTCTAGCCAACCATTTGGCGCAACATCTACCAAGCGCCCAACTTTCCAACCTAAATCGTATGAGGCTTTTGCGTCTACCTCATGTGCTTCAGAGAACTGTGTCCGTAATAAGAAATTGCGCGTAATGGGATGATCTCCATAAGCTGAGGCAAAGGCCACTTTTGCATCTTCTTTAAACTGTGCTGCACTTAAGTCCACGACAATACCCGGTGAAACTGTCATGCCGAGATAATCTGCCACTTCTTGCAAGCCATGAAGATTGTCATCATCAAGTAGCCACAACACATTGCCACCTGCCTCTATATATTGCTTAATTTTTTTGGCTTCTACAGGACTTAAGTCAACTTGCGGACTTGCAATGACAAGCATGGCGCCATTAGCCGGCACTTCTTGTGCAATGGTCAAATCTGGGTTCACTAATTTAAAGCCTTTATCTTCTAACTGCTTACCAAATGCACCTAAGTCATTATTCTTTACACCTTGCAAATGGCGCTCACCATGCCCATCCAAAAACATAATAGGACGCGTGTTTGTACGAGACAATCGCACCAATAAATTGGTCATCTCTTGTTCTGCAATCGGTGGAGAAATATGCTCAGTACGCTTGTTATACTCAACCACCATCTCGCCATCTTCTCTGATGTTTGCCTCTTGAGCGAGCTTTGGTTCAAGCGAAGGATTAATAAACTTAAGTGAAATGTCTTTCTTCTCACGCTGATAGCGCGCCATAAAGTCAATAATACCTTTTCTGAAAGTATCACCACGATTAGCATCATCGTTAGTTGCAAACACGGTAATATTAATCGGGTCTTTCATACTCTTTAGCACATTGACGCTACCTGGCGTAAGAATATTACGATTAGCCTGCGTAATATCTTTTGCAACATGATACTGACTTGCTAAATACCCTAGCAAAACGATTAAACAAATAAAGATAATGACAAAGAGCCAGCTTTGCGCCAACATTTGCAAACGAAGATTTCTGTTGATTTTCATATACTTAACTCTACTAGCCTCTTAAACGGTCAGCATCTAAGCGACGAATCGTTAATGTTAAAAAAGTGATAATAAATAAAAGAAAATAGGCAATATCTGCGGTATCTATTAAACCACCTGCAAATGATTGAAAATGACGCATCAGTGAGAGCTTTGCCATGGTACTGCTTGGATCGCCTGCAAAAAAGCGGTCTAACAACATCAAGGCAAATAGCGCAATAAAACTGAGAATCGCTGCAACCACTGGTTGAGAAGTCAAACTTGAAAAATAAAGTCCAAGTGCAGAGAAACTTGCCACCAGCAAAAACAGGCCCAGCGAGTTTGCCAAAATATAGCCAAAATCAATGTCTGTCCAAATATTAAGCGTACACAACATCAGGGCAATATAGACGATGAGTATGCTAAGAAAAATCACCAGTCCTATAAATTTTCCCAATACAATCTCTGTTAAGGAGAGTGGTGCACTGAATAGAAATGGCAAAGTTTGGCTACGACGCTCTTCTGAAATTAAACGCATCGAGAGCAAAGGCACCGCAAACAGCATAATAAATGAAGCTAAGCCATAGACGTTTTGCCCCACAAATTGCGTCACCCCTGTACGTTCTGCAGGACGTATCGCACCTGACATGACCTCAAAATAGTCATTCACGCCATTTAAATAATAGGTGCCAAATGAAAACATCAATAAGGCTAAAATTATCCAGCCCATAGGAGAAGCAAATACGCTTTTCAATTCTTTTCTTGCAATATTCAATATCATTTTTGTACTCTTAAAATATATTTAAACTGCTTCCGCAGCCGCGGCATTATCTTGATAAGTGAGTTGCACAAATACATCTTCCAGACTGGTTTGGTCTGGCGCAATTTGATACAAACCCCACTTGTTTTTCACCGAAGCCTGTACGATTGCCTCATGTGGCATCGTGTCTTCGGCAAAACGTACGCGCATCATGTTGTTATCTGTATATTCCGCTTCAGTCACGCCTTTAATTTTCAACACGTCCTCTAAGGATGGCAAATTACTAAACCCAATCAATAACTTATTACCAATACGTTGACGCTTCAATACATCAATACCACCATTAAATACCAATTTGCCTTTATCAATAATTTGCACATGACCACAGACCATTTCGACTTCTGGCAATATATGTGTAGATAAAATCACACTATGTTCGCCGCCAATTTCACGAATCAGCGCGCGAATGTCGCGAATTTGAATGGGATCTAAACCGACGGTCGGTTCATCCAAAATGACCACCATCGGATTATGAATGATGGCTTGTGCGATACCAACGCGTTGCTGATAACCATTAGATAGATTCTCAATCAAGCGTTTACTCATATGCCCTAAACCACATCGTTCCTTTGCTTTTTCTACCGCTTTTTTAATATGTTTGCCACTGACATTGTGCAAACGCGCAGCGATAGTAAGATACTCATCTACAGTGAACTCTTTATAAAGTGGTCGCATTTCTGGTAAGTATCCAATCAAGGCTTTAGCCTCTCTTGGATTCTCTATCATGTCCACGCCACAAATTTTCACAGAACCTGCACTAGGTGCTAAGTTTCCGGTAAGCATCTTCATGGTCGTGGATTTACCTGCACCATTGGGGCCTAAAAAGCCAAGCACTTCTCCTTGTTTGACGGTAAAACTTACATTGCTTACCGCCTCCCGCCCGCCGTAAAGTCTTGTTAATTCAACTGCTTCAACTGTTAAGTTATCCATAAAAATCGTATAAATCCCAATAAACCTTCAAAAATGCGTGTAACAAATAGTTACAAAAACAAAGCGTTAAGAAGCAAAAATGCTAGATAAGTTTCACGCAAAAAGTTATAGTCACACTTATAGTATTATTAATTTGTGGTGTAACCTTTAATTATGGCTGAACTTGCGCTGACTGTCACGGACTAAACAATACTTAACACTTGAATGCGGACAAAATTAATGCCTCAGATTAAAAAATTAGTGATCAGTATCATGTTCGGTTTTTCGATTGCAAACGCATCGAACACCTTTGCTGATGCCACAACGGTACCAACTATCACCTCAGCAAACGCAGAGTTTGTTTATAAATATTTGCTAGGTGAAGTTGCAGGGCAGCGCGGTGATGTCATACTCGCGAGTCAGTTATTTCTAGACTTAGCCAGACAAACACGCGATGCACGTCTAGCAGAACGTGCAGCACGCACTGCCGCATACGCCAATCAACCAGGCATGGCACTACAAGCGGCCACCTTGTGGGCTGAATTGGACCCTAACTCTTTAGAAGCACAACAAGCTTCAAGCCAACTTCTTGTAGCAAGCGGAAATTTAAAACAAGCCAAACCACATATCCAAAAACTATTGGCCAAAGAAGAAACACGCGCCAATGGCTTTTTATTTTTAAATAGCCTGCTTGCAAACCAAAAAGATAAAAACGAAGTATTAACTGCAATCACTGAGTTTGCTGCTCCATATCCTAAGCTGCCTGAAGCGCACTTTGCAATTGCCCAAGCCGCGCTCAATGCGGATAAAAGCGACCTAGCTAAAAAAGAACTTGAAATTGCCAATAAATTGCAACCAGGGTGGGAAATCGGAGCGCAATTACAAGGCCAAATGCTAGCAAAAGAATCACCCGAAAAAGGGATCAGTTTTTATCAAGGATTTTTAAAAAAATATCCTAAAGCCAATGATGTACGAATGGCATATGCGAAGTTGTTGGTAAGCCAAAAACTATTTGCTGAAGCTAAACCAGAGTTTGTAAGGCTAGTAGAAAGCTCGAATAGCAACCCAGAAATTGCTGCAGTGGTTGGTTTGCTTTCGTTAGAATCTAATGATTATGTAATGGCTGACAAGTATCTACAGCAAGCAATCGCTTCTGGCTTTAAAGACCCAGAGCAACTTTACGGCTACCTTGGACGCAGTTCAGAACGTCAAAAAAATGATGCAAAAGCATTAGAATGGTATGACAAGATTCAATCAGGTGACCACTTTTTTGAGGGTAGAGTCTCTGCCGCAAATGTAATTGCACGTACCAATGGCGTGGATGCTGCCATCAAAATGCTTGATGAAGTTGATAATTTAACCACTGAACAGCAAATGTCTGTAATTCAAGTAGAAGCCAGTTTATTAAGCCAAGCTAAGCGCAACCAAGAATCATTCGAATTAATGGATAAGGCAGTTAAAAATTGGCCTGATGCGACCGAACTGCTATATGACTACGCGATGGCTGCAGAACGTGTAGGTAAATTCGATTTAATGGAAACCGCGCTTTATAAGCTAATAAAAATCAGGCCAGATTATGCTGCTGCTTACAATGCATTAGGTTACTCATATGCAGACAGAAATATTAAATTAAAAGAAGCGCTTTCTCTACTTGAAACTGCTGTGAAACTATCGCCAAACGACCACTATATGATAGACAGTTTAGGTTGGGTACATTATCGTTTAGGTAACTTGAACTTAGCAGCAGAGTACCTAAGAAAAGCATATAGCATGCAAGCTGACCCTGAAATAGCGGCACATTTGGGTGAGGTGCTGTGGAAACAAGGCTTACAAGAAGAAGCAAAAAAAATCTGGGCGACCGCTTTAAAAGAATTCCCAGAAAATGATGTATTGGTTGCTACCTCCAAAAAGTTTAGTTCCTAAGTTTTCTAAGGCTAAATTTGCAGAATTATCGCTTTTTATTTCATGGTTTATGGCTTCTTATTTCACTACTTTTAGGCGCATGTTCAACCATAACTTCAAAGCCAACTGCATCCCAAACAGCATCAAGCATCCACGAGAAACACCTCGCCACCTTAGTCAATATTCAATCATTTTCGCTTAAAGGCAGGATTGGCGTTACTACTAACCCGCGTGGGTTTTCTGGCGGCATCGAGTGGCAACATGCTAAGGCAAATGACAATATCGACATTTTTTCTCCTCTAGGTGGAAAAGCAGCCAATATTGTTAGAAACGCAAACGAGGTCATACTGACATCACAAGACGGTCATACTGTTAAAGCAAGGGATGCTGAGAGCCTAACCCAAACAACGCTGGGCTGGCGCTTACCGCTCAATGGCTTAAGTGATTGGGCACTTGGCAAACCCACCAACAGCAAGATTGAAGCGTCGACATGGGACGAAAATGGTTGGCTGAGCACACTAAAACAAGATGGTTGGGATATCAGCTATGAAAACTATGTTGAAACGAACGGCGTTTTCCTGCCAAAAAAAGTATTTCTCAAAAGTGAAAAAGTTAATCTAAAATTAATTGTGGATGAGTGGAATACTATTACCAAACGATAGAATTTCCTTCAACACCAATATTATAATTTAATTACTTCCAAAGTGAGCTAGTTTATTTTCTAACACTTTAATCTCATCTTCTAATTTTTTAGGCTTCAAATTCATTACTTTCGCAATTTCTGCAAATCTCCATCGCCAATCGAGCCTCTCTAGAGACATTTTATAATTCTTGGTGGCTTGTTCTGGTGTCCAAGATTCCAATGCGTTCAAAATTATTTTAAGTCCTTGTTTTAATTGAATTGATTTCAAGTCCAGAGTTGCGCCACTCCATAACAATCTATTAATACTTTCTTCGTTTGGAGGAACTCCAGCTACAGTAGCCCCACAGGCGAGTGCGTCTGTCCATCGAGCAGTGATATATTGTCGAGTTTTATGGGTATGTGGACTATTGTGCGCAGTATTCGAGAAAGCAAGCAGAAATTTAGTTTGTTTATAATGCTCCATCAGTATATTTTGATTCATATCGGAAGTTTCACCACCTTTTAGACGCCCTTGGAAACACAAGCCAAGTTCCAAACAAACATCTGAAGTTTTTTCATCATCATCCCATTCAGGAGGCTGGCGACCTATCCGTGTAAGATCCCAATGCCTTTTTGCCCCCATTCCTCCTCTTCGTAACACATCACTTCCCCATGGCAACCAAGAGGTAGCAGTCTTTGTCGCTTCTACCCATACTGGAATATCTTCTTCAGTAGTGATAAAAAAGTGATCAAAGTGACGTGATAATTTTATTGGTTTTGGTATGCTGTTTACCCAAAAAGAATCAATAATCCATGCTGATATATTACTAAAGCTTTTTCTCCAGCCTAAAAAAGAAGTTAAACATAAAAGTTCGACTGGACTTGGCGCTATTATCAAACAAGTTTGACTAGTTCTATTAATTTTTCTCTTCATGAGAACAAATTCAAGCTTTGCAAATAAAGACGGAGAATTAAAATCTATAAAAATGAGCTCTGCCTCAAAAAGTTCGGCAGCCAACTTAGCCATCTCTGTTACAGGCTCCCAGCCCTGTCCATTATTACAATATAAAATCACCATTACCAAACCTCAATTTATTATTTTCAATTTTATTGGTTCAATTCATATGTTATCTATGTAAATTAAATATAGTCATCTTACTTAAATAAAGCTAATATTTATGTGTGTTCAAAATATGTGACTATGGGACAACAAACTAAAGTTGCCTTGATACTAGCCTGATAAATCATATCCAAATTTAAAGCCTAATTTCTGACATAAAATACAATCTATTAATCATTGATTCATTATGACACAAGAAACTTTAGACGAATGGTTGGTATCGCAAATTGCGAGAGGCTGTACCCTTGAGTCAATGATTACAAGCATGCAAGTCGCGGGTTATTCCGCTGGCATTGCACGTGACATCGTCACAAAAGCATTTACTCAGGCGGGCAAATTTCCTGATCATGTGATTAATGCAAAAGCAGCTTGGCAAACCATCATCAATAAGCGCAAAAATTTTGATGTATTTAAGCCCGTCATTTCACTTAACTCGCCTCGATTACTGGTTTTTGATGATTTTTTAAGTGAGGCCGAATGCGACGAATTGGTTGCTCACTCAAAGGCTAAAATGGAAGACTCCACTGTAATTGATCCGATTACTGGAAAGTTTGTAAAGCATCCAGAACGCACTTCTCGCGGCACACACTTTGAGCACCAAAGCAGTGATGTTGTCACAGCGATAGAAAACAGAATTACCGAAGTGTTTGGCTTTGCCAATAAGCAGCAAGAGGCAATACAAATCTTGCAATACGCTCTCGGCGGTGAGTACAAAGCGCATTTTGATTACTTTTCGCCTGCCGATGCAAGTAGCCAAGCACTGATTGCTGAAGGTGGCCAGCGATTGGCCACACTCATCATGTATTTAAACACCCCCAAAGAAGGTGGTAGCACAGACTTACCCAATCTAGGCCTAAGCGTGCGCGCTAAAAAGGGCTCAGCACTCTACTTCGAAAATGTGACTCCACAAGGCGAAGTCGATGAAAGAACCCTGCATGCCGGCATGCCAGTGATTGCCGGTGAAAAATGGATAGCCACAAAATGGCTACGTGAGCGTGACTTATTTTAGGTAAGTCTTGTACTCTAAACCTTTGAATTAAGGCTAAATTCCAGCACTTCTTCTGCCTTAAATTATCATCATCTTTGCGCATAATTGCGCGTATGAATAAACGCCACTTGTTAGCCTTACTTTTTTTGCTTAACTGTAGCAATAGTGTTGCTGCAAACTGGGTACGCTTAAACGATAACGGCAACTCTAAATTAATGCTAGATAAGCAGACCGTATTGCAGCAAGATAGCTACAAAAAAGCTTGGGTGAAAGTTGAATATAAAAAACCACAAATTAACCCTGACACGCTAGACACGCAATATAACGCTTCTAAACTGCTTTGGTTCTTCGATTGTACTGCACAAAAATCGGCCACCTCTCAAGTATTTCAATACTTTAACAATGAGCTAGTCTATTCAGCAGGTGTTGATGCTAAAAATGCTGAGTTTATAGAACCAGTTCCAGAATCAGACGTAGATATTGCGATGCGCTTTGTGTGCCAGGATAAAAAACCTGCTGTCGCAGAATCGCCTGCAAACGCCGTCAAACCTAAAACTGCTGAAGTAAAATCTACGGAGGCCAAAACGGCAGACGCCAAACCAATTGAAGCAAAACCAGCAGAGGCAAAAACTAATGAAGCCAAGACAGAGGAAGTAGCTCCACCTGAAAAAGCTGAAGTCTCAGACAAAAATGCTAACACTCAGGCAGAAACTAAAAAGGAGTCTTCGACTAAAAAAATTGATGCTAAAAATGCGTTAAGTAAATCAAAAAATGCTAAAGAAGATAAAAAAACACCAAGTTGGTCATACGAGGGCAAGGACGGGCCCGAGAATTGGGGCAAACTTGATAGCGAATATGCCACTTGTGCAACCGGCCTAAACCAATCCCCAATCAATATTGAAAATGCTATACGGGCGTCGTTAAAACCCGTGCGCGGAATTCATAAATTTCCTGCAAAAGAAATCATCAACAATGGGCAAACGGTACAAGTTAACTTTAAAACTGGCAATATGCTAGTGCTCGATAGTGCTTCATATCAGCTGAAAAGTTTACACTTTCATGCGCCAAGCGAACACGCCATTAATGGCAAAACATTCCCGTTGGAAGCGCAACTCATGCATGTCGATAAAACTGGTAATTACACTATTATCAGCGTCATGTTTAAAGAAGGCAAAGAAAACCCTGCGCTTGATAAGCTTTGGCTGCATTTAACAAATAGCAAAGGCGAACCTGTCGCAATCAAAACAAGAGTCATACCAAGTGAGTTAATGCCAGAAAATCGTAGCTATTATCGCTTTAGCGGCTCTCTTACCACCCCGCCATGTACTGAAGGCGTGCGTTGGGTCGTGCTAAAAACGCCGATGACTGCATCTAAATCACAAATCGAAACATTTGAAAAAGCGATTAAACACAAAAATAATCGCCCTGCGCAAGCACTAAACGGTCGGGTAGTTGTAGAGCAGTAAGTCAAATTTTGAACTAAGCCATGTGGTCATGAACGCACATGGGTTAAAATGCATGCATATGCAAAATACAGATATGCAATCTATAAGTGCCCAACAATTTGATGATAAAGATTTTCAATCTTTTTTAGCACCAGCAAAAATTAATCTTTTTTTGCACATTACAGGGCGACGAGAAAATGGTTACCACACCTTGCAAAGTGTGTTTCAACTATTAGACTTTTACGATACGCTTAAACTTAAGCCAATAAACACGGGTGAAATTAAGCGTATCAACGAAATTAAAGGTGTACCTGCCGCAGATGATATTTGTACTCGCGCAGCAAAGTTGTTGCAACAAACTGCGGCTTGTAAGATGGGGGTTGAATATAGCATTGAAAAACGTATCCCAATGGGTGGTGGCTTGGGTGGTGGCAGCTCTGATGCAGCTACCATGCTACTAGCACTTAACCAGCTTTGGCAGCTAAATTTTAGCCGAGAAAAGCTGATGCAAATTGGCCTAAGTTTGGGTGCAGATGTCCCTGTGTTTGTATTTGGCAAAAATGCTTGGGCTGAAGGTGTGGGCGAAGAACTGACTGAAATTTCGCTTGAACCTAGTTATTATGTGGTGCTCACGCCGCCTGTACATGTATCAACTGCACAAGTTTTTGCCAATTCTACATTGACAAGAGACACGAAACCGTTGAAAATAGCGGACTTTTCAAGCGGTGCGTATTCTGACTTTTTTAGAAACGACCTTGAAGCAGTAGTTTGTAAAGAATTTCCTGCAGTTGCATCAACCCTCAGCTGGTTAAGTCAATACGGCGAACCTAGAATGAGCGGATCGGGTGCTTCTGTATTTTTAGCGGTAAGTTCAAAGCAGGAAGCTGATGCGATTTTTGCACAAAAACCGAATGAAACAAATGGTTTTGTGGCAAAAAGTTTAAATCGTCACCCTTTGTTTGAATTCGCTAACTGATTGATTTGATAGTTTTATTGGGGAGTCGCCAAGCTGGTTAAGGCACCGGATTTTGATTCCGGCATGCGAAGGTTCGAATCCTTCCTCCCCAGCCAAGTTGCAATGCAGGCATACAACCTGCGTAATTTATAATAATAAGCGTGTAGATTTAGACATTTACACGCTTTAATTTTTTATATTTTTGTATAGCGAGATTTCATTTGAGCATCGAAAATTTAATGGTATTTACTGGCAATGCCAATCCAGAACTTGCAAAGCAAGTGACTGCGCATTTGGGTATTGAGCTTGGTCGTGCCGATGTGGGTAAATTTTCTGATGGCGAAATCATGCTCGAGCTTTTAGAAAACGTGCGTGGTCGCGATGTGTTTATTTTACAATCGACGAGCTACCCTACCAACGACACCTTGATGGAAGTCTTGGTGATGGTTGATGCTTTACGCCGTGCTTCTGCTGGACGTATCACAGCTGCAATCCCCTACCTTGGTTATTCACGCCAAGATCGCCGCCCTCGCTCAGCACGTGTAGCGATTACGGCAAAGGTAGTGGCGAATATGCTCACTAGCGTGGGTGTGAACCGCTTGTTGACGATGGATTTGCATTCTGACCAAATTCAAGGCTTTTTTGATATCCCTGTGGATAACATTTATGCCACACCAATTTTGTTGGATCACTTGCTCCAACAAAACTACGAAGATTTAGTCGTGGTTTCACCAGATGTGGGCGGTGTAGTGCGTGCGCGTGCTGCGGCTAAGCAGTTGGGTTCTGATTTAGCGATTATTGATAAACGTCGTCCAAAACCAAATGTCGCTAAAGTGATGAACATTATTGGTGACGTTGCTGGCCGCACCTGTGTGATTATGGATGACATGGTAGACACTGCCAATACGCTTTGTGAGGCTGCTGCAGCGCTAAAATTGAATGGTGCTAAGAAAGTAGTCGCCTATGCGACGCACCCAGTATTATCGGGTAATGCGGCTGAGCGCATTATGAATTCTGAGTTAGATGAATTGGTTGTGACTAACACCATTAAATTGAGCGAAGCTTCGGCAAATTGCAAAAAAATCCGCCAAATTAGCGCAGCAGGATTATTTGCAGAAACGATTAGAAGAATTAGCCAAGAGGAGTCTGTTTCCTCTCTATTTCTTGATTAAAACGAATTTATTGTAAAAATTTAACAAATCAAAAATAACAAGAAGATAAGCCGAAGACAGTACAAATAGTACGGCGAGGCGAAATCGACACAGTTAGTTTGGATTTGTTAAGTTTTTAGGTTTTTAGCCTGCACACTGGTCGCGGTGTGCAGTTTTTAGTGCAGTACCAGCTGGCTTTTATAGCAGTTGTTTTAGGAGTAATCAAATGAGTATTTCAATTAATGCAGTCAAACGTGACGTTAAAGGTACGGGTGCGAGCCGCCGTGCACGTCGCGCTGGCCAAGTGCCGGGTGTTGTTTATGGTGGCGGTCAACCCGCTGTTAATTTATCGCTAGATCACAAAGAGTTGTTTTTACAATTCCGTCATGAAGCTTTCCATGCGTCTATTTTAGATTTAATTTTAGATGGCAAAAAAGAAAGCGTTTTATTACGCGATTACCAAATGCACCCAGTGCGTAACACAATTCAACACATTGATTTTCAACGTGTTTCAGCTAACGAAAAAATTCACGTTAAAGTGCCTTTCCACTTCTTACATGAAGACACAGCGCCAGGCGTTAAAATTGGTGGCGGCATTGTGGCGCACATCATGACAGAGGCTGAAGTAAGCTGCTTACCAAAAGATTTGCCAGAGTTTATCGAGGTAGATTTAGGTACGCTTGAAATGGGTCAATCTGTGCATTTATCACAAATTAACTTACCAAAAGGTATTGAGTTTGTTGCACTTGCTCACGGTAACGACTCAGCGGTTGCGGCAATTGCTAAAACACGTGGCGGCGCTTCTGATGACGCTGCAAGTGAAGCTGATGCACCTGCGGCACCAGCAGCAGCACCTAAAGCTGAATAATTAGGTAAAGCCATTTAAAACGCGTGCTTATTTTTAAGTACGCGTTTTTTATTTTAAACTACCAACATGAGTATTAAGTTAATTGTAGGCTTAGGCAACCCGGGCGATAAATACACGGCTACGCGGCACAACGCGGGCTTTTGGTTTATTGATGCGCTTGCCGCGCAAACCAATAGCAAATTGGCCATGGATGCCAAAATGTTTGGCGTAGTGGGCAAAATGAGCCCGCACCCAGATATTTGGTTGCTCATGCCAACCACCTTTATGAATGCGAGTGGCAAAGCGGTTGCGGCAGTTGCCAATTATTACAAAATTAAACCTGCCGAGATTTTGGTTGCGCATGATGAGCTCGATTTACCCACAGGCACAGCCAAACTTAAATTTGGTGGTGGGCATGGTGGCCATAATGGCTTGCGTGATATTCACGCCGCGCTTGGCACGGCCGATTATTGGCGCTTGCGCTTGGGCATTGACCACCCGGGCGATAAGAACGAAGTGGTGAATTATGTGCTTAAAGCCCCAACGCGAGCAGAAAACGATGCCCTGCAAGACAGTATCCATGCGGCTTCTGGCGTGGTGGATTTGATGATTAAAGGCGAGTTTGAAAACGCCATGCTAAAATTGCATACAAAAGCAAGTTAAGTAAACCAAATTTTTCGCCTGTATTTCAATGGAGTACAAGGCGGCAAGGATAAAGAAGTAGCAAGTCCCTAGTCCATTCAGATTTCGCGCAAGGTCAAGGCGTTGAAAATGAGGCGACGAGACAGTACAAGTAGTACGGCGAGAAGCCGAATTTGAGAACAACGCAGAGATTGCGTGAAAGATGAATGGAATAAAACATGAAATGTGGAATTGTTGGTTTACCCAACGTCGGCAAAAGTACTTTATTTAACGCCATCACCAAGGCTGGCATCGCCGCAGAAAACTACCCTTTCTGCACCATTGAGCCTAATGTGGGTATTGTTGAGGTGCCAGACCCGCGCTTGCAACCGCTGATTGATATTGTTAATCCGCAAAAAGTGCAACCTGCCATTGTGGAATTTGTGGACATTGCGGGGCTTGTGGCTGGCGCATCTAAGGGTGAAGGCTTGGGTAACAAGTTTTTGGCGAACATCCGCGAAACAGACGCAATTGCGCACGTGGTGAGGTGTTTTGAAGATGGCAACGTGATACACGTGGCGAATAAGGTTGATCCGCTCTCTGATATTGAAGTGATTAATACCGAGCTTGCCTTGGCAGACATGGAAACGGTAGAAAAAACCATGCAACGCGAGGGCAAAAAAGCCAAAAGTGGCGATAAAGAAGCGATTGCGCTGATTAAGGTGTTAGAAAAAGTACAAAAATGCTTAGATGAAGCCAAAGCCGTGCGCACGCTGGGTTTAGATGCCGAAGAATTGCAATTATTAAAACCGCTATGTTTGATTACGGTAAAACCCGTGATGTACCTTGCCAATGTGGATGAAAAAGGCTTTGAAAACAACCCGCATTTAGACAAAGTAGTTGCGCTTGGCAAAGCCGAAAACGCGCCTGTGGTATGCATTTGCGCCAAGATTGAAGGCGAAATTTCTGAGTTAGATGACGAAGACAAACTGCTATTTTTAAGCGAGCTGGGTCAAGAAGAGCCGGGCTTAAACCGCGTGATTCGCGCCGCTTATAGCTTGCTTGGTTTGCAAACCTACTTTACCGCTGGCGTGCAAGAAGTACGCGCTTGGACAGTGAAAAAAGGCGCCACCGCACCGCAAGCCGCTGGCGTGATTCATACCGACTTTGAAAAAGGCTTTATTCGCGCAGAGGTGATTGCCTATGACGAATACGTTAAAAACAAAGGCGAAAAAGGCGCGCAAGAGGCAGGCAAAATGCGGCTAGAAGGCAAAGAATACATTGTGCAAGATGGCGATGTGATGCACTTTAGATTCAACGTTTAGGCTCCGCGAGGTTCAATGTTTAGGCTCCGCGAGGCTTAATTTTTAGACTTAACAAGATTTAGCGTATAAATTGTTTACATGCTTTAGTTTTAATGGTTTTTGCTTTGACAACAAACGCTTAAACCACTAGAATTGCGCCCTTGCTTTAGTTTCATGCAACAGTTTAAAAGGTGATGTAGCTCAGCTGGTTAGAGCACAGGATTCATAATCCTGGGGTCGAGGGTTCAAGTCCCTCTTTCACCACCAAATAAAAAGCCACACCCTCGGGTGTGGCTTTTTACTTTTTTTACATGGATAATAAATAAAAATACAATTTATATGAATCTATGTTGACCTCTATTATCCAGTTACAAAAAAAGTTGCGGGAATTTGCTGAAGTGCGTGATTGGGGGCAATTTCACTCCCCAAAGAATTTAGCATCTGCTTTATCAGTTGAAGCATCAGAACTTTTAGAACATTTTCAATGGATGAAAGAGGAGGATAGTAGATGTCTATCAAAAGAGAAACTATCAGAAGTCGAGACTGAAATTGCTGATGTTTTTTGCTATCTACTCATGATTTCAGACAAACTCAATATTGACATAATCGAAGCTGCTAATAAAAAAATAATATCTAACGAGTCACGGTATCCCATAGAAAAATCAAAAGGTAAAAGTGATAAATACACTAAGTTATAAGTTGAGAAGTGAATGATTATTTACAAGTCTTCGGCGGCTGGGTTTCGCAATGACTGTTTTACAAAAGGAATTGGCGAAGTCATTCAAGAAACTTATGAGCATGTTGTCCGTAAACGTGTAAGTCAATCTGAAATAAATGCTTGGAGCGCTTCACTCCAACAAGTTGCAATAGCTCTTAACCACGCCGAAGTTCCTGACGATGCTGGCGTTGCTATTGAATACACCATACCGCAGTCTTCAAAGAGAGTTGATTTTATTATCACAGGGTATGATGAAAATAAAATACCATCTTTAATTATCATGGAACTTAAACAATGGTCTACTAGCAAAGTTTCTGAAAAAGATGGAATCATAATCGCAAGACGTGGCGGGGCTTCATCTGAAACTGAGGGTGCTCACCCATGCTATCAAGCTTGGTCATATGCCGCCTTACTAAAAGGCTTTAATGAGGCTGTTTACTCTTCGAATATTGAATTACGCCCTTGCGCCTACTTACACAATCATCCAAGTGACAATACTATAGATAATTCTTTCTACAATGAGCATATAGCGCAAGCGCCTCTTTTTTTAAAAGGCGACATTGAGCGAGTTCGTCTTCGTTCTTTTTTCACCAAGCATATCAAATATGGAGATGCTTCAAAGTTAATCGAGCTAGTAGATAGTGGAAGAATTAGGCCATCTAAAGCCTTAGCTGATAGCTTAAGCAAGATGCTTAAAGGAAATACCGAGTTTGTTCTAATTGATGAACAAAAAGTTGTTTATGAGTCTGTGCTGTCAATTTCTGCGACTGCAAGCGAAACATCAAAAAAGGTAATCATTATCGAAGGCGGCCCTGGCACTGGCAAATCTGTTGTTGCTATCAATTTATTGGTTGAATTAACAAGGCGAGGACTTCTAACCAAGTATGTATCCAAAAACGCTGCACCAAGAGCGGTATATAGGTCGCGTTTAGCAGGAACATTAAGGCAGACCGAAATCGGCAACATGTTCAGTGGGTCAGGTGCTTTTATAGATGGTGATGCAAATTTGTTTGACGTTTTGCTAGTCGATGAAGCGCATCGGCTCAATGAAAAGTCTGGCCT
>CAYXHH010000014.1:11141-25026 GCA_964464725.1 uncultured Methylotenera sp. | reverse complement strand
GCAATCATAAAAAATATGCTCCACATGCTATCGACATGGGTGACATTGTTGCGCGCCAAACTAAGTAACCAGCCAAGCATGGCGAACAAACTAATTGTAAATAAGCTCATAAAATAGATTGACCAATCAATCATGCCATTATTTCCTCATGATTAAGTCGAAAGCCATCAAACTTTTGCGCTAATATTAGTAAAGTTGGTGTAAGCATGGCCCAACCTATACTGAGTGCAACATAGCTTTGTGGAAAGTGAATCAACTCTACTGCACCTAGTCGCGCGGCACCCATGTATGCAAGTGGGCCGCCAATTGCGCCAAAGGCGATGGCAAGCCACCATTTACCGCGCATCCAACGCAAGCTCACATTGAGTGCTGTAACAAATCCAGCCCACAAAGCTAAAATCCAAGCGGGTACAAGGTTATCACTCCAGCCATGTGCTTGATAACTGACTAAATGAGCACTGTGCATCAATTGGTCAAAGCTCGCACCTATCAGTAATGCAATCATCATTAAAATCATTTCTGGTTTGGCTTGTTGGGCTTGCTTGAAGTGCCAAAGTACTACAAAGACAGTAGCAAATACACCTATCCAAGGCATCTCATGCGCCGCACCCAATACACAAATGAACCATGCCACTTGCATCAGAATGAAATTGATGATGACCTCTTTGCTCATTGGAGCTATTTTTTCTCGAATAAATAGTGCGTGACCCACCACTCTTGACCTTTGTTGTAACCAAACAGTTCAGCACATGCCATATAAAAAATGCGCCAGCGCTGACGCCACATTTCAGCATTTTCAGCGCCATATGTGTTGACTAAAATAGGCGTAATTGCATCATGATTTTCATCCATATTAGCAAGCCAAGCATTGGCCGTTTTGGCATAGTGCGTGCCGTTCCAGCGCCAGCGTTCAAGCAGTGTTAAGTCCTCTTGAAAATGTAAAGGCAAATCGTCAGAAGGCATCATGCCGCCACTAAAAAAGAATTGGCTCATCCAATTATTACTTTGGTCGCTGTCGTCTTGAACTTCAAACAGGTAAGGCGTATTGCGATGCACAAAAATGTGTTTAAAAAACTTACCGTTAGGTTTTAACCAGCGTGCGACCTTGCCATATAAAGTTTGCCAATTGCGCATATGTTCAAACATTTCAACGGACACGACGCGATCGTAAGTAGAAGGGGCTTCAAACTGATTCATGTCTGCAGTAATGATATTTAAGTTAGTTAGGCCACGTGATTTTGCCATACTCAAAATGTATTCACGTTGCGAGTTAGAATTTGACACCCCCGTGATACTAGAGTGAGGATATTTTTCAGCCATCCATAATGAAAGAGAGCCCCAACCACAGCCTAGTTCTAATACCGCCTGGCCATCTGTTAAATCAGCATGTTCACAGGTTTGATTGAGGGCTAATACTTCAGCTTCATCTAAGCTTTTGGTGTCAGGCATCCAGAAACAACTGCTATATTTGCGGTGCTGACCTAAACAATAGCTAAAAAACTCAGCTGGCACTTCATAATGTTGTGCATTTGCGAGTTCTGGTACCTCGGCAATCTTTGCTTGACTCATCTTTTGAACAAACTGCGTTAACATCGCCATGCCAGTTTCGCAGTCATGCGCAAAAATTTCTTCAAGACGTGAAGCTGTAAGCTTGCGTATGCCAGCACGCACCATGCTGTCAGGAAGTATTCCATTTTCTGCGAGTTTGAGTGATGTGTTGATTAGGGCCATTTGTATCCTATATATTTTATTGATTTCGATTAACGCACTAGAATAGCATTTACATGACTATTAAAGCTTAGTTTAGTTTCCAAATTTAAAGCTATTTTCACTATAAATTGGTTGAATATTTAGGTCATTGGTGACATTCATGTTTAGGTAACTATATTTAATTGCTATCTCTGTAGAAAACTATATACTAACCTGTATACATGTACATATCTTGAATTCAATTTGTAAAGAAATAATATCGATGAAAATGCGTTTAAAAATTCAATTTTGTTTAGTGCTATGCAGCACTCTATTACTTTTTTCGTGTGCAAAAGGGGTTAAGTCTACTGCAACAGGGCAAACAGATTGGCCTAGTTATGGGCTAAATTTGAGCAATCAACGTTTTTCACACGCTAATCAAATTAACGCCAGCAATGTCAATCAATTAACGCAAGCTTGGACTTATAAAAGTGGGGTTGTGGGGAGTTTTCAGGCTACGCCTATCGTGCAAGATGGCGTCATGTATTTATCTTTACCGTTTAATCATGTGGTTGCACTTAACGCCAAAACCGGCCAAGAAATTTGGCGCTACACGCACGATAGACGCAAAGATTGGGCAATGTGTTGTGGTCCAGCGAATCGGGGTGTGGCTGTGTCTGAAGGGCGCGTATTTATAGGTACAGTCGATGCACGCTTAATTGCACTTAACGCTAAAACAGGTGCAAAAATATGGGATATTGACGTGGTAGATGGCGCGATTTTGACAGAAGGTCAAGACGCGCTGAATAAAAATGACCCCAATAGCGCACGTAAAGTCACTGGTGGAACTGGTATTGGCATTGCCATGGCGCCCGTTGTTTATAAAGGCAAAGTCATCGTTGGCATTACAGGTGTGGGCTACGGATTGCATATCGACAACCCAACCGCAGATGCGCCGCTGGGCGCGGTCATTGGGGTGGCAGGGCGTTTTGGTCGACCAGGTTTTTTGGCGGCTTATGATGTCAATAGTGGTAAACGCATCTGGCAATTTGACACCATTCCGCAGGCTGGCTGGGAAGGTAAATTTACAGAAACCACCGAAGACGGTATCACCTTTAACCGTGATATTGCGCAGGAAAAAACTGATCTCAGCAAATACCCAGATGCAGCACGCTTTGGTGGCGGGTCTGCATGGAGCACGCCTGCGATAGACCAAGAAACCGATACACTGTATTTTGGCACTGGAAACCCAAGTCCGCAAATGAATGATATTTCGCGCCCTGGTGATAATTTATATACCGTTTCTTTGGTTGCCTTAGATAGCAACACTGGTAAGCGCAAGTGGCATTATCAGCAGGTACCGCATGACTTATGGGGCTATGATTTAGCCAGTCCACCAGTACTTTTTAATTACCAACATAATGGCAAAAAAATTGCGGCAGTAGGTCAAGCCAGTAAAACAGGATGGTTTTATGTGCACGACAGGTTAACAGGCCAATTACTGAAAAAAACGGATGCTTTTGTGCCGCAAAAAAATATGTTCAAAAAAGCAACTTTTGAAGGCACAGTGGTTTACCCTGGAATTTTAGGTGGCGCTAACTGGAGCCCTGTCAGTGTAGATGATGCCAATCAGCAAGTGTTTGTGGCAGGGATTCATGCACCGATTAAATATACACTGCATGAGACACCTGCCAAAGATGGCGCTCCTGCTATCCGATACGCGGCAAGCGAACCGACGCAAGACCCACGCTGGGGCTTATTGACCAGTATAGATTTATCTAGTGGCAAAATCAGTTGGCAAGTTAAAACGGAGCAACCTTTGGTGGGCGGCGTGCTTGCAACGGCTGGTGGTTTGGTATTCATGGGGGAGGGTAATGGACACTTTAATGCTTATAACAGTCTAACAGGTGAATTATTATGGCAAGCACAATCAGAATTTGGTGTGAATGCTCCACCAATTACCTATACCATTGACGGCATACAATACATCGCAGTCGCGAGTGGAGGCAATTCCATTTTTGGCTATAAACAAGGTGATGCTTTATTAGTTTATCGCCTGAAATAAAATATCAAATTATTTCGCTCTGGTACTGGCTGCTAATCCAACCAAGTGTGACACTACTACGGTGATGTACATCACACCGCTGAACATTTGAATAGAAGCAATGGCGCGCGATTGCGGGCTGATAGGTAATAAGTCACTTAACCCCGTGCCAGATTGTACGCTAAAGCTAAAAAATAATAATTCAATCCAACTGCGTAATTGTGTGCCAGCTGTGCCACCTATAATGCTATTTGGGTATATTTGTTGGCAAACTGAATATACAAGGGCGAAGCCCCATACCAACAACGTAAATGTAGCACCAGCCGCGTAAAGCTCGTCTAGTGTCACCACATCATCTTTAAACATATACATCACTAAGCTAATCGCTGCGTAAAAATACAGCATACTTTCAAAACTTTGTGCCCAAATAAGCAGTTGTGATTGCCCACCAAACAATACTAATATTGTGGTGCCAATGGATGCTGTTAATAAGGTAAAACCAATCCAATTGACCGCAGGTGAGCGATACACGACCCACACTGCCAAAATCGGCACAATAAGACCTAGACAATTAAAAATGATATGGCTGGTTTTAGAGTCTGTCAGAAATCCATAGCATAAAACGCTGATTAACTGCACGCAAAGTAGCATGGCAAAAGGAAAGCGCTTGAAAAAGCTAATCGTTGAGTGCATCACTAAGTCCTGAATAACTTGCCCAAATAAGTTGAGCCTAGCTCAAAATTATAATGGAATTAGTGCTTATTGGTGTGATTTGAGCTATCGCTTAGTAACTATAAGAAAATAGTCAGACGGCTTCTGCGAGCTCTAATGTTTTGCTGTCTTTTGGTGTGTGTTCGGTGTTAAGTTTTGCAATATGCTGTACCAAACGAATTAGGTTACAGGTATAGCCATATTCGTTATCATACCAAGCAACGACTTTCACAAATGTATCATCCAGCATAATGCCTGCGCCGGCATCGAAAATGCTGGTTTCTGGTGTGCCTTTAAAATCGGTCGATACGACACTTTCATCCGTATAGGCTAACACACCTTTCAAATTGCCTTGTGCTGATGCTTTCATCGCCTCGCAAATTTCTTCATAGTTGGTTGGTTGACTAAGTTCAACGGTTAAATCAACCACAGATACATCGGCTGTTGGTACCCGAAAAGCCATACCAGTGAGTTTTTTATTTAACACTGGAATCACTTTGCCAACGGCTTTTGCTGCGCCAGTGCTGGAAGGGATAATATTCTCAAATACACCACGTCCACCACGCCAATCTTTTTTACTCGTACCATCCACCGTCTTTTGTGAAGCTGTTGCGGCATGAATCGTCGTCATGAGACCACGTTTAATTGTGAAATAGTCGTGCAACACCTTTACGATAGGCGCAAGTGCATTGGTAGTGCAAGAAGCAGCAGAAACGACACTTTCACCCATGTAGTCCTTATGGTTAACGCCATACACAAACATCGGGGTATCGTCTTTACCAGGCGCTGATTGCACAACTTTTTTTGCACCTCGATCAAGATGCGCTTGACAGCTTTCTTTGGTAAGGAAAACACCAGTTGCTTCCACCACCACATCTACACCAGCAACCGCCCAATCGATGTCGGCAGGGTTGCTATGTGAAGAAACGATTATTTTCTTGCCATTGACGATTAAGTTTTCGCCCTCAAAATGAGCGTCAAACTTAAATCTGCCATGCACGGAATCGTACTTGAGCATATAAAGCATATAGTCCGGCTCTTCTATGCCATTAATAGCGACGACTTCAATATTGCCGAACTCGGCTTGCTCTAGTGATGCGCGTAATACCATGCGACCAATACGACCAAAACCATTAATACCAACTCTAATAGTCATCTCATTCTCCAAGCGCCATTGTGAAGTGGGTTCAGGTGTACTGGACGTTTACACAATTAGCATTTTTGCAACATCAACAAATTGATTCGCCAAATCAACAAGCTTCATATTTTTCTTTGCGGCCATCGCACATAACATTTCGTAGGCGGTTTCTTCATCCATACCACGCTGGCTCATTAATAAACCTTTTGCACGCTCAACAGCGGTTACTTCGTCTTGTTTTAACTTAGTTAAGTTCAATTCATTACGGATATCTTTAAACTCTTGAAAACTTCTGACTGTGGCTTCTACCATTTTTAACCTTTCATGGCACTGTTACATTGTTTATTAAAGCAACCGACATGCCATGCTTTAGGAAAATTAAATAACACATTGATAAATATAGATATATATTTGTTTTGTGGGCTTGAAGCAGCTTAATTTTATGCAGATTGCTGCACTGAGGTGGTGCTATCGCACTATGTTAATGTGCATTTTATATTTTCTGTTATTAAGACTTATTTTAAAATTTTGATTGACTCAAACGTTTGTTTGAATTTATACTGCATTAAATTTAAACAAACGTTTGAACTATATTCTGATTTGGAAGACTTATATCTTGAGGTGTAAATGAAAGCAAAATCAAAGTATTCAGAGCCAATCAATCAATTAGAACCAAGAGAGAAAATTCTACTAGTAGCGTTAGAGTTGTTTGCAGAGCATGGCTTTGAACGTGCAACAGTTAGACAAATCGCAAAAAAAGCAGAAGTGAATGTTTCAGCAATTGGCTATTATTTTGGTGATAAAGCAGGCCTATATCAGGCAGCATTTATCGAGCCTTTAGGGTCACCTAAAGATGATATTGAGCTGTTTAATGATCCCAATATGTCACTTGAGCAAGCTCTAAATGGTTTATTTAGTGGTTTTATCGAACCGCTCAAGCAGGACAAATTGGCGCAGCTTTGCACACGCTTACATATGCGTGAAATGGTCGAGCCAACGGGTTTGTGGGCGCAAGAAATTGATAATGGCATTACACCATATCACCAAGCTTTATTGGTCGTACTACAAAAACATTTAAATCTCGATAAAGTGGATGATGATTTGCATCGGCTAGCAATGAGCATTGTCGCGATGGGCGTCCATTTATTTGTAGGGCGAGATGTGATTGAAAAAGTTTGCCCAAAAATTATTGCAGGCAATCACGCACTGAATCTCACGCAAGATCGATTGGTCATGTTTGCATTAAGCATGATAGACGCTGAAAAAAATCGAAGGAAACTGACAAGTATATGAATCAATTAATGTCATATCGTTTAAGCGTCATATTTGCCTGCTTGCTAATTAGTAGTTGTTCAACGCTTGATTTTTTGAAACTAAAATTAACCCCAGAAGCTACGGTAAAATCGACCAAATTACCCACTACATGGCAAGCACAGTTGCCGCATCAAGGTGAAGTTGCCAAACTTAACGACTTTTGGGCTCAATTTAATGATCCATTATTGCTCGAGTTAATTAGTGCATCACAGCAAGTCTCAAGTAATATTGCGGCTGCTAAAACACGTATTGCTGAGGCGCGAGCTACAAGAATCAGCACTATTGGTAATGCTAGACCCGATTTGAGTGGAACAATCTCGACATCGCGTAGTGTGCAACAACCCGCTGGCGCGTTTGGCGGTCAAGCAGGCGGCCTAGCAGGCGGGCAACAAGGTGGCTTTGCCATTGGTGCGTTTAATAGCACTCAAGTAGGCTTACAAAGCCATTGGGAACTCGATATTTTTGGTGCAAATAGTATTTTAGTGAATTCAGCCAGAACTTCAGAAAATGCAGCTATTAGCAATTGGCATGAGGCACGTGTTGCTGTGGCCGCAGAACTCGCGACGAGCTATTTTAATCAGCGCTTTTGTCAGCAACAAGTACAACTCAATCAGCAAGATATCAAATCACGCGAAGAAAGCGCGCGCTTAACTGCAATATCTGTCAAAGCAGGCTTTTTAGGATCTGCCTCACAATCGTTAGCAGATGCGAGTTTGTCAGATATTAAGCAACAACAAGCAGCACAAATTGCACGTTGTGACTTAAATATTAAAGAACTGGTCGCTTTGACAGGCTTAGAGGAAAATGAATTACGCGAAAAACTCAATCAACAAGCGTTTGATATAAAAGCTTATGCATCAAAAAGTTTATACTTGATTGACAGTATTCCTGCAAAAGTCATCACGCAACGTCCCGATATTATTAATGCAGAAGCAGAATTGATAGCATCTGCCGCTAATCTACAAAGTAACAAAGCCATGTTATTACCTAGAGTATCCATTGATGGATCTATTGGATGGATATGGCTATCTGGCACAGGATTTAGAACGGATGGAAAAGTTTGGTCGCTTGGGCCGTTAAGTATCACGATTCCAATTTATAACTCAGGCGGGCAGCAAGCAAAAATCAAAAGTGCAGAGATTAAATATGAAGAATCGGCCGTCAATTACCGTGACAAAGTGCGCACAGCCGTCAAAGAAGTAGAAAGTGCTTTAGTCAATTTGCATAGCTATGCAGTCAGAGATCATGATTTAACTCAAGCACTAGAAGGTTACCAAGGGTCGTTCCAAGCCACAGAAGCTAAGGTTAAAGCCGGTTTTGCCAATGTAATCGAGCTTGAAGAAAGTCGACGCGTTAAATTGCAAACGGAAGCCGCTTTAATCAACTTAGAGCAAGACCGAATTAATGCATGGATTTCACTTTATCGTGCAGCAGGTGGTGATTGGCAAACCAGTACACAAAACATAGATCAAGAGACGCTTGAAGAAACAAGCAAAAATGCGATGCAAAATACTCAAGAAAAAACTGTAGCGATAGAAAAGGTTGTTATCCAATGAAGTTTAATAAAATCCATGTAATTCTGATAGCAATCTTGCTCATGCTAATCGCATTTTTTGTATTTAAGCAAAAACAAGACATGCCAGATAGCAAAGAGGCAGAGAAACCTTCAATCACTGTACCAGCTAAAGCAGCTTTAACTGTGACTACAGTAAAGCCAGTGTATAGCATGATGCAGTTATCGGTTGCAGCCAATGGCAGTATTGCACCTTGGCAAGAGGCTATTATTGGCGCAGAGGTTAATGGATTACAGCTGAATCAAGTGCTCGTTAACGTGGGAGATATCGTCAAAAAGGGCCAAGTATTAGCAGAATTTACTGCGGCCACTACCATGGCAGATATTGCACAGGCAGAAGCAAGTCTAGCAGAAGCAAAAGCCAATGCGATTGAAGCAGCAGGCAACGCAGAGCGCGCACGTAGTATTCAAGATACTGGCGCTTTAAGTATGCAACAAATTCAGCAGTTTATGGCACAAGAAGCGGCAACTAAGGCGCGTGTAGAAGCGTCTGAGGCGAGCTTACTCTCTCTTAAAATTAGGCTAAAACAAACCAGAGTACTCGCACCGGATAATGGCGTGATATCTGCCCGTACTGCCACAGTTGGCGCTGTGGTTTCGCCTGGACAAGAGTTATTTAGACTGATTCGTCAAGGTCGGTTGGAGTGGCGAGCAGAGCTTACTTCTAGTGAGATTGGCAAGATTAAACAGGGGATGGAGGCATACTTAACCATGCCAGATGGTGAAAAAATCACTGGTAAAGTACGCATGGTGTCGCCGATGGTGGATGCACAAACCCGTAACGCCATGGTGTTTGTTGATTTGCCAGCAAACGCTCAAATTAAGTCAGGCATGTTCGCGCGTGGTAGTTTTGAACTCGGCGAAACTAAGTCTGTGACCTTGCCTGCAAGTGCTTTGGTGTTGCGCGATGGTTTTGCCTATCTTATGAAAGTTGATCAGCAACGTCGTGTTAAACAAATCAAGGTTGAAGTTGGCAAACGTGTCGGCGACAAAGTAGAGGTCATGGGTCTAGAAAATAGTATGAATGATGATTTTGTCGCGACGGGTGGCGCATTTTTGGCTGATGGTGATGTGGTGAGTGTCGTCAAAGCTCAAGCACCTTTAGAAAATAAGAATTGATTGGTGAAATAAGATGAACGTTTCTAGCTGGTCAATTAAAAATCCTGTTCCTGCCGTCATTTTATTTATTCTGCTGACGTTTGCTGGCATGCTGAGTTTTAATGCCATGAAGATTCAGAATTTTCCTGATCTGGATTTGCCCACAGTCAATGTAGTTGCAGCCCTGCCTGGCGCATCGCCAGCGCAATTAGAGAATGAAGTGGCGCGTAAGTTAGAAAACTCAATTGCCAAATTACAGGGCTTAAAACATATTTACACTGAAATCACTGATGGCAATGTGAGCCTCACAGCAGAGTTTAGATTAGAAAAACCAACCCAAGAAGCGGTAGATGAGGTGCGTTCTGCCGTCTCTGAAGTGCGTGCGGATTTGCCAGCGGACTTACGCGACCCAATCGTCTCAAAACTTAACGTGGCAGGCTCGCCAATTTTGGCGTTCACCATCCATTCAGACAATATGGATAGCGAGGATTTATCATGGTTTGTCGATGATACACTGACAAAAAAATTACTCGCAGTCAAAGGCGTAGGAGCGGTCAGTCGGGTAGGTGGGGTCACGCGGCAGGTCATCGTTTCTTTAGATACCGCAAAGTTACAATCATTAAACGCAACTGCCGCCGATGTTTCTCGGCAATTACGCAACTCGCAAATTGAAGTCGCGGGCGGCTCAACCAAAATGGGTGGTAGCGATCAGCCAATCCGCACCTATGCCAATGTTAAATCTGCGGCCGAACTGGCTAAACTAGAAATTGTGCTGAGCGATGGTCGAAAAATTCAATTAGACCAAGTCGCTCATGTGTCGGATACGTATGCTGAGCCAAAATCGATGGCGCTGCTCAATGGGCAAGTCGTCGTTGGGTTTGACGTTACACGTACCAAAGGTGCCAGTGAGATTGAAGTTGGAAAAGGCGTGCATGCTGCTTTAGAGGCACTTAAACAGCAACATCCAGATATTGAAATCACTGAGGCGTTTAACTTTGTCACCCCCGTGCAAGAAGAGTTTGATTCTTCTATGGCATTGCTATATGAAGGCGCATTGTTGGCTGTACTAGTCGTTTGGTGGTTTTTGCGAGATTTTAGGGCGACATTTGTGTCTGCTGTGGCTTTGCCCCTTTCTGTCGTTCCAACATTTATAGGCATGCATTATTTTGGATTTTCAATTAACGTTGTCACCTTATTAGCGCTCTCGTTAGTGGTCGGTATTTTGGTAGATGATGCGATTGTGGAAGTTGAAAACATAGTGCGGCATTTGCGCATGGGTAAAACCCCATATCAAGCCGCAATGGAAGCCGCGGACGAGATTGGTTTGGCTGTGATTGCTACTACATTTACTTTAGTAGCGGTATTTTTGCCAACAGCGTTTATGGATGGCATTCCTGGTAAGTTTTTTAAACAATTTGGCTGGACTGCTGCCATAGCCGTTTTCGCGTCCTTAGTGGTAGCGCGCGTGCTTACGCCGATGATGGCCGCTTACATCATGAAGCCAATTACCACTGGTGCGCCAAAAGACAGCAAATTGATGACATTTTATATGACTGCTAGCGCGTGGTGTTTACGCAATCGCTTGATTACGATGTTGCTTGCAGTTGGCTTTTTTATCGGTTCGCTGATGCTAATTCCTTTGCTAGAAAAAGGATTTATACCTGCAGATGATAACTCGCAAACCCAAGTGCGTATTGAGTTGGCACCAGGGGCTACTTTGCTAGAGACCAAAAACGCTAGTGAGCAAGCAAGAAGAATATTGCAAGGAATTAAACACGTAAAAAGTGTGTATACCACGATTGGTGGCGGCGCAGCCGGCACTGATCCATTTGCAGGCGGTGGTACGGCTGAAACGCGTAAAGCCACCTTGACCATTTTGTTGGATGCGCGTGGCGAACGACCTAAAAAGCAAGTGATTGAAGCTGAAATCCGCCAAAAAATGCAGCAACTAGCTGGGGTGAGGATTAATGTTGGATTAGGAGGATCAGGCGAAAAGTATGTATTAGTGCTGAGTAGTGAAGATGCTAACGCACTTAAAGAGGCTGCTGCCGCTGTTGATAAAGACTTACGTACCATTAATGGTTTAGGCAATATTGCCTCCACCGCAGCCTTGGTGCGAACCGAATTAATTGTACGCCCAGATGTCGCTGCAGCTGCAGATTTAGGTGTTACGACTACTGCCATTGGCGAAACTTTAAGAATCGCCACTGTTGGCGATTATGAGCAATCTTTGGCGAAGCTTAATCTAGATAAACGCCAAGTGCCGATTGTGGTGAAGTTAGAAGATAAGGCTAAATCGGATTTAGAAACGATTAAAAAGCTGGCTGTGCCAGGTGCAAAAGGCCCGGTGATGTTAGAGCAAGTCGCAAGCATGTCATTTGAGGGTGGTTCTTCGGTAATTAATCGTTACGATAGACAACGTAATGTGCAATTTAATATCGAGCTCTCTGGCCTTGCTTTGGGCGATGCGACGACCGCAGTCAAAGCGCTACCAAGCATTCAAAACCTGCCAGCTGGCGTTACCCAAGTTGAATTGGGCGATTCGGAGATGATGGGTGAACTGTTTGCAAGCTTTGGCTTAGCCATGCTGACAGGGGTAATTTGTATTTACTTTGTATTGGTATTGTTATTTAAGGACTTTTTACAGCCAGTTACCATATTAGTCGCATTGCCGCTTTCTCTTGGTGGTGCTTTTGTCGCCTTATTAATTGCGGGTAAAGCGTTTTCAATGCCTTCGCTCATTGGTTTAATCATGCTGATGGGGATTGCGACCAAGAACTCTATCTTGCTGGTTGAGTACGCCATTATGGCCATGCGTGATCAAAAAATGCAGCGTCTTGACGCAATTTTAGACGCTTGTCATAAACGCGCTCGGCCGATTGTCATGACGACAATTGCCATGACGGCCGGCATGATACCAATTGCATTTGCTCTAGGGTCGGGCGATGGTTCTTTTAGGAGCCCGATGGCAGTAGCTGTCATTGGCGGTTTACTCACATCGACTGTGTTAAGTTTACTGGTGATTCCAGTCGCATTTACGTTCGTGGATGATTTTCACCAGTTTATTGTGAAGTTATGGCACGCGGCTCGAAAAACTAAACCAGCAAGTCAGACGATTTAAACGGTATTAAACTAAACATATCAAACGCGATGCTCTGGAGGCCTTATGGATACTGCCTTCCAGAGCAGGTGATTGATGCTCGTGTATTTAAACCTTCGCAATCCAATTCAGCAAACGCTTCCATTGCACGATTTCTTGTTCAACGAGAGAAGGGCGCATGTCAAAAATACTCAAGCCTTGTTCTGCGGCAGTGACGTAAATTTGCGTGTTTCGCAAATAGGCGAGCACAGGCAAATTAGATTCTTTCATAAAGTCTGCTAGCTTGACGGCCGAATTTGTACGCATATTAACGCGCATGCCCACAAGTGCGACAAATGTTTTGTTTTTTCGGATGCTTTTTTCTTCCGCCAGCACTGCTAAAAAATCGCTTGTCGCGCCAATATCAAAAGCCGAGGGTTGAACGGGCACGATGACGCAATCTGCTGCCTTAACAGCATCTGCCAGCTTTTCATCGCGCAAGCCAGCAGGGGAGTCTGTGATTAACCAATCAATCTTGTCGGTTTTTTTATCGGAGGCGTTAATTTTAGGGGCTTCAGCGGGACGGCGATTTAACCAATTAGCAGATGACTGTTGACGGTCTAAATCTTCTAGCATGACTTGTTTGCCACGTACAGCAAAATAGCCAGCCAAATTGGTCGCTAATGTGCTTTTACCACTACCACCTTTTGGATTCGCGATTAGCACATTTTTCATCTTAATTTATCCCTAGCGTTAACAACAAAAAGTTGACAGACATATAATATATACTAGATTTAATCATATGTTAATCGCAACTAAATTCAAGCATTAGAGTGCTTAAGAAAGTCATAAATCTGTAACACATAAACATCAATATTCGCCTATACTTGCACACTCTAAAAACATCTATGTTGTTGCAATGCACATTGCCATTAACAGCATTAAGTACGGTAAATCTTGAGATACAGGGGAACAAGACATGAAGCGAAAGCCAGACGAAACGTATTTAGAAAAAGCGAAAAAATTAACGCCAGAGCAAGTTGAGCGTTTACATAGCCGGATGCGCCCTAAATTAACGCGTAGAACAGAAGATAAACAACTCACCGAGTTAGAAGCGCTCGCAGTGCAACTCGAATTAGAAGATGAACAATTAGAAGAATGGCGCGAAGAAAGACGTAAACTTAACGAAAAACTTGAAAAACAAGAAGCCAAACTTAAAGCAAAAGAAGCTGAAAAAGC
>CAYXHH010000014.1:0-11041 GCA_964464725.1 uncultured Methylotenera sp. | reverse complement strand
TCGGCGCGCCTGTAGCTGTGTGGTTTCCCACTTGAGGTGTTTGTAATAGCCAATTGCATCTTTGTTTTCAATATCCACCAATAATTGCGCACGTGTTGCACCTTGGTTTTTAGCCCACGCTAAGGCATGTTGAAGTAGTTGTTTGCCGATGCCTAGCCCGCGAAAGTTGGCATCAATTACCATATCTTCTACCCAAGCTGAACTTGCGCCTTCAGAAGTTGAAATCACCAGTTGAACACTCACCATACCAATTGCTTTGTTTGCTTCATTTCTAGCAACAAAGATAGCTGCATTCGCACTGTTTTGAATCAGCAACTCAAGCCCTTTTTGCTGTTTGCTGGTGTTGGGATTAAAGTCTTTTTCGATGCTAAATAAGTCTGCTAGTAAAAGCACTAAATCTGAAATGTCAGTTAAATTTGCCAAACCATAAGTGATTTTTTCCATGCGGACCTTTCCTTTTGTGTAGCGTTACTCGTCAATTAAATCTTGCGCTTGTTCTTGCGCGGGCGTGTCGTAATGAATAATCGATAAAAACTTGATGGGTGTACTAATGAGATTTTCTGGTCGATGTGGCACTTCGCCTCGAAACGTTAACGAGTCACCACTATTCAGCACAAAAGTCTCTTCACCAACGCGGTATTCTAACGTGCCTTCCAGCATATGAATAAACTCTGTGCCAGGGTGCTCAAATGCTGGAAATTGCTCGAGTGAGTCTTCTAGCGAAATTAAAAATGGCTCAAAGGTTTTGTATGGACCTTGATCATAAGCGAGTAATTGATAAGTATGCCCAACGCGCGTACCACGCCTCACCACTTCCATGCCTTCGCCCTTTTTGACCAACTGTGCAGACCCTCGCGGCAAATTGTAATGTTGAAATAACTTGGCCATAGTCACACCCAAAGCATTGGCTAGTTGCTCTAAGGTTTCTAAGCTGGTGGCAGCTTGGCTGTTTTCAATTTTACTTAACATGCCACGACTAATACCAGCGCGTTCAGCAACCTCTGCAATGGTTAAATGATGATCTAAACGCAGTTGTCGTATGGTCGCGCCTAAATGCCTGCTTAAGGATTTATTGTGATTTTCAGCTTTGTTTACCACAAGCGTTGTATTTTTATCCATTTTTTCCCCTAAAACGACTCTTAAATTTTTATTTTGGCAAACTTTAGCACAAGTTTCATGAAAAGAAAAAAAGTTTCATAAACCACTTGAATTGTGATTAGTCTTGTGGCTAAATGAGCATACTTTGTTTCATACAGGTAAATAAAGTTTATTCATATAAGGAATTCTTTTTTTGCCAATATGTCTTTAGTAACACAAATAAATTGTCAGAAATGTGAAAGTTAAGCAATGCCGCTAGGGTTACTCAAATACGCACTCAAAAAACAATATCCTGGCAAACGCTTTTTCAGGGCGCTTGAAACGCCTAAAAAATCATACGATGTAGTGATTATTGGCGGTGGCGGACATGGCTTGGCCGCAGCCTATTATCTGGCTAAAGATCATGGTATTACAAATGTGGCGGTGTTAGAGAAAGGCTATATCGGTGGTGGAAACACTGGTCGCAATACCACTATAGTACGCTCTAATTACTTAACGCCAGAAGGGGTTAACTTTTATGACGCCAGCGTAAAAATTTACGAAGGCTTGTCTGAAGAATTAGATCTGAATTTATTCTACTCTACTCGTGGCCACTTTACATTAGCTCATACTGAATCTGCCATGCGCACCATGCGTTGGCGCGCCGAAGTCAATAAGCATGTGGGTGTTGATAGTCGTGTCGTAGGGCCTGAAGAAATTGCAAAAGCTTGTCCACAATTGGATTTAAGTTGTAGCGGTCAAGCACCCATTTTAGGTGCGCTCTATCACGGACCAGGTTCAATTGCGCGACATGATGGTGTGGCTTGGGGCTATGCACGAGGTGCTGATGCTTATGGCGCAGAAATTTTTCAGAGTACTGAGGTGTTAAGTATTGATGTCAAAAACGGCAAGGTCTGTGGGGTGAACACCAATAAAGGCTATATTGAAACCAAGCAAGTATTATCTGCAGTCGCCGGTTTCACGCCTCGCATTACTGAGATGGTCGATTTAAAAACACCTATCGTAATTTATCCATTGCAAGCATGCGTCACTGAACCGATGAAACCATGGCTTAACAGCATACTGGTTTCTGGCAGTTTGCATGTGTATGTGAGCCAATCATCGCGGGGGGAGTTAGTCATGGGCTCTTCGCTAGATCCTTACGAAATTCATTCTTCGCGTAGCACCTTGGATTTTGTTGAGGGCTTAACTTCGCATATGTTGGATATGTTTCCATTTTTGGCCAATGTCAAAATAGTGCGGCAGTGGGGCGGCATGGCGGATATGACGCCAGATTTTGCGCCTATTATGGGTAAAACACCTATAGAAGGTTTTTATTTAGATGCTGGCTGGGGTACTTGGGGCTTTAAAGCAACCCCCATTAGCGGCAAAACCATGGCGGCGACTATTGCCAATGATAGCAATCATCCACTGATTCACACTTTCCGTCTTTCACGTTTTGAAGATTATGAACTCACTGGCGAAAAAGGTGCCGCTTCGGTAGGTCATTAATATGAAATTGTTAACCTGCCCAATCAATGGAACACGACCGCTAAGCGAATTTATATTCGGTGGTGAATATCGCGTGGCGCCTAATCCAACGACTTGTACCGATTTGGAGTGGGCTGCGTACGTGCATTATCGCCAAGGTGCGCCAGGATTAAAAAAAGAGTGGTGGTATCACTCACCAAGCGGCACGTGGTTTATAGCTGAGCGCAATACACTGAGCGACCAAGTCATTCGCACCTATTTATTAGCAGATGCAAGCAAACATGCGGAGGATACGCGATGAGTTTGCGAATCCCACCGAAAGCTGGCGAATGGATAAACCGCGAAAAACCAATCACCTTTACTTTTGAAGGCGAGACATTTACTGCTTTTGAAGGCGACACCATTAGTTCTGCATTGTGGGCGGCCAACCAGAAAGTATTAGGGCGTAGTTTTAAATATCATCGTCCGCGCGGTGTGCTCAGTTTAGCGAATCATGATGTCAATATACTCGTGACAGATGGTGTTGATACCAATATTCGTGCTGATGTGACTGAAGTGCAAGCAGGCATGAATCTCTTTGCAGTGAATACCAAAGGGGGTGTCAAAAAAGATAGAAATAAACTCATTGACGCAATATCCCCCTTGTTGCCAGTCGGTTTTTACTACAAAGCATTTCATAAGCCACGCTGGTTGTTTCCGTTTTGGGAGAAAGTCATTCGCAAAGCGGCTGGATTGGGCGTGGTTAATTTTAACTTTCCACGCATCACCAAACATAAGCGACATGCATATTGTGATGTGCTGATTATTGGTGCTGGTGCTACTGGGTTAAGTGCAGCTTGTGTTGCAGCTCAAGCTGGTTTGCAAGTGATACTAGTAGATGAAAATAAGCACGTGGGTGGCAGCTTAACCTATGATTATGCTGGAACTCATACATCTTCAGAGTATTTGCAAAGCTTATTGCAAAAACTTAACGGTAAAACCAACCTAAAATTATTCACGCAATCATATGCGGCTGGCTATTATGCAGACCATTTAATACCCATTGTCAGTCCAGCTGGAATTACAAAAGTCCGTGCCAAGGCTGTCATCGTGGCAACAGGCGGTTTTGAACAGCCGCCTGTATTTAGAAACAATGATTTGCCAGGTGTGATGTTGGGCTCTGCAGCGCAACGACTGATTCATCGCTACAGCGTTAAGCCGTGTAATACAGGCATTGTGTTTACCGCCAATGATGATGGCTATCGAGTTGCGCTAGATATGTTAGCTGCGGGGACAAATGTACGCGCAATAGTAGATTTGCGCAGTGGTCATTATGAAGGCACGCATGCCGCAGAAATAACAAAACGTGATATTAAAATTTATGCTGGCTATTGCGTTTACGAGGCAATCGCGAGTCCAGATAAATCTCAGGTTCAAGCCGCCGTCATATGCCCGTACGACGAACAACATCATATAGCACTGACTGAAAATAGTATTACGCTGGAATGCGACGGCATTGCCATGAGTGCAGGTTATGCTCCTGCAGCTGCCTTGTTATATCAAGCTGGTACTAGCATGCAATATGACGAGTCCACGCAACAGTTTGTACCCAAGCGCTTACCAAATGGTATTTTTGCGGCAGGTAAGGTCAACGGTGTGTTCGATCTTGCACAACGCATGAGAGATGGCGAACGTGCAGCAAATGAGGTGCTTGATTACTTAAGTAAGCCTTCAGAAAAAGTCATGGTTGAAAAACATGCTGGCCCTTCTCCAAGCCATCCTTATCCAATGGTGCCGCACCCGAAAGGTAAAAACTTCATTGATTTTGATGAAGATATTCAAATTAAGGATTTTGAGCATGCAGCAATTGAAGGTTTTGATAATATTGAATTGATGAAGCGATTTACTACGGTCGGTATGGGACCAAGCCAAGGTAAACACTCGAATATGAATGCAATTCGTATTCTGGCTAATATACGCGGCTTACCAGTTGAAAAAATAGGTACAACAACATCGCGACCATTCTTTCACCCAACCCCGATGGGGCATCTCGCTGGACGCAGCTTTCATCCACATCGGCTGACTGCTTTACATGCTTGGCATGAAGCAAACGGTGCAGTTTTTACTGATATTGGTGCATGGAAGCGCGCAGCCTATTACCTACAAAACGGTCAATCAAAACAACAAGCAATTGAAGCTGAAACCTACGCTGTGCGTAATGCGGTTGGGGTAATTGATGGTAGTTCGCTTGGCAAAATTGAAATACATGGGCCAGATGCATCTGAATTCCTAGAGCGTTTTTTTACAGGAAAATATGCCAACCAAAAATTGGGAACATGGCGTTATGCACTTACGCTAGATGAGGCTGGTGTAGTAGTAGACGATGGTGTTGCGTGCAGAATTGCGCAAGATTTATTTTATTTATCAATGGGTACTTCAAATGCAGCGATGGTGTATCGCGAAATGCAGCGCTGGCAACAAATGTGGCAACTTAATATCGCTTTAGTGAATGTGACAGGGGCATTTGGTGCAATTAATATAGCTGGCCCTGCTGCACAAAAGACATTAGCCGCACTTACTGATTGTGATTTATCGATTAGCGCTTTCCCGCTAGGTCATGTGCGCGAAGCTTTAGTAGCTAACATCCCATCCAAAATTATTCGTGCTTCTTTCGTGTCTGATTTGGCGTACGAGCTACATTGCCCAATGAATCAATTACCCGAGTTGTGGGCTGAGATTTTAAATGCAGGCAAACAATATGGAATTCGTCCGTTCGGCACTGATACCCAACGTTTATTGCGTCTTGAAATGGGGCATGCCATGCCGGGAGTGGATACGGACGGATTGACCAATCCATTTGAAATGGGTGCTGACTGGGCAGTCAAAATGGATAAAGCATATTTTGTAGGTCAGCGCAGTTTGGCGATTATCAATAAGCGCCCCAAAAATAAACAATTAGTCGCATTCACCTTAGATGCGGACTTTAAAGGTGAAATGCCATTGGAATGCAACTTAGTCATTGAAGGAGAGCAGATTAATGGCCGTGTGACGAGTATTGGGTTTAGCCAAACGCTGGGTAAAACTATCGGTTTGGCTTATGTAAAGCCACACCAAACGGCTATTGGTACTCACTTCAAAATTCGTACAGATTCTGGCTCCTTAGTGACTGCGACCGTAGCGGAAACTCCATTTATTAAGCTTCAGGATAAAAATTGATGCAGGCTTTGAATATTACTGTGATGAGTGATTTGGCTCGCTTCGGAGTTAAAGGGCCAAATGCTGCTGATTGGCTCAGTAAACATAAAGTTACTATTCCTGCACAAGCGAATACATGGCTTTTCAGTGGCAATAGTATCGTGATGCGCTTAGGTGCAAGTGAGTTTTTAATTGAAGATCAATCTGGCGAGGAAATCTGCAAGAAATTAGCTGCAGATCAGTTACGAGTTGCTGGAGTATATAAGGTGCCTCGCGTAGATGCCTCGTTTTCATTGCTTGGAAGTGGTGTTCTGAGATTGTTATCTGAAATCTGCGCACTAGACTTAAGTGCTACAGGCTTGCAAGAAAATGAACTTATGATGACACAGGTAGCAGGCGTTTCTGCCACCGTGTTGCGCCAACATTTCAATGGTGAGTCAGTTTATAGACTATGGTGCGATGGTACCTATGGCGTTTATATGCAGCAAGTCTTGCATGAAATCTCGACAGAATTGAATGCTAGTGAAATAGCAGACTAATACAAGAGATGAATGTTTTTGGAATACTTTTACATTAATTTCAGGGAGAAATTTAAATGAAATCGCTATCTGAAGCAAAAAAGTTTTTAAAAGAACACAAGGTTAAGTATATCTTAGCGCAGTTTGTCGATATTCATGGTGTAGCTAAGGTTAAGTCAGTACCTGTGGCGCATTTAGAAGACATTCTAACTGTGGGAGCAGGTTTTGCCGGTGGCGCGATTTGGGGCATGGGGATTGCGCCAAATGGCCCAGATTATATGGCGGTAGGCGAGCTCTCAACTTTAAATTTAATTCCCTGGCAACCAGGCTATGCAAGAATTGTGTGTGACGGTCATGTGAATGGTAAGCCCTACGAGTACGATTCGCGCGTTGTGCTGAAAAAACAAATCGCTCGCCTTGCCGAAAAAGGATGGACGCTATATACAGGGCTTGAACCAGAGTTTTCTTTGCTACAGCGTGATGATCATGGCGGGGTGCATCCCGTAGATGATACGGATACCCTTGCAAAACCTTGTTATGACTATAAAGGCATTACCAGGCAATCTGCATTTCTCGAAGAGCTCACTGAGTCCTTATTAGCTGCTGGCTTGGACGTCTATCAAATTGATCATGAAGATGCGAATGGTCAATTTGAAATTAATTATACCTATGCAGATTGCTTAAAAAGTGCAGATGATTTCATCATGTTTAAAATGGCTGCCAGTGAAATTGCCAACGCGCATGGCATGATTTGCTCATTAATGCCAAAACCATTTAGTAACCGTCCAGGCAATGGTATGCATATGCATATGTCCATCGGAAATGGCAAAAAGAGCTTATTTCAAGACGATAACGATAAAACAGGACATGGTTTATCTAAGCTCGCTTATCACTTCTTAGGTGGTTTATTGGCACACGCGCCTGCCATTTGTGCTTTGGCTGCACCATCGGTGAATTCTTACAAGCGTTTAGTCGTTGGGCAATCGCTCACAGGCGCTACCTGGGCGCCAGCGTATATTTCGTATGGTAACAACAATCGTTCTACCATGGTGCGTATTCCATACGGCCGTTTGGAATTGCGGCTGCCTGATGGCGGCTGCAATCCATATTTAACGACAGCGGCGGTAATAGCGGCGGGTTTGGATGGCATTAAACGTGAACTACATCCTGGTGAGGGTAATGGTGATAATTTATATGACTATTCAGCAAAACAACTCAAAGACAAAAAAATTGGCATCTTGCCACAAAATTTGAGCTTAGCTTTAGATGCGCTTGAGAGCGACAAGGTCATTTGCGAGGCTTTAGGCGATAAATTAACCAGCGAATACTTAATGCTGAAACGTGCTGAATGGGTTGAATATATGCGCCACGTTTCAGATTGGGAAATTAAGAGATATGTTGAATTTTTTTAAACTAATTATATAGTTAAGTATATATATTAAAGTAATTTATAAGGAATTTTATGTGTGGAATAGTCGGTTTGTTGATTAGAAATCCTAAGATGCGTGAGTCAATAGGTGAACTCATGTTGCCTATGCTCATTGGCATGACAGAGCGTGGACCAGACTCTGCTGGTTTAGCCATGTTTAGCGCACCCGTGGCAAATGATGCAAGAAAATTTAGTCTATATGCTAGTCAGCAAGATTTTAATTGGAAAACATTGGCTGCTGATTTCGAAAAATCGCTGAATAGTAAAGCCAATATTGAGACTAAAACAAATCATGCAGTCATTACCACAACCATCGCACCCTCACAGGTAAAAGCGTGGTTAAAAAGCAATTACCCGCAATTGCATTTGTTATCAGTTGGTCAACTCATGGATATTTACAAAGATGTTGGAACGCCTGCACAAGTCGCAGAACGCTATGATTTTAAAAGCTTTAAAGGTTCTCATTTGGTAGGGCATACGCGTATGGCGACCGAGTCTGCGATTACGCCAGCGCATGCGCATCCTTTTACTGCAGGCCAAGATTGGTGTTTGGTGCACAATGGCTCGTTAAGTAATGCGCATAGTCTACGTCGTAAGCTAGAGAAAGAGGGCATAGAGTTTGAGACAGATAACGATACAGAAGCAGCCTGCCGATTTTTAGAGTGGCGGATGCGCGAAGGCGATGACTTAGAAACTGCTTTAAACCATGGTTTTGATGAGCTTGATGGGTTTTATACGCTATTAATGGGGACTAAAGACCAACTCGCTTTGGTGCGTGACCCATTTGCGTGCAAGCCAGCCATCATTGCTGAGCATGATGATTATGTGGCGATTGCTTCCGAATTTCGCTCTCTAGCACACTTGCCTGACATTAAAAATGCGAAGGTGTTTGAACCTTCACCGAAAGAGATGTACGTATGGAAAATATAAAAGCAGAAACAATTAATTTTGATTTAACTAACACACCACTGCGCGAAGTAAATCAGTTCTTGCATGGTGATGCAGCCCACCTAAATGGTAAGTCGTTTGTCATTGAAAATCCAAATGGTGCGCACAGCATTGCCGTGGGCTTAAATTCGGATGTGCATGTCACGATTAAAGGACACGCGGGTTATTACGCGGCTGGCATGAATCAAATTGCGACCGTGATTATTGAAGGCAGTGCTGGTAGCGGCGTAGCTGAAAATATGATGTCTGGCATGGTCCACGTTAAAGGTTTTGCATCTAACGCTGCAGGCGCCACAGCCAATGGTGGTTTATTAGTGATAGATGGCGATGCAGGCTTGCGCTGTGGTATTTCTCTCAAAGGCGCAGATATAGTGGTGGGCGGTTCAGTGGGCAGTTTCTCTGCTTTTATGGCACAAGCCGGCAACATGGTAATTATGGGTGATGCAGGCGAAGGACTAGGTGACTCCATTTATGAAGCGAGAATTTTTGTGCGAGGCAAAGTTAAAAGCTTGGGTGCTGATTGCGAAGTCAAAGTGATGGACGCAGAAAGTAAAAAAATATTGACTGATTTATTGGTTAAGTCTGGGTATGCAGATATCAATCCAGACAGTTTTACGCAATACGGTTCAGCAAGAACGCTTTACCATTTCCATGTAGATAATGCAGGAGCCTATTAAAATGAGCACACAAAATCCAAAAACTCCGCAAACAAAACCAAGATATTCAGCGACGTTTGATGAATATACCATGTCAGAAATTCGTCGTGCAGCCGCAACAGGCATCTACGATATACGTGGTGGTGGCGCAAAACGTAAGTTGCCACATTTCGATGATTTACTATTTTTGGGTGCTTCAGTCAGTCGTTATCCATTAGAAGGTTACCGCGAAAAATGTGGTACCGATGTGGTCTTAGGTACACGTTTTGCCAAAAAACCAATACACCTTAAAACGCCAGTTACGATTGCAGGCATGAGTTTTGGTGCGCTTTCTGGGCCAGCAAAAGAAGCATTAGGCAGAGGTGCAAGTGCGGTTGGTACAAGTACCACCACTGGCGATGGTGGTATGACACCAGAAGAGCGTGGACAATCACAAACCTTGGTGTATCAGTATTTGCCATCACGCTACGGCATGAATCCTGATGACTTGCGCAAAGCCGATGCGATTGAAGTCGTGATTGGTCAGGGTGCTAAACCAGGTGGTGGCGGTATGTTGCTAGGTCAAAAAATCAGTGCACGTGTAGCAAAAATGCGCTGCTTGCCAGAAGGCATTGACCAACGCTCAGCCTGTCGTCACCCTGATTGGACAGGGCCAGATGACTTGGAAATTAAAATTAATGAGTTACGCGAGATTACCGATTGGGAAAAACCTATCTATGTGAAAATTGGAGCTACTAGACCCTATTTTGACGTTGCTTTAGCTGTTAAGTCTGGCGCCGACGTGATTGTGCTAGACGGCATGCAAGGTGGAACGGCGGCCACGCAAGAAGTGTTTATCGAACATGTGGGTATCCCCATCCTAGCTGCGATACGCCCAGCGGTAAAAGCACTGCAAGATTTAGGCATGTATCGTAACGGTAAAAACAGCGTTCAGTTGATCGTGTCTGGCGGTATTCGCAACGGCGCAGATGTCGCAAAAGCCTTAGCGTTGGGTGCTGATGCGGTAGCGATTGGTACAGCCGCCTTAATTGCATTAGGCGATAACGACCCGCATTTAGAGGAAGAATACCAAAAGCTTGGTACGACTGCTGGCGCCTATGATGACTGGCATGAGGGCAAGGACCCAGCGGGAATTACTACACAGGACCCAGAATTAATGAAGCGACTTGACCCTGTGAAAGCAGGGCATCGACTGGCAAATTATATTTCTGTGATGACCATGGAAGCGCAAGTGGTTGCGCGGGCATGCGGAAAATCGCATCTACATAATCTGGAACCAGAAGATTTAGTTGCGCTCACCATAGAAGCTTCAGCGATGGCACAAGTGCCATTGGTAGGTACATCATGGATTCCGGGAGTGACAAGTTTTTAATTGTTTATGCTAATAAAATCTAAAGTGTTTTATTAAATTTAATAATTAACTAATTGAATATATTTAAAATTAAAGTCTATGTGATGTGTTAAGTCACATAGACTTTTTAATTCGTCTATTACTTTTCGCGTAGGCCACGCCAACCATTTTCATACATGCAAGCAGCAAACGCTCTTGTGAATATTTGATTTTTCCTATCTGGCACATGTGTATCGCCAAGTCTTTTTATGCAAGTTTCCATACTTAACTCAAGTGCGTCTCGGCCGCCACCCATTTTCCACCATGAGTTAATTTTATATTTTTCGTATGGGTTTATAGCACTCGTCGATTGTTTTTTAGGACTTTCCATTTTTGTTTGTGGGCTAACAGGCGAGTC
>CAYXHH010000013.1:23899-26176 GCA_964464725.1 uncultured Methylotenera sp. | reverse complement strand
CCGCATGTCGTTATGCTGCTGAGCTGAAATATGAGCATAAGTTAAACGTTTACCTGACCATTAATTTACGTGCAGAAGATTTATATGATGCTGAATTACCGCACATGCTACTGCAAGCTTTGATGTTATGGAAACTCACACCGCAGAGCATCGTGCTAGAGCTTACTGAAGATGGCTTTCTAGAGCATAATGAAACAACCGATGCAGTAATTAAGCAACTCACTGAAGGTGGATTCAAATTAGCCTTAGATGACTTTGGTACAGGATTTTCCTCCCTTTCTCGCTTACGCACATTGCCAGTTTCTTTAATAAAAATCGATCAGTCATTCGTTAAAAATATCACAAACTCAAAGGAAGATTTTGAAATTGTGAAATCTATTGCAATGTTGGCTAATAGCTTAGGAAAAGAAGTGCTTGTTGAGGGCGTAGAAGATAAAGCTTGTCTAGACTTGATTAGAAAAGTGAAAATACATAAGTGTCAGGGCTACTACTTCTCTAAACCTTTAGCTTTTAGTGAATTCATCACATGGGCCAGAGCACATAATCCCAAGCTCTTATAACTAGCACTGTTATAATAGTGCCTCAATCTTAATTGTTAGTTAATTTTTTATGCAAATCACTACCCGTTTAGAGTTCGATGCTGGTCATCGCATTCCAGATCATAAAAGCCAATGCCGTAACTTGCATGGGCATCGCTACGCGCTTGAAATCACCCTTTCTGGCGACATCATCAGCCAAAAAGAAGTTTCTGAAAACGGTATGGTCATGGATTTTTCGGATGTCAAAAAAATCGCGCGCGAAAGCGTTGTAGATGTATGGGACCATGCTTTTTTAGTATATCAAGATGATAAGTCAGTATTAGATTTTTTAAATAGTTTACCGAATCATAAAACTGTTATTTTTCCATGCGTACCTACCGCAGAAAACATGGCTGCTGAAGCATTTAGAATACTTAAGCTTGAATACAAAGACACCTACGGTAACCACTTAAAGTTAGAACGTGTAAGGCTATATGAAACGCCAAATAGTTGGGCAGATGCCCTAGGATAAAGTGAGATTAATACAAGAATTATAAAAAATATTTAAAGTTCTAATTTTTGCATCACTTGTTGCAAACCCTCTTGCCAAGTTGGTAAGGCAATATTGAATGCGTGTTTTAGCTTTTGGTTATCAAGTATAGAATTATGCGGCCTAACAGCTGGCGTTGGATATTCAGCTGTCGTAATCGGGATAATATCTTCTACTTTAGATTTGAGTGCAGGCCAATTCTTCACACTTAACAACCGATTGTATTCATTGACAATCTCACAACTAAACCCATGCCATGAAGTGTTTCCTGCGTTGGTAAAATGGTATATTCCTGATTGACTTTCTTGATTAACTTGCCATGCCTCAACTAGCTGCAGGGTAGCTTCTGCAATACTATCACTACTCGTCGGGGCGCCAAATTGGTCCGCGACTATACGCAAAGTATCTCGTTCAGAAGCAAGACGCAGTATTGTCTTTAAAAAGTTTTTACCGTAAGCACCGTACACCCAACTTGTACGTAAAATTAAGTGTGGCAAGCCTACTGACCTAATCGCATCTTCTCCAAGAAGCTTACTTCTCCCATAAACACTTACTGGATTGACTACATCATCTTCATGGTAAGCAGCACTTTTAGTGCCATCAAATACATAATCAGTTGAAAAGTGAATAATTGCAGCATTTAACCTAGCAGCTTCTTCCGCCAAAATTAGTGGTGCTGTCCCATTAATAGCGAATGCAAGCTCAGACTCTGATTCAGCCTTATCCACAGCAGTATAGGCAGCTGGATTAATAATTAAATCTGGCTTCACTTCTCGTACGACGCGCCTAATATCATGCTTCTTAGTGAGGTCTAGCTGATCTCGAGAAAGGGGAATCACCTCATATTTTGACAATTTTAATTTAACTGCATGCCCTACTTGCCCGATCACGCCTGTGAGTAATATCTTTTTATGCATTTACGAAATGAATATGTGTTTAGGCGAACTTGGTGGCTTCTGCAAAACTTAAGCCTTTGTTATCTTTTTCTGAAAGTATTGGGTCACCTTGCAAAGGCCAGTCGATAGCAACTGTAGGATCATTCCATTTCAAACAACGTTCATGTTGAGGTGCATAGTAATCTGTCGTTTTATATAAAAATTCAGCAGAATCAGATAATACTAAAAAACCATGTGCGAATCCGGGTGGTATCCACATTTGGCGCTTATTTTCAGCAGATAAATGGGTTCCTTCCCATTGACCGAATGTTGG
>CAYXHH010000013.1:0-23799 GCA_964464725.1 uncultured Methylotenera sp. | reverse complement strand
GCAATTTTTAATCCTTGACGTTTTTCTATGGTTTGAATAAATGATCCAGCCTCAATTAAAGAATCATGCGTGCCTGTATCAAGCCACGCCATACCACGACCCATTACCTCTACATTTAAATCGCCCCAGTCTAAATATTGACGATTAACATCCGTAATTTCCAATTCGCCACGTGCTGAAGGTTTCATATTTTTGGCAATTTCTACAACACGGTTATCGTAAAAATACAAACCTGTTACGGCATATCGTGATTTGGGGGATTTTGGCTTTTCTTCCAAGCTGACTGCTTGGGCCTTTTCATTAAACTCTACCACACCATAACGCTCAGGATCATGCACAGGATAAGCAAATACGGTAGCACCTTTATCTCGTTTAGCGGCGTTTTGACCCATTTGTGCAAGCTCATGCCCATAGAAGATGTTATCGCCTAGTACAAGTGCACAAGAGTCCTGACCAATAAACTGTTCACCAATAATAAATGCTTGGGCTAAACCATCTGGTGATGGCTGTATTGCATAAGTAATGTCCATACCCCATTGTGAACCATCTCCTAGCAAGTCCTTAAAGCGCGGCGTATCTTGTGGGGTAGAAATAATCAGCACTTCACGAATGCCCGCCAACATCAATGCAGATAGCGGGTAGTAAATCATCGGTTTATCATAAACAGGAAGTAACTGTTTTGAAACGACTTGGGTAACAGGATACAGTCTTGTACCCGAACCACCTGCCAACACAATACCTTTCATCGCCATTATGCTAACTCCTCGCCACGATCTTGGTAGTTTTTATTAACCCATTTTTTGTATTCACCACTTGTCACATTTTGTACCCAATCTTGATGAGATAAATACCAAGCAACCGTTTTTTGAATTCCTGTTTCGAATGTTTCAGCTGGTTTCCAACCTAATTCACGCTCAATCTTGGTGGCGTCAATGGCATAACGCTGATCATGACCTGGCCTATCTTGCACGAACGTGATTTGGTCACGGTAACTACCATTTTCTTTAGGTTTTTGTTGATCCAAAATATCACATAATGTATGCACAACATCAAGATTGGTTTTTTCGTTCCAACCACCAATATTGTAAGTTTCTCCTACGCGCCCTGCTTCTAGCACACGCCTAATGGCGCTACAGTGGTCTCCAACATAAAGCCAATCACGTATATTGCTACCATTGCCATAAATTGGTAGTGGTTTGCCGTTAAGTGCATTGTGAATCACCAGTGGAATGAGCTTCTCAGGAAAATGATATGGCCCATAATTGTTAGAGCAATTCGTCGTTAACATTGGCATATGATAAGTGTGGTGATAGGCACGAACCAAGTGGTCAGAAGCAGCTTTCGAGGCCGAATATGGGCTATTGGGTTCATACGGATTGGTTTCTTTAAAAGCTGGATCTGTCGGACCTAACGAGCCATAAACTTCATCGGTTGACACATGCAAAAATCTAAAACTTGTTTTGTCAGCTTCGTTTAATTGATTCCAATAAGCGCGCACTTCTTCTAGCAGATTAAAAGTGCCTACAATATTTGTTTGTATAAATTCGCCAGGGCCATGAATGGAACGGTCAACATGACTTTCAGCTGCAAAATTGAGTACGGCGCGCGGTCTATGATGCTTCAATAGAGATCTGACTAATTCATTATCACCGATATCGCCTTGCACAAAAATGTGGTCAGGATGTTGTTCTATTTCAGCCAAATTAGCCAAGTTACCAGCGTAAGTCAGTTTATCTAAATTAATTAGTTTGCCTAAACCAAGCTTCACCCAAGCATTTGCAAAATTACTGCCTATAAAACCTGCGCCACCTGTGACGATAATGCAATTATCCATTGTTCTCTTTCAGTAAATTAAATTATTCTTATTAAATGTTCAACACGAAACCAATTCGTTACCAGCTTTTTGCGCCTGCTTTCGCTAGGCCGGCAATATAATCCACATGTGCAGCTAATTCAACCTCAGTAGCTTTAATCACTTTCAGCTTACGTTCAAGATTTGACGAAATCTGTTGCACTTCTGTCTTTGGTGTATTTCCTAAATCCATTAATAAACTATCTTGGCCTCGAGTCATTGCCATATAGACTTCTGCAAGCAACTCTGCGTCCAATAATGCACCGTGCAGCGTTCTTTTAGAATTGTCTATATTAAAGTGTTTACATAGCGCGTCCAAATTATTGCGTTGGCCTGGACGTGAATCTTTCGCCATTTTCAATGTATCAGTAATTTTAGCGCAGATTGATTCAATTGGCTGTAGCCCGATACGACCAAACTCAGCATTTAAAAAGCCGACATCGAAGGGTGCATTATGAATAATCAACTCTGCGTCTTGAATAAATTCGATTAATTGTGCTGAAACTACTTCAAATAAAGGTTTGTCTTGTAAAAATTCATAGGTAATCCCATGCACTTCTTGAGCGGCTGGGTCTATTTCACGCTCCGGATTCAAATAAACATGGAAATGATGATTTGTCGGGCGACGATTTATCATTTCAATGGCCGCTATTTCGATTATTCGATGTCCCTGCGCTGGATAGAGTCCTGTGGTTTCTGTGTCTAAAAAAATTTGTCGCATTTCTATCTCATTGCCTAAATTTAATTACTTAACAAAAAAGTGTCTATAAATATTCTGCTACACCTAAGTTCGCTAGCTCATCCGCACGTTCGTTGCCGGCATTGCCGTTATGCCCTCTTACCCATATCCATTCTATCTCATGTTGGTTTGCCAACACATCTAATGTTTTCCATAAATCATCATTTTTGACAGGTTTTTTATCTGACGTTCGCCAATTTCTCGCCTTCCATGAAGTAATCCACTCACTGATTCCTTTTTGCACATACGATGAATCTGTGTAGAGTTTAACTTGACACGGTCTTTTCAATGCTTCTAGTGCACGAATAACCGCTGTCAACTCCATGCGATTGTTAGTGGTGAGCGCTTCTCCTCCGTGTAAACATTTTTCTTTGTTTTGATAAATCATCCAAACGCCCCATCCGCCTGGGCCTGGATTACCTTTACAAGCACCATCTGTATATATCTCTACCAAATCTATCATTGCCTATCTTTTTGTTGTGTGGGTTTTGGTTTTGGGTTTGTCGTAACTGCTAGTCTAGATTTTAATGCGCTTTTTTTCCAATTTGGTCTTAGCAAAGTCATGTTTACAACACGCTTCTTCGCCACAATAAAATACACACCGCCCATCATGGGAAACCACTTTTCCCCTATTTTATCCATCAATGAAAGCCGACTTAACCATCTGTCATCATTGATAGGAAAGGTGTAGTTGCACATTTTACCGCTCACATATTCTAAGCCTAATAGTGCTAGCCAGTCTTTAATGCGTGATAATGAAAAAAAATGACCTCGCCAGGGATAATCACGATCACTTGTTAATACTCGTTTAATTCCCCAAGTACTAATTGGATTAAAACCAGTAATAATTAAGTGCCCTTCTGGCACCAACACACGCTCAGCTTCACGCAAGCTTTGATGAGGATTGCGACTAAACTCTAGCACATGTGGCAAGCAAACCAAATCAATGCAACACTCTGCAAACGGAAGATAATCGCTTTCACAGTAGGTATCACCTTCACGGTTACCTACATGCATGATATTCGGAATGCGAGAATGTTTGAGCGCATCCAATTGCAGCAAGCCTAGTTGTATAGCGTTGAATCCAAAAATATCCCCGACGACCTCATCAAACATGTCCTGTTCGCGCGCAAGCATGTGTTGCCCTAATGTTGTGCTTAACCAATCATCTTGATTAAATTGATGATTATTAGGTGTGTGTTGCATTATGCACCAAAGAAAACTACTATTAATTTTATGCTTAACATTATCCCTATCCCCGCATTTACCGACAATTATATATGGCTTTTATATCACAAGGGCCATGCTGTGGTGGTTGACCCAGGAGATGCAAAACCTGTCATCAGCACCCTCAAAAAACTTAACCTCACCTTAAGTGCAATTTTAGTAACGCATCACCATAGCGATCATATAGATGGAATCAATGAACTATTAGCTTATCAAGAAACCACAGTATATGCGCCTAAATACGAAAACTTTAACTTCAAGCATATACAATTAGCAGAAGGCGATGAATTAGAACTACCAGAGATCGAGCAAACTTTTAAAATTATATGGTTACCTGGCCATACATTAGGACATATCGCTTATGTAAACAAAGACTATCTTTTTTGTGGAGATACATTATTTGGTGCAGGTTGTGGGCGTTTGTTTGAAGGATCGCCAACACAAATGCTTGCATCTCTATCCAGATTAAAAAAACTTAACCCAGATACAAAAGTATTTTGTACACATGAATATACCTCTAAGAATATACAATTTGCGTTAACTTTAGAGCCTGATAATCGCGACTTAATAATCCGCAAAGATGAAGTAGCATCTTTAAGACTTAAAAACTTACCGAGCTTGCCAAGCACAATAGATTTAGAACTCAAGACCAACCCATTTTTACGTTGTAATCATGCAACAATTATAAATAATTCACATGCTGCTAAATTCGACGAGATCTCGGTATTTACCGCCATTAGAGCACTAAGAAATCATTATTAATCATCCACATAACATTTACTTGTAAAGTAAAACTATACTTGACTCAATATACCTCAGTCGCTACTATTGAGTTGTTTTCATGTTTCGTATTAACTATGCACTTAAATAAATCGCCCCTAGTAAAAAAGCTCTGTCGTCAAGATAATTCAAGTCGTCCTACATCGGCGAAATTTTCGATAGGCTACTTAATTTGTTGTACTTTGTTTTTTTCTTGCATTGCATTTGCAGAGAATGACACCAATGTAGCGGGTGATGAAATAGAAATCATTGATGAGCCTGTTGCCAGTGATTTAATTGGTGATCCTGTTCAAGATTTTTTAGGTGACTTAGAACTTAAATCCGATCAAAGCTTAAGCCTGAACCAAAACAGTGATGACGACTTGTGGGCGCGTATCAAAGATGGATATGCAATGCCTGACACCGAATCACCTTATACCACTAGGCAAGAAAAGTGGTATGTGTCGAATCCTGATTACGTAAGAAGGATGATTGATCGCAGTCAAAGATACTTATTTCACATAGTTGAAGAAGTACAAAAACGCAATATGCCGACTGAAATTGCGTTACTTCCTATGATAGAAAGTGGATTCAATCCTCAGGCTTATTCACGTAGCCGCGCTTCAGGTATATGGCAATTTATCCCTTCTACTGGCAAAAATTATGGATTAAAACAAAACTGGTGGGTAGATAATCGCCGTGATGTCACAGCTGCAACCAACGCTGCCTTGGATTACTTGGAAAAACTTCACGGGATGTTTGGCGCATGGGACTTGGCGCTGGCCGCATACAATGCTGGTGAAGGTACCGTTCAACGGGCAATTAACCGCAATCGCAAGCAAGGACTACCGACTGACTACCAAAGCCTAGATTTACCTTTAGAAACGCGCAATTATGTGCCTAAGCTTCAAGCCGTTAAAAATATTGTAACCAATCCTGAAAAATATGGCCTCAATATCGCAGCGATTCCAAATCGTCCTTACTTTACGCATGTAGACGCCCCAAAGCAAATCGATGCTAAATTAGCTGCGCAATTGGCCGAGATTTCTTATGAGGAGTTTACTTCACTCAACCCAAGTTTTAATCGACCTGTGATTACCAGTTCAGGTGAAAAACACCAATTTTTACTTCCAGTTTGGGCTGCCGACCGCTTTACCGAAAATCTTAAAAACTACGACAAACCCCTCACAAACTGGCAGACATATCATGCCAAACGTGGCGAACGTACAGATCATATTGCAAGTAAATTTGGTATTAACGAAGGCCAATTACGCTACGTAAATGGTTTAAAAACGCGTTCTAAAAAATTACGCAACTCTCAGGCAATGCTAGTACCAGCAACATATAGCGGTCAACCCATTAGTGATGAAGCTGAAATTGAATCTGACAGTATTAATGTAGCTGCTCTTGAAGATAACAATAGCATTAATCAATCAGATGAAGATGAACCAAAATCTAGACGAGCCGTCATACACAAAGTTAAAAGTGGAGACACCTTACAAGCTTTAGCGAATCGATATGGTACGACTACTAAAGCTATTATGAAAATTAATCGTCTTAAAGGTAGTCAATTAAAACTAGGCCAACGATTAAAAATTAAAGAAGCAGGCATTAAAACCGCAAAATACAAGAGTAGCGGTGGAAAAACATTTAATACTGCAAAAAAAACCAAAGTGAGTGCGCATAAAAAATCACTTAAAAAAGGTATTAAAAGTAAAAAACGTTCTTCTGGACATATTCGCGCGAGATCGCATATTCGATTAAAATAAACATATGATGAAAATTCCTGCATTTCTTGACACAACCACGAAAAAAAGAAATGCAAAGTTTCACTTCATAGTACTAGCACTATTTGTCGCTGTCAGTGCCTGTGGCGACTCATCTAAAAGCCTACCCCCACAAGAAATTAGCAAACTCAACCAAGCTTATCCTAGCGAAGCAGGTGGCACCATGGTGAACGCGATGATAGGTGAACCTTCTAGTCTCATTTCGATGATCGCCGGTGAAGCACCCTCTTCCGCCATCTCTAGCAATATATTTAATACCCTACTCAAATACAATCAAGATTTAGACTTAACAGGAGAACTGGTCGAAAATTGGCAGATATCAGCTGATCAAAAAACGATTACCTTTAAACTTAAACCTAATCTGGCATGGGCAGATGGCAAACCACTGACCAGTGCGGATGTTTTATGGACTTGGCAAGCCGTCACAGATGATAAAAATGGTAGTCCGTATGCTGCCGATTATCAATTGGTTAAAAATGCAGAGGCACCAGACCCTCTTATTTTTCGAGTCACTTATAACGAACCATTTGCGCCTGCTATGGATAGCTGGGCTGGCTTACAAATCTTGCCTAAGCATCTGCTTGAAGGCCAAGACCTGCACACTACTGGTTTTACGCACAAACCTGTTGGTAGTAGCTTTTACAAACTTGATAGTTGGACAGCAGGACAAAATATTCAACTATCTCGCAATCCAACCTCTGTATTGGGCCCTGCAAACATTGACCGACTAGTATCACGGATCATTCCAGACAATTCAGCTCAATTTCTCGAACTGATGGCAGGCAATATCGATAGCATGGGTTTAGACCCCACACAGTTTTCGCGCATCGTACCAGCAAGGCCAAAATTGAATGAGTCCCTTAACTTATATAAAGAGTTAGGTAATGGCTATATCTATATGGGTTTTAACCTTAAGCGAAAACCATTTGATGACATTCGTGTGCGCAAAGCCATTAATTACGCCATCGATAAACAAGAAATTATTGATGGCGTCTATTTAGGTTTAGGGATCAATATAGCTTCACCTTATAAACCCGGTACGCGCTGGAGCAACCCCAATTTAAGTAATTACGCTTATGATCCAGAACAAGCAAAAGCTTTACTGACGGAAGCTGGTTACCGCCTAAATGAAGATGGTTATATGGCGCGGGATGGCAAACTATTAAGTTTTGAGATTATCACCAATCAAAATAAAGAACGTGAAAAATCTGCTGTCTTGATTCAAAGACGCCTTAAAGCAATTGGCATTAAAGTCAATATTCGCTCAATTGAATGGGCGAGTTTTATCAGCAGATTTATTAAAACAGGTGATTTTGATGTTGTCATTTTAGGATGGGGATTGGGCTTAGACCCAGACCAATATAATATATGGCACTCGAGCCAGCAAGGTGGCGATAAATTCAACTTTATTGGCTACAACAACCCGACAGTAGACAAGTTATTAGAACAAGGTCGAAAAGAGCTCGACCCAGATAAACGTCAAGCCATTTATCATGAATTTGCCAAAGTACTGCTAGAAGATAGTCCCATTGTTTATTTATCTGCTGGTTACGGCTTAAGCGCCATACATAAACGTATCAAGGGGATTGCAAACCCGATTCCAGCCGCTGGTGTAGGTTATGAATCTGAAAAGTGGTTTATACCGCAAGCATTACGTAGAAACGAAATGACAAATTAAGTATGCTAAATTACATCATTAAACGTCTATTTTGGATGATACCTTTGCTGATTGGTATCAGTTTAATCTCATTTTTTATTATGCATTTAGCGCCTGGCGATATCACCAACAACGAAGGCGCATTTAATCCCAAAGCCAGTGCAGAGTCGCGTCAAAAACTACGCGAGTTATACAATTTAGATAAACCTGTGATTGTGCAATATGGTCTTTGGCTTAAACGTATGGTGCAGCTGGATTTTGGTAACTCCTTTCAGACGCACCGTAAACCAGTTTTTTGGGGTACTACTGATAAGGATGGAAACTACACCAAAGGAATGATTCAAGAATCTATTGGAAAAACATTATTAATCAATGTATTAGGTCTAATTGTCACGCTCACACTCGCGATTCCACTCGGCGTGATTGCAGCACGCAAATATGGTCTATGGCAAGACAAATCAATTACTCTGTTTAATTTTATTGGCTTTTCTATACCAAGTTTTTGGTTAATTTTGTTGTTAATGTATTGGGTAGGTGTCATCAACAATTGGTTTCCCATTTCAGGTTGGGAGAGTTTAAATTACGAATCGTTAAGTACTTGGGGCAAAATTAAAGACCGTTTTGCGCACCTTTTTTTACCCGTCATGATTCCCTCCATTACTGGTTTAGCAGGCATAACACTTTTTGTTAAAAACGGCATGTTAGATGTACTCAATCAAGACTATATTACTACCGCAAGAGCGAAAGGTTTAACTGAGCATAAAGTTGTCTATACGCATGCACTTCGCAATGCATTATTGCCTCTGATCACCATTGTTGGTTTATCCATCCCAGGATTAATTGGTGGCTCGGTAATTGCAGAAAGTATTTTTGCGATTAACGGCATGGGCAAACTATTTTTCGATGCTGTTACCGCACGCGATTTTCCCGTGGTGATGGGCATTTTAACCATAGGCTCAGCGCTCACTTTATTGGGAAATTTGATTGCTGATATTGCTTACGCATGGGCTGACCCTCGCGTTCGTCGCGGCGTGGTGAGTAACTAGACAAAACTATGAAAGTAACTTTAATTCAAAAAGCTTTATCTAACCCGCTTGCAAAGGCTGGGTTTATTATCATTGCGCTTGTGTTTTTATTAGCCATGTTAGCACCTTGGATCGCCCCTTACGATCCCGATGATATCAATGTAAAAGCCATCTTGCTCGCGCCTTCTGCTCAATATTGGATGGGCACAGATGGTCTTGGACGAGATGTATTAAGTCGTATGTTGTATGGTGGACGAATTTCTCTATTAGTAGGACTAGTGGCAGTAGGTATCTCAACAGCGATTGGCATATTGCTTGGTGCGCTAGCGGGTTATTACCGTGGATGGGTGGATACGCTCATTATGCGTTTGGTTGATGTCATGTTATCTATCCCCAGTTTCTTTTTAATTTTAGCAGTTATTGCTTTTTTAACTCCCTCTATTATCAATGTGATGATCGTGATTGGACTCACCTCTTGGATGGGTGTCACGCGCTTAGTGCGTGCAGAATTTTTAAGTTTAAGTAATCGTGAGTTTGTTTTAGCCGCGCATACGCTTGGTGCTAAGGACGCGAGGCTGATATTTACGCATTTACTACCGAATAGCTTAACCCCGATTATTGTCAGCTCTGTGTTAGGCGTTGCTGGCGCGGTTTTACTTGAGTCTGGCCTCAGCTTTTTAGGACTTGGCGTGCAAGCGCCACAAGCGTCTTGGGGCAATATTTTATCAGACGGTAAAAACTATATTCAATTTGCATGGTGGCTTTCCCTGTTTCCTGGCTTAGCGATTTTAGTGACGGTATTAGGGTATAATTTGCTTGGCGAAGGGTTGCGAGATGCTTTAGACCCTAGAAGCAATACTAAATAAATTTTCACAGGATTCATTATGGGATTTTTAGCAGGAAAAAAAATACTGATTGCTGGTTTGCTCAGCAACCGATCAATTGCTTATGGTATAGCCAGTGCAATGAAGCGCGAAGGTGCTGAACTTGCCTTTACCTATCAATTAGAAAAACATGAACAACGCGTAGCCGATTTAGCGGCAGACTTTGATTCAAAAATCGTGTTGCCATGTGACGTGGCTTTCGACGCTCAGATTGAAGCATTGTTCCCAGCGTTAGCAAAACATTGGGATGGTTTAGACGGTTTAGTGCATTCACTCGCATTTGTCCCTAAATCAGCCTTAGATGGCGATTATTTAGACACTATTAGCTTAGATGGCATTAGCCGTGAAAACTTCCGTATTGCGCATGACATCAGTTCATACAGCTTTTCGGCTATGGCGAAAGCGGCATACCCAATGATGGAAGGTCGCAAAGGCAGTCTGTTAACGCTCAGCTACTTAGGCGCAGAGCGTACAATGCCTAACTACAATGTGATGGGTGTCGCTAAAGCCAGTTTAGAGGCTAACGTTCGCTATTTAGCACAAAGCTTAGGCCCTAGAGGAATACGTGTGAATGCAGTCTCCGCTGGCCCGATTAAAACGTTGGCAGCATCTGGCATTGCTGACTTTGACAAAATGATAGGCTTTAACGAAAAACATACTGCGTTACGTCGTAATGTGACGATTGAAGAAGTAGGTAACGCTGCCGCATTTTTATGTAGTGATCTTGCCTCAGGTATCACCGGAGAAATTACCTATGTTGACGGCGGGATGAATATTACTGCAGCTGGTCAAATCGAATAAAATTCGACGCACAGTAAATAAAAAAACCGATGTTTTTACATCGGTTTTTTTACAGCCTCGCCTTATATTCTGTCCAGATTACTGCTGACTAGGCGTCTCTAATAGTTTGCGATTCACCATAATATCGCTCTTAGCTTTCAGCGATTTTCCATAGGCACTCACATATTCTGCAGCAAATGCGCTCTCTAATTCCGCTTCTGCCGCTTTCTTTGCTTCGTCTTCAGTCGCTAATGTATTATCAATGCGGCTGACCTGTACAATGGTGTAACTTGTTTTTCCATTCATAAACCCAGCGTAAGCAGGTAATTTACTCGCGTCCATTTTAAATACTTGGTTCATTGTACCTTCAGTTAAGCCCTGGGCATTTTTACGATCAACAGTAACTACGGGTGTCCACTCTAAATCAGCCACTTCCTCACCCGCTTTAAGTTTTGCTAAAGCTGCTTGTCCTTTTTGAGTAGCTAGTTTTTCAGCTTGCTCTAATTTTAGTAACGCTTCAATGCCACCTTTTACTTCGTCAAAAGTACGTGGCGCTGAAGGCTTGTATTCAACCAAACGTGCTGCCACTAAATTATTGGGTGCAACTTCTACAGCTTCAGTATTACGTTTTTCTTTCAATACTTCATCAGAAAAAATCATATTAATTAACTTTTCGCTTTTGAAGAACTTAGCACCATCTTCTCGACTTAGCCAACCACTTGTTTGTAATTGCAATCCAAACTTGTCTGCCGCAGGTTTTAAGCTACCCGATTGTTCATAGACAATATTACTAAATTCATCTGCAAGCTCAGCATATTTAGCTTGCGCCTTTTGAAAGAGCAGCTCGCCTTTAATTTGTGTTTTTAAGCTATCAAAAGAAGAATTTTGGCCTGTGACACCGTTAAGTTTAATAATATGATAACCAAACTCTGACTCAACTAAGTCACTGATTTGGTTCACTTTCATATTAAAAACCGCATCTTCAAATGGTTTCACCATCGCACCACGGGCGAAACTGCCTAAATCTCCACCTTTTGCCGCTGAACCAGGATCTTGCGAAAACTTAGTTGCGAGCTCTTCAAAACGTTTAGGGTCTTTTTTCAATTGTGCCAAAATATCTGCAGCTTTTTCTTTTGCTGCCGCTTTGACTTCTGCAGAAGCATCTGAGCTAAATCCTATCAAAATATGGCTTGCTTGACGTTGCTCATCCGCTTGAAATTTGGTGACATTTTCATCATAGAATTGTTTGACTTCTGCATCACTGACTGTCATTTGTGAAACTAGGCCTGCTGCAGATAGCAGCGCAAATTCTATCTTGACTTGCTCTGGCACTTTAAATTTATCTTTGTGTAAGTTGTAATATGCCTTAACGTCCTCTGGAGTCACCTTAACTTCAGATAAAAACTGTGAGGTCTTAATTTCGGCAACACTTGCATCACGTTTCTGATATGCAAACTTCAAGGTTTGCTCAGCTACACTTTTTGGCACGGATACTAATCTCGCCATTCCATCGCGCGCTTGTTGCGTCAAAAGTTCACTACGTCTGTCGCTCTCAAACCTAGAAGCAGTTAATTTGTTTTGTGCTAGTGTTTTTTGATATAGATCTTCTGAAAATTTACCGTTCTCTTGAAACTCTGGCATGCCTAAAATATATTGGCTTAATTGTTCATCACTGATTTTAAAATTAGCTTTTTGTATTTCTGCATTCACTAATCTACGCGTAATCAGACCGTCTAGAACTGAGTCTTTAAATTCAGCGCTTTCTAATAAAGCTGGGTCAATTTTCTGGCCTTCTGCTTGCAAGTAGTTACGTGCTTTTTCAATCGCATTACCATACTCTTGGATAGATATCTTATCGCCATCCACTTTGGCAACTGCCACATTACTACCTGCTTGATTAAAATAGGAATCAATACCAAACAGTGCAAATGGAATGGTAATCAAGGCTAATATCGCTTTTGCTAACCAGCCTTGGGTGTGCTTACGAATTGCATCTAACATAGGTTTACTCTCAGAAAAATGTTGCCTAAATATTTACTTGGTCACAAAGCTTTCTATTATATAACACTTGTAATAAAAGGCACTGACAACTTAACATTGTGTCTATAGATAAGCGGAGATTTAAATTAGTTCTGTAGAAATTAGATGATGAAAGTTTAAATGCGATATCCTCTTATAACTCTAGATAGCCTCATGGATATTGGCTTTTAGGGCATGCATTCGCAACACATTAGCAAATCTTTATTTACGTGTAAGGTATTGATTATTCAGAAAGCTTTCTATTTCTTTAGCACTAATGGGTTGACTAATCAAATAACCCTGTGCCATTTCACAACCTAAATCTTTTAAAAATTGAAGTTGCGCATCTGTTTCGACACCTTCTGCACATACTGTTTTACGTAAGTGATGCGCTAAACTGATAATAACTGTGACGATTTCAGATTTATTGGAAACTTTCGCCACTTCACTCACAAATGCGCGGTCAATTTTTAGCACATCAAATGGTAGCGTTGCGAGGTAACTCAAACTTGAATAGCCAGTACCAAAATCGTCAATCGAAATAATGACACCCTGCTGACGAAGCATGGTAAGTGATGCGTTCAGCTGGTTAGTGATACTTAACAATAAACTTTCTGTAATTTCTAGCTCAATAGAGGCAGGAGAAATGTCATACTCTTCTAACAATTTAAGAAACTCTGTCGCAAATGTATCGAGCATCAGTTCTTTGCTAGAGACATTTAATGCCATTCTGGATGGGGCGATGCCAGCTTCTTGCCACTTACGGTACTGCCGACATGCAATCCTTCGTACATACTCTCCCAGTTGAATAATCAAGCCAGATTCTTCTGCAATCGAAATAAATTCAGCAGGTTGTATTATGCCTTTAGTAGGATGTTGCCAACGCACAAGCGCTTCTACACCCACTATTTTGTCTTGACGTAAATCTAGTTGTGGCTGATAAAGTAAATGAAGCTCTTCTTTCTCGAGTGCTAAACGTAAATCACGTTCCATCGTGATTCGATGCATTGCAAATGAGTTCATCTCAGCCTCATGAAACATAAACTTGCCATATCCACTCGCTTTAGAACGTATCATTGCTGCATCAGCGTATTGCAGTAAAAGGTCTACTGTCATTGCATCAGTTGGATAGACGGTAATGCCAATACTAGCATTCAGGTAGTAGGAATGGTTATCGTAAATCAGTTGCTGTGAAATGAGTTCGATCACTTTTTCAGCTACTTTGCTTAAACTTTGCGGTCCAGAAGTATCAGACAAAATAACAGCAAATTCTTTATCTGCAAAACGTGCAACATAGTCTATCTCTCTTAGTTTAGCGCTAATTCTTTGACCAATTTCTTTTAAAATTGCATCGCCAGCAGCATAACCTGCGACTTCATTTACTTTTTTAAATCCATCGAGACTAATATAAAGAACACCTATTTGCGTTCCAAAGCGCTGCGCTCGCATAATCTCTTTAGCCAAGTAATTACGACAAAAACGGCGATTAGGTAGCAAAGTGACACTGTCAAAATTTTCTTGATAATACAGACTCTTAGCGCGCACAATAGAAGTGAGTGCAACACCTAGACGATCTGCCAGATAACGTGCAGTGATTAAAACGTCTGCACTTAACACAAAGTCTTTATTAAAGCCAAAATATAATACTGTGGCTAACTCAGCATCGCGATAAACTGGCATCATCAACACTTTTTCCGCGCCAAGTTCTGAAAAAGGCTTAAGCGAAGGATATGCGTCAAAATTTTCTAGAAAATATCCATTGGGGTTCACGCTCAGGATTTTTTTCAGCGTGTTATCTAATAAGGTAGGGTATTCACGTCGCTCTCCTGCCTCCGTTGCTACCAATAAGCCTGAAACATCGGCTGAGCCTATATCCAATTGAGTAATAGCAACTAATTCGCATGGTACAAACGCTTTTAAGTTTGAAAAAAATAGCTCAAGAACACGCGCCAAGTCAGCATCTGACAAAATTGCACAGTCAATTTCATTCAAAAAAGCAAATATATTGGCAGTATTTAAGCTGGCGGACTTTGTTGAAGTTGATGGAGCACTTAACTGTTCAGGTGACTTAGTTTTTTTTAATCTTTTTGATTGGTACAAGTAGACAATCACTGCTACAGCGATGACTAATAGCAATAATAAATATAGCTTGGGCATTTAAGTTATACCTTTTAATTTTTTTGGTTGATTTACCAGCATTAACTATATAGCATATCTAGCCATCAAGCGTCACTATGTAAGCTAATTCTCATTATAATAAACTTAACACCTAAAGCTAGAATAAACACTTTACAACATGACATCAAGCACTGCTGAAAAACAAGCCATTACGGCAGAGTCTATTCTAGACTTTCAAGCAACGTTGCTTTCTAACGCCAACTTTGAAGAATCACTGACTGCTTTTGCATCTCAACTTGCAATCACACTCAACCTAGAACGTGTTTCAATTAGTTTCATTGAACATCAGCAAGCACAAATCAAGGCAATTTCGCACAGCACCCAAACCGAAGCCAAGCATGAAATTAATCGCAAACTGGCAGCAGCTATGGATGAAGCTATTCAACAATCAGCAGTTATTACACATCCTGAAATTGCCGGAAGTCTGCCGCGTTTGATGTTAGCACATGCTGCATTAGTGAAAGGTACTAATCACCATGCCTGCACTGTCCCCCTCATCAATAATGGCGATATTTTTGGCGCGATGACATTTGAGCAAACGAATAAGCCATATCGAAAAGAGGAAGTCGCAACACTAGAAAACATAACGACTCTATTAGGACCAATTCTATATCTTAAATGGAGAGAGAGTCGGCCTTGGTATCGTCATATTCGACAAGATTGCAAATTATGGTTGCATAGGCACTTTACGGATGCTGATGGCAAGTTCAAACTGATTGTTTATGGTTTGGGTGTATTGTTATTCGCCTCATTATTTATTCCATTGAAACACAATATCAGCGCACCAGCACGCATTGAAGGCTCTATTCAACGCGCTTTGGTTGCCCCTGAAAATGGATATTTGCAACATGCCTATGTCAGGGCTGGCGATCAAGTCAAAGCAGATCAAGTACTCGCAGAGCTTGCAGATGAAGAGCTGCAACTTGAGATACGCCGCTGGCAAAGCGAACTGGCCCAATATGAAAACACTTATAACTCAGCCTTAGCGCAATCTGACCGCGTGCAAATGGTAGTCAATAGCTCGAAAGCTGAAGAGGCTCGAACCCAATTAGCACTGGCCGAACAAAAACTTGCTCGTTCGCGTATTACGGCACCTTTTGATGGCGTGATTATTAAAGGGGATTTAAAACAGTTGCTTGGGGCGCCCGTAGAGCGTGGGGATACATTGCTCACGATTGCACCAAGCGCTTCGTTTAGGCTAATGATAGAGGTCGATGAACAAGATATTTCACAGGTACAAGTGAAGCAGTCTGGCAAAGTTGCTTTGGTCTCCATGCCAGGAAAAATCATGCCATTTGAGGTGTTAAGTATTACCCCCGCAGCCATCTCTAGAGAAGAACGCAACTTTTTTGTAGTGGAAGCGCGCTTAAAATCAATTGATAATCTCACCTTACGTCCAGGTCTAGAAGGGGTCGCCAAGATTGAGGCGGGTAAACACTCTCTCATTTGGACGCTGAGTCATCGAATCATCGATTGGGCAAAAATGACGCTCTGGAAGTGGGGTTTGTAAAGTTGCGAGAATCGTTATTTAGCCCACTATGGCATCGTTATGCACAACAACGGCCGCAACTCAGAAGCCATGTCACAGTGCAACCCCAGCGCTATCGAGATCAAACATGGTACCTGTTAATCAATGAAGTGAATGGCATACATTTTCGCATTAATGATGTTGCCTATCAGTTTGTTGGGCGTTGCGATGGCAATTATACGATTCAAGAAGTGTGGAACAGCATGCTTGAATCACTTGCGGATGATACGCCGACACAAGATGAATTGATACGCCTGCTAGACGAGCTGGACCAGCGAGATTTGATTCTTTATCAAGTCATGACGGATATCCCCACCCTATTTCGTCGCAAACAAGAAAGAGTGAAACGGGAGCGCATGGCGTTTATCAATCCACTCGCCTTTAAGCTTTCCTTGTGGGACCCAAGTAAGTTTCTAGATAAAACAAGATGGTTGCAAAAAATCATTTTCAACCCAATCAGCTTTATGATTTGGCTTGCCATCGTCATTAGCGCCTTACTTGCAGCCGCATCCAACTGGGATGCGCTTAGACTTCATGCTTCCAATTACTTAACCACCCCAAGATATTTATTATTAGCATGGCTTAGCTTTCCAATCATTAAAGCTATACACGAATTAAGCCATGCTTTGGCGGTAAGAAATTGGGATGGACAAGTTAAAGAGTCTGGAATCACGTTTTTTGTATTCACGCCTGCGCCTTATGTAGATGCGTCTGCTTCAAGTGCCTTTAGAAGCCAATTACAACGTGTGATTGTGGGCGCGATGGGTATTATGGTTGAACTGCTATTAGCAGCAATAGCATTGTTTGTCTGGTTCAGTACACAACCGGGCCTTGTGCATGCCCTTGCTTTTGTGACGATGTTTGTATGCGGCGTCAGCTCAATATTATTTAATGGTAACCCGCTATTAAGATTCGATGCCTATCATATTTTGTGCGACACCTTTGAGCTACCGAATTTAGCGAATCGTAGTCGCTTATTTTGGACAAATCAGTTCAAGCGTCTCATGCTAGGAGCAAATGATATCGTACCAATATCTTACGCACTAGGAGAGCGTAAATGGCTATTCGCTTATGCGCCATTATCCTTTGCATATAGCCTGATTGTTTTAAGCTATATTGTATTTTGGTTAGGGTCCAAATCTTTTATCATAGGTTTACTTGTCGCTGTCATTGCGGCAATAGCGATGATTATTAAGCCTCTGTTTGCAACTATTAAAGCCACCATTGAATCTGCAAGTGTTGGTACAAAGCGTACTCGTGCTAAATTGCTGATCACTTCAGCGTTAAGTTTGGTCTTAATTTTGTTATTTTTTGTGCCCGTTCCCTTCAATACCATCGCACAAGGCGTCATTTGGTTACCAGATCAGGCACAAGTGAGGCCTTTATCTGAGGGGTTCATCAAAGAAATTCGTGTGGTACACGGTGCCGAAGTTGAGCCAAATCAAGTCATATTAGTACTATCTGACCCCAGCTTAATCGCTAAGCGTGACAACCTCAATAATCAGCTGTCGAGCATGCAAGTGAATCAATACAATTTATTGTCGCAAGACATCACCCGTGCAGACACTATAGGCAAGCAGATTGAAAAAATTAGCGCCGAATTAACGCGTGTCAATGAACAAATTAGTGCGCTAGAAATTCGTAGCCAAGTACAAGGCAAATTGGTGATGCCGCATCAAGAAGACTTGCTAGGTACGTTTGTAAAACAAGGTGAACTGCTTGCTTATGTGCTCAATAGCAACATCATCAAAGTACGGGCAGCTATTCCAGAACCCGCTGCGGCACTCGTTCGCGACCATTTATCTGGCGTGCAAGTTAGATTAGCAGACCACCCTGATCAAGTGATGATTGCCAACATGTCGAATGATACGCCTGCGGTAACGCGCACCCTGCCTAGTGCTGCAATGGGCGACCATGGAGGTGGACAATATGCTACTGACCCCACAGATAAAGAAGGTTTAACCACCGTCGAGCCTCTCGTATTAATCGACCTTAACTTACCGGATACTAGCCTTGAACGTGTAGGTGCCAGAGCTAGCGTACGTTTTGACCATGGCTATGCATCTATTGCTGAACAATTTTATCGGCATTTCAGGCAGCTTTTTCTGCGCTATTTTAATCCTAGCAATTAAACATCGGTTTAAAAGGCATGCGAGCCAAGACTCTCAATAATCCCACCCCTGGTATTTTATACGGCAACTATCCCGAAAAAACAGATACTCATGTTACGTTTCTAAGCAAGTTAAAACACAAACTAGATACTTTTTTTTTAGTATTTCAATCGACGAGCCATCAATCTTACCTGCCGCTTCTAAAGCAAATTAACCATATTGAAGCAACGTTAATACACTTAACTGAAGCCAGTATCCAACAGCGTTTAAGCGAAATAAGACCCCTGCTTTCAATGCATGGCTTGACTGATGAACTTCTAGCGGAAACGTTGGCTATCATTAAACATACCTGCCAACGCGTGTTAGGTCACACCCCTTACGACACACAACTGATTGCTGCATGCATCATGTTGGATGGAAAATTAGCAGAAATGGCGACAGGCGAAGGTAAAACCTTAACAGCTGGCATTTGCGTCGCGGTTGCCGCCTTGGCGGGTATCCCTGTGCATTTAATTACCTCTAACGACTATTTAGTCAGTCGAGATTCAGCCACCTTACGCCCACTTTTTAAAGCGCTAGGTCTCACTGTTGGTGCCGCAACGCAAGGGCAAAGCCCTGATGTACGCAAAGCAGCTTATGATTGTGATATTACCTATATCACTGCCAAAGAACTGGTATTTGATTACCTGCGTGACCGCGCCATTGGCGGTAGAACTCAATCTACTTTACACCACAGTGTTGCTCGCCTTAAGGGGCAACAATCTAACACTTTACTGCGTGGTCTATGTATGGCAATTATTGATGAGGCAGACAGTATTTTAATTGACGAAGCACGCGTACCTTTAATTCTTTCACAAAGTCTGCCGCAAGAAGCACAAACCGATTACTTAATGAAAGTATTTGATTTAGCTTCAAAACTTGCGGTAGAACAAGATTTTTTAATTAATCCTCAGCAATTTTCTACTGACTTAACCGATATCGGATGGCAAAAAATTGACGCGCACAGTGAAAGCCTTGGTCAACTTAAACATAATAAACTTCATCTGCATGAAACTTTATGTATGGCGCTAGCGGCATTGCATCTTTACAAACGCGATCAACATTACTTAGTGCGTAATAACAGCATACATATTATCGACGAAACCACAGGGCGCATCGCAACGGGACGAGTTTGGTCACGAGGCCTGCATCAACTCATTGAAATAAAAGAACAATGCAAGCTTACAAGTGACACTGTTACCATGGCACAAATCACCTACCAGCGATTTTTTCCACGGTATTTACGATTAGGCGGTATGAGCGGTACATTAAGCGAATCACGAGCAGAACTATTTGCAATTTTCGGCTTAAAAGTGGTTAAAGTTCCGCTCAGAAAACCCAGTCAACGTATTTTATTACCCACGCGCATTTACCCTAATCGTGAAATACTATGGCAAGCTGTGACCAATCGCGTCAAGCAATTGTACCAAAATGGTCGCACCATTTTAATTGGCACGGACTCGGTAGCAGAGTCTGAAGCTTTATCGCAATACCTTCTCAATGCTGAACTACCACATGAAGTGTTGAATGCTCGACAGGATGAACGAGAAGCTAACATTATTGCTGAGGCAGGACAGTCAAAAAGAATCACGGTATCCACCAATATCGCTGGAAGGGGCACGGATATTGCGCTTGGGGAAGGTGTTGCAGAACTTGGTGGTATTCACCTAATTAGCTGCCAGCACAATGTTTCTCGACGTATCGATAGACAACTGATTGGACGTTGCGCTAGACAGGGCAATCCAGGTAGCGCAGAAACCCTCATATCAATGGATAAACCATTGATTATCAATACATTTCCAAGATGGATAACTAAACTAGCTAGCGACAGTGGACTAATAAGTCCAACATGGTTAGTGACAATGATTGTTAGACTACCTCAAATATTAGAAGAATCTCGTCAACGTGCGCAGCGCTATGAAATGATGATAAATGATGCACGCATACAACAAGAATCATCCATAAAAGACTAATCTACTTAATAAAATCAATACGTTAATTGACTTTATTATAGTAAAGCATTACCTTAACTAAACAACTATGTCTTTTGGCATAAAAATTGCTGAAATATATGCAACCATTTCAAAAATAAGAAAAAAATAAGTTGTTAGGAGTTTAGTATCATTTTTTCACATCACAAATCTGCGCTTTTTGCTCGAAGCATGCATGCCATGTTGGTTGTTGCTTGGTCGTTTGCCCCATTGAATAGTCATGCAACTCAACCTCTAGGCTGCTTGATAGAGCCCGATCGAATCGCTGAGATTGGTAGCCAAGTGATTGGCATTGTAGATCAAGTTAAAGTGGAACGTGGCGATGTAGTGAAGAAAGGTCAGGTACTTGCTACTTTACGCGCAGATGTTGAACGTGCCTCTGTACAAGTCGCTAACACACGTAGCCAAGTGGAGGCCGAAGTAAGGTCAGCTGAGGCAAATTTAAAATTGGCGCGTATCACCCAAAAACGCCAAGAAGATCTGGTAGCCAAAAAATTTGTTTCTGAACAAGCGCTAGATAAAGCCATCGCAGACACAGAAATTGCTGCGCAAAGACTTGCACTGAGCAAAGAACAACTTCGCACATCAAATAGCGAATTAAGTTTGGCGCGCGCTCAGCTAGATCAACGTACAATCCGTGCGCCGATTGACGGCATCATCACCGATCGTTATGTCTGGCCTGGCGAGCGCGTAGAAGAAAAAGCGCTATTTCGCATTGCCAAAACCAATCCATTACGGGTTGAAATGGTGTTTTCGGCCAGCGCTTATGGTAAATTAACTAAAGGCATGTCGCTTGATGTCGCTCCTCAATTACCCAACCTTCCAACACTCAACGCGACTGTTGTTTTAGTAGATAAAATCATTGACGGTGCGAGCAACACATTCCGGGTAAGGGCTGAGATTAAAAATCCAGACTCTGAAATTCCTGCTGGCTTACGCTGTAAAGTCGAAGTAGCAGACGCGCCCTCACCTAGCGCTAAAAATTCTTCTACCAACCAAACTCAAAAACTTAACTTTTTACAAAGCTCGATAAGCTTGTCCAACTTAAATGCATTTGATTCACCACAAAATAATGCGCATACATCAAATGCACCAGTTGCAAAACTTAGATTAGATACTCAGCTAAATTTACCAAGCGAAATAAAAACCATTAAAAAGTCTAGGGCGATGTAGTAGTTATAAATGGCTAAACACGTATAAATTAATCTATGACTTTGCGTCCAACATCCTCAAGGCAACGTCCTCAATTTGAAGAGCTAGAACCGCGCATTTTATATTCTGCTGTGGCTAATGCGCTTCCGCCGGATGCTTTTAACCCTAGTGCTGAAGTACGTGTCATGGATTTATCTAGCCCTACTACTAGTACATCCTCAACACAACAAAATACGCAAACAACAGAAATCGTATTTGTTGATAAGCGTGTAGATGATTATCAACTGTTGGTAGATGACATACTTAACCAACAAAATGCCTCAAAAAATATTCAAGTCGTGCTGTTAGATAGCGCAGAAGATGGCATTCAAACTATTTTAGACACATTAAAAGATAAGCAACATGTTGATGCTATTCATTTAATTGGTGAAGGCTCCGAAGCAGAAATGCATCTGGGCGGCAGTTTTCTAACTGCGGAAACCATTAACAACCTATATAAAGACGCGCTAAAAGAAATCGGCAATCAATTAAGTGCGGACGCTGATATTCTCATTTACGGATGTAACTTTGCTTCTGGCGAACATGGTCAAGCCTTAGCTACCGATATTGCTAACTTAACAGGCGCAGATGTAGCAGCTAGCATTAACCGTACTGGTCATACTCAATCATTTGCAGATTGGGATTTAGAATTTAAGTATGGTGTAATTAGCACTGATGTGGTGGTATCCAGCTATGGTCAGCAAAACTGGTTCGGGGCATTGGCTACGTTTACGGTCACCAACACCAATGACGCAGGTGCAGGTTCATTGCGCCAAGCCATTATTGATGCCAATACAGCCGCTGGTGCGGATAATATCTATTTTAATATTGTGGGCACGGGTATTCATACCATCACATTAAGCTCCTTACTACCTTCAATTACGAGTCAAATTACCATTGATGCCACTACAGATGATAGCTATGCTGCAAATGGCAATCGGCCAGCTATTATATTAAACGGTGGCGGAACTATTCTCGATGGTTTCCAGATTTATGGCGCGAACAGTAGCAATAGTTACATTCGTGGTTTTGTGATACAAAACTTCACACAAGACGGTATTGATATTGCAGATAGCAATGGCAATATTGTCTTTGGTAACTGGTTGGGATTAAATAGTGCTGGTACAGCAGCGGCTGGCAACGCCAATGGTTTAAATATTTGGAACGGCAATGATAACTTAATTATTGAGAATGTGATTTCTGGCAATACCTATTCTGGTATTTATATTGGCAGTAATAACGGCAATGGCAGTAACAATCTAATATTTGATAACTTCATTGGCACCAACGCAACAGGTAATGCCGCCGTTGCCAACTTCCGTGGTATTGAGATTATATCTGCCAATAATATCATCGGTGGCGTTGGGGCTGGTAATCGCAATATCATCTCTGGCAACACCTCGGATGGTATTTTTCTTAACGGCGCAAATGCTACCGGCAATACTATTCAAAACAACTACATAGGCACCGATGTCACTGGTTTGCTCGATATTAACGGTAGTATCCAAGACGTAGGCCAAAACGGCATTGCGATAAGAGATGGTGCCAGTAACAACTTAATTGGTACCAATGCGGACGGCCTAGATGATGCGGCAGAGCGCAATATTATCTCAGGCAATAACTGGACTGGCATAGACATTACGCAAAATAGTGCTAACAACACCATTCAAGGCAACTGGATAGGCGTGAACGCTACTGGTAATGCAGCATTAGGAAATATTGGCCCAGGCGTCTCCGTATATGGCACAGGCACAGGCAACCAAATTGGTTCTGGCTTAGCCGGTGCGGGTAATGTGATCTCTGGTAACGGCACAGGGGTTTGGTTGGCAGAAGGCGCTTCTAACAACAGAGTGCAAGGCAATTTCATTGGCTTGGGCGCAGATGGTAACACGGTGGTCGGCAACACAAATAATGGCATTCAGCTATTTGGTGGCAATATCAACACGGTCAATATCACGGGTAATATTATCGGCACCAACGCCGATGGACTTAACGACGCAAACGAGCGAAATATTATCTCAGGCAATACTAA
>CAYXHH010000012.1:14091-27314 GCA_964464725.1 uncultured Methylotenera sp. | reverse complement strand
ATAGGTCTCAACCACAAACACCCACACTTATCAGTCGTTCAAATTGTTAAAGAGCTTAAATTTTTCGGCAATTTAAATCGCTATGTTTAAATTGGTTGCGGGAACAGGATTTGAACCTGTGACCTTCGGGTTATGAGCCCGACGAGCTGCCAGACTGCTCCATCCCGCGTCCGATTCGACGCACATGTCGCCGAGAGGTGAGACTATAGCAAGTTTTTGGGGTTTGTGTCAAACAGTATTCGAGAATTTGTTTAAATTCACAATTAAAAAAGCCCGTTAAGTTAAACAGGCTTTAAAATCAATACTGAGGTATAACGTGCTTAAAGTTTATTTCGCAACGGCACCAAATACTTTTTTAAGCAAACCACTTGCTTGGCCTAACGGATCTTTGCGAATCGCAGCTTCTTCTTTAGCTATCATCAAATATAGACCATCTAAGGCTTTGTTAGTAACGTATTGCTCTATATTGGCATCTTCTTTTTTCACCACGCCAAACTTGCTGCCCATCTCTGCATATTTGTTATAACTAGCAGCCAGTTGTACATTTTCAGTTGCTTTTGTCACAATCGGTAAAAACTTCTCGCCCATTTGTTTAGATGTAGTACGCTTAAAGTATTGCGTTGCGGCATCTTGCGGACCCGTCAAAATCGCTTTCGCATCAGCAAGACTCATTTGTTTGATTGAGTCTACCAATAAAGCCTTGGCTTCTGGCACTGCAGCTTCCGCAGCCCGATTCATTTTTAATACTAACTCATCAGATTGCTTACCCATACCCATTAACTTCATGCCTTTTTCAATTTTTTGAAGGGACTTAGGTAGTGGAATTTTGACTTCTTTGTTGCCTAAAAAACCATCAGCAACGCCCAAGGTACTGACAGCTTTACCAACGCCTTGAGTAAGCGCTTCTTTGAGCCCACCACTGGCCTCAGCATTACTTAAGCTATTTACTCCTGCTGAGCTACTTGTATTGCTGGTGGCGGTAGTGCTTGAACTACCTGCGGATTTTACAGCACCTTTTAAATCGTTTAAATCTAATGCATTTGCTTGCATAACAAACAATGCTAGCAATGGTGTTGCCATCCACTTATTCAGTTTCATAGAACCTCCTCGATGATTTTAATATTATTTTAGCTTGGTAAACCTAACGCCAACTTGTGTAACGTTTCATTATAGATAACAGTTTACGCTAGCTTTTTTATTTTTTCTTAGATTTATCAGCGGCCTTCAAGGGTTTCACATTCCAAATGTTTTTTGCATACTCACCTATGGTTCTGTCACTCGAAAATTTTGCCATACGCGCGACATTTAAAATGGCATGGCGCGACCATGCCTCTTGGTCTTGATACAAAGCGCCAACAGATTCTTGACAGGCAATATAACTCGCATAATCGGCAAGCAGTAAATATTGGTCACCTTTATGCATTAAGTTATCAAAGATGGGTTGATAACGGTTTGGCTCATCCACAGAAAAGAATCCGCCAGCAATCATATCTAACACTTCTTTGAGTTCGGCATTTGCGTAATAATAATCCCAAGGGTTATAGCCATTGGCTTTGGTTTGTGCCACTTCTGATGTTGTCAAACCAAATATAAAGATATTGTCATCGCCTACTTCTTCTTTAATTTCCACATTGGCGCCATCTAGTGTGCCAATAGTTAAGGCACCATTGAGCGCCATTTTCATATTGCCTGTACCACTTGCCTCTGTGCCTGCGGTCGAAATTTGTTCAGACAAATCACTGCCTGGGAATAATATTTCAGCAGCAGAGACTTCATAATTTGGGTAAAACACCACCTTAAGTTTATCGCCTACCGCTGGATCATCATTCACCATTGCAGCCACATCATTAATTAAGCGAATAATTTGCTTCGCCATCCAATAACCAGGTGCAGCTTTGCCTCCAAAAATGACGGTACGTGGCGTGATGTTTTTGCCTTCTCCTTTCCGGATACGGTTGTACAAAGTAATCACATGCAGCACATTCAAAAGCTGACGTTTATATTCATGGATACGTTTAATCTGCACATCAAACAACGAATCAGGGTTTAACTTAACACCTGTCAACGCCTCAATTTTTTTGGCAAGACGTAATTTGTTGGCTTTTTTAACTGCTCTAAATGCTTTACGAAAATCTTTATCATCGGCAAGCGGCGTTAACTTAACGAGCTTAGTTAAATCTTTTTGAAAGCCATCACCGATTGCTTTAGTAATTAAAGCCGTTAGTTCTGGGTTCGCTTGATTTAGCCATCTGCGTGGGGTAATGCCGTTGGTGACGTTAGTAAGTTTGCCTGGATAAATTTTATTAAAATCCGCAAAGAGCGTGGTTTTAAGCAGTTCACTATGCAAGGCTGCAACACCATTAACAGTGTGAGAACCCACCACAGCCAAATGCGCCATGCGTACGCGGCGACCATGCGATTCATCAATAATAGATACGCGTCTTAATAAGTCTGTATCCCCTGGAAAATGATGATTGACCATGTGCAAAAATTCATGATTGATACGGTAGATGATTTCCAAATGCCTTGGCAGTAAAGTGCCGAACAAATCAATCGACCATGTTTCTAGCGCTTCTGGCATTAAAGTGTGATTGGTATAGGCAAATATTTTAGTCACCAATTCCCAAGCAAAGTCCCACTCTAAATTGTGCACATCCACTAGTTGGTACATCATTTCTGCCACACCAATAGAGGGGTGCGTGTCATTTAACTGAATCGCTACTTTATTTGGAAGGTCCTTCCAGTCTGCTTTCGTCTTCACTTCTCGCGTTGACGTAAATCGGCGAAGAATATCTTGGATGGAAGCGGAAACAAAAAAGTACTGTTGTTTAAGTCTTAACTCACGGCCTGATGCAGATGAGTCATTGGGATAAAGTACTTTAGAGATGGTCTCTGACTCATTTCTATGTTCGACTGCTTGCTCATAATTTCCGTCATTAAAATGACTTAAGTCAAACTCTTTAGTAGCTTTAGCAGACCATAAGCGCAGATTATTCACAGTCTCAGTACCATAGCCAGGGACAGGTACATCATAGGCCATTGCAACCACATGTTCTTCATCTACCCAATGGCTTTTAGGTCCATGCTCTGTAGGCACTTGCACCACTTTGCCATAGAACTTAACAAAGTAGGTTGATTCAGGCCGCTGAAACTCCCACACATTGCCGTATCGTAGCCAATTGTCTGGATGTTCCATTTGCTGACCGTGTTCGATTGACTGTTTAAACATGCCGTATTCGTAGCGGATGCCATAGCCAGTCGCAGGAATATCCATGGTTGCCATCGAATCTAAAAAGCAAGCTGCCAAACGCCCTAAGCCGCCATTGCCAAGCGCTGCATCTTGCTCCATTTCAACAGCCGCTTCTAGATTATGGCCCAATGCACTCAAACCTTCACTTAACTCATTTTGCATGCCCAAATTTAGTGCAGCATTACTCATCATGCGGCCAATTAAAAACTCCAAAGAGAGATAATAAATACGCTTAGGATCTTGATCGTAATACGCACTTGAAGTCTTTACCCAACGCTCAACCACATGGTCTCGCACCGTATATGCGGCTGTATGGTACCAATCCCTAGGGGTTGCCATCGCATCTACCTTAAAACACGAGAATACTAAATGGTTTTTTAAGCCCTGCTTAATTGGCGCCAGTTTAGGCATTACGGTACTTGAAATATGCGTTATATTCATAGCGACGGTACTTTCATTAAAAAGGTTAACTCATTGTAATCGACAGATGTTGTATTAAGTATTGATACTAGCAAATATTGCGCCACACTATTATGTCAAACAATGATGATTAATAATAAAAAAGCCTACTACAAAGTCATAGTAGGCTTTTTTTGATTTTAGTTGCATTGATTATTTAAATCATCAACTGTTTAAAAAGTTTAGGCAATCAAATTATTCATACGCTTCACAAAGCTAGCAGGATCATTCAGTTGCCCACCTTCGGCAAGTAATGCTTGATCAAAGACCAAATGGGCTAAATCAGAGAATTTAGCCTCTTCTGTCTCAGCCTCTAAGCGCTTAACCAACTTGTGTCCTGGATTAATTTCTAATATTGGCTTACTTTCTGGTGCATTTTGTCCTGCCGCTTTTAAAATACGCGCCAAATTACCAGACAAATCATGCTCGCCTGCCACTAAGCAAGCTGGCGAATCAGTTAAGCGATGTGTCACGCGCACTTCTTTTACGTTCTCACCCAAGGTCGCCTTCACGCGTTCAATCAACGTTTTTGCTTCTTCTTCAACTTTTTTCTGAATTTCTTTTTCGGTTTCAGATTCCAAGTCACCTAAATCTAAATCACCTTTAGCAATGGATTGCAATTTTTTGCCTTCAAATTCCGTTAAGCTACCTAGCAACCACTCATCGACTTTGTCACTTAACAATAAAACTTCGATATTTTTCTTGCGGAAAATTTCGAGATGCGGACTATTTTTGGCGGCGGCATAACTATCGGCAGTGATGTAATAAATCGCTTTTTGCTCTGCTTGCATTTTCTCTACATAGTCTTTAAGCGAAATATTCTGTACATCAGAATCATTGCGAGTACTTGCAAAGCGCAACAATCCAGCAATTTTATCTTTATTGGCAAAATCTTCGCCTGGACCTTCTTTTAATACACGGCCAAACTCACCCCAAAACTTGGCATAATCTTCTGGTTTGTCTTTTGCCATGTCTTCTAATAAGCCCAGTACTTTTTTGACTGAGCCATTTTTAATCGCTTCGACATCGCGGCTATCTTGCAGAATTTCCCGCGAGACATTGAGAGGTAGATCAGCTGAATCAATCACGCCGCGCACAAAGCGCAAGTATTGTGGCATGAGCTTATCAGCCTCTTCCATAATAAACACGCGCTTCACATACAACTTGATACCATGGCGACGCTCGCGGTCGTATAAGTCGAATGGGGCTTTGCTAGGAATATACAACAATGAAATATATTCTTGTTTACCTTCAACGCGGCTATGTGTGTAAGCCAATGGTGCTTCGTAATCATGCGAAACATGCTTGTAAAATTCGTTGTACTCTTCTTCTGTGATGTCATTTTTACTACGTGCCCATAAAGCAGAGGCTTTATTCACGGTCTCAAATTCATCGGTTTGCACCATTTCGCCAGGCTTACCATCTTCGCCCTCTTTCCATTCTGATTTTTTCATCATAATTGGCAAAGTGATATGGTCAGAATATTTGCGAATAATAGATTTTAATTGCCAATCATTTAAAAACTCATCTTCGCCTTCGCGCAAATGCAACACTATATCGGTACCGCGACTGGCTTTATCTGCAGATTCCAAGGTGTAATCGCCTTCACCAGCGCTTTGCCACTGCACCGCTTCTTTACTGCCGGCACGACGCGTGGTGAGCGTGACTTTGTCAGCAATAATAAACGCAGAATAAAAACCTACACCAAACTGACCTATCAAATTCGCATCTTTGGCTTGGTCACCCGTAAGTGAGTTAAAAAACTCTTTGGTGCCAGACTTAGCTATCGTACCAATATTCGCAATCACTTCTTCGCGACTCATACCGATACCATTGTCACTAATCGTGACTGTGCGTTTGGTTTTATCAAATCCTATCGTAATCTTTAATTCACTATCGTTTTCATACAGCGCGCTATTAGCCAGCGCTTCAAAGCGCAATTTATCTGCGGCATCAGAGGCATTAGAGATTAACTCGCGTAAGACAATTTCTTTGTTTGAGTACAGTGAATGTATCATCAGCTGCATCAGTTGCTTCACTTCGGCTTGAAACTCTAGTTTCTCAGATGATTTTTTTGTCATACCAACTCCTTATTAAAATATTTAGTATTTTTTTGATTGCATTTAAATGTTGTTTTTATTAAATTGGGGTGATGTTATATGATTTCAAGCGTTACAATGATAATGTGATTTTGACACTGTGAATTCACTGCTCCAAGAGGTCAAAACTGATAACTCCCAAAGGTCAATATGGCAGAAATTAATGTAATTGAAATTAATGAATCGGCTTACCGCGTCACCGTTGTTGATAAAACCACAACATCACACGAGGTAACTGTTCAAGCAGAATATGCATTCAAACTTACAGCAGGTAAAATTTCTAACACTGCGCTGGTAAAAAATTCTTTTGAGTTTCTATTAGCCCGTGAGCCTAATACCAGCATTTTACGTAGCTTTGATTTAAGTGTAATCGCGCGCTATTTTCCAGAATATGAGAACACGATTAAAAAAACATGCTAGCGGTTTGTCATCAAGTTTGCATAAAAATATGCTATCTCATTAATCTTCCTAATTACTTTGTAAGATATGCCAAATAACGACACACATTCTCCAGAAACCTTACTTGCCGCAGTAGATTTGGGCTCGAACAGCTTTAGACTTGAAATTGGTCGATATGAGAATGGACGCATACAACGTGTCGATTATTTAAAAGAAACAGTGCGTCAAGGCGGCGATTTAGACGAAGAGCGTAACCTTAAACCAGAAGCGATTGAACGTGGACTTAAATGCCTTGCAAGATTTGGTGAGAGACTCAAAGGTTTTCCATCAAATCACGTGCGCGCAGTTGCCACGCAAACCTTGCGCGAGGCTAAAAACCGCGATGTTTTTTTAAAGCTCGCCAAAAAAGCACTTGGTTATGAAGTTGAAGTGATTTCTGGCGTGGAAGAAGCGCGACTCATTTACGAAGGTGTAAGCCGTTTTCTGCCACAATCAGACGAGAAGCGCTTAGTAATTGATATTGGTGGTCGTTCAACGGAGTTTATCTTAGGCCACCATTTAACAGCTGAAACCACTGATTCATTAAGGGTAGGCTCAGTCACTTGGTCATTAAAATATTTTGCGGATGGTCAGTTTTCTGAACGTAATTTTGAGCGCGCTGAAATCGCTGCAGAATCTTTTCTCGATGCTGTTGCAGATACTTATCAACATTCTTATTGGGATGTGGCTTATGGCGCTTCTGGCACAGTGGGCGCGATTGCCGACATTTTAGCTGGCGCAGGATTTGAAGAGGGTCGCATCACGCACAAAGGTTTGGTTTGGCTTCGCGCCCAGTTAATCAAAGCTAAAACCATCGATAAACTTGAACTGATTGGACTTAGAGAAGACCGCAAAACAGTGATTGCTGGCGGCCTATGTGTTCTGATAGGTGTGTTCGATTTGCTCAAGTTAGACACCCTCATGGTCGCTAAAGGAGCGCTTCGTCATGGCTTGTTATACGACATGATGGGCCAAGATGACGCTAACTCAGAGGATTTACGTGATGCTTCGATTGAGTATTTAATTACCAAGTTTGGTGTCAATAAAAAACATGCAGCGAATGTGACAAAAGTGGCCTTAGGTTTTTTTAACGCACTTTTGCCTAGCCTTAATGAACTTAACGATAATCCTCACGAGCTTTACAGGCGCAGACAAGTGCTGACATGGGCAGCAAGATGCCACGAGCTGGGAACCGCAATTTCGCATAGTGAATCACACAAACATGGCGCCTATATTTTAGATAACACAGAGCTGATGGGATTTGCGCAAAGTGAGTTACATCGTTTGAGTTTGTTGGTACTAGGACATAGTGGAAAACTAAGGAAATTAGAGGCAGACTTTAATGATGAAAGTTTTATTTTTAAACTGATTTCTTTGAGGCTGGCGGTTATTTTCTGCCACTCAAGGAATATGCCTGTGCTAAAAAACATTAAGTTAGAAAGAGCTGGCAACACATTTTTATTAAGCTTGCCTAATGCATGGCAACAAGCATTCCCGCAAACATGTTATTTGTTAGAAGAAGAAATTTTGGCTTGGCAAAAAACTAATTGGAGTTTAGTTGTTTCTACACAAGACTAGCGCATGATAAGCGCTTAATCTCTGATTTGTTAAAGAAATATTACAATTGACAGTGCGTAAAAACGGTATAAACTGTTTTTACCGTTTATTTGGAGAATGAAATGGCCGATACTAAATCAACACCTGCCACCGCAGCTAAACCAGCAGTAAATGCTACAAAACCTGCTGTACCTAAAGTTACAGCTAAGAAACCTGTTGCTAAAAAGCCAGCCGTTAAAAAACCAGTAGCAAAAAAACCTGTTATTAGCAAAGCTGTTGCTGCTAAGCCAGCGGCACCAAAAGCGACAGCAACCAAAGTAATAGCTAAACCAACAATAGCAAAACCAATAACTGCTAAGCCTGTAACCAAGTTAACACCAAAAACTACGGAAAAAAAACTAGAAAAGAAAACAGAGAAAAAAACAAAGTCTGACAAAGTTAAGATGGAGCGAGACAGCTTCACGATGCCCAAAGACGAGTATGCACAAATTGCAGTGCTTAAAACGCGCTTAAGTAAGCTCGGTCAGCCAGCTAAAAAAAGTGAGTTATTACGTGCAGGCATTAAGTTACTTGCTGCAATGAGTGACAATACGCTAAAAATGACCTTGGCTAAAATACCTGTAATCAAAACAGGGCGCCCAAATAAAAAGTCTTAAGGCTTGAGATATAAAAGTACGATACTTATAAAGTACTAGCGTAATAGACTGGGTGTCTGTACAGTCAAAATATTGAACGACCCAGCTGTTAAGTGCGATGTAATCTCTGGTTTTTCTTTGGGTCTAAAATCGTTATCTGAAGATTGGCGCAACCACCATATTGCGCCTTTTTTTATATTAAGTTCTGCATCAGCATATCCTATAAGATATGCCGCTAAATCACCCAGCCAAGGTTGATGCCCAACAATTAACAGATTTCTGCTCGTGGCATCAATATGATTTAATGCAATTAAAATATCACTTAAGTCAGCAGTAGGTTTAAACCTTGCATCTACATTGATGTAATATTTTAAAGCTTCAGCGGTTTGTAAAGCACGTAGCGCTGGGCTTGAAATCAGCATTAATTTTTTGGGTAAATGTTTTTGCAGCCAACGTGCACCTAGCTTTGCTTGTTGCTTACCCTTAGGTGTTAAGTTACGAAGAATATCTTCATCTATAGTTGATGCAATATCCGCAAGCTCAGCTTCTGCATGCCGCCAAAGTATGATATTTTTAAAACCTTTATTCAAATTCGTACGACCAGACTAATTAAATAATTACTGATGAAGTCTCATCATTGAGCGTGATGCTTTTTAAGCAGCATATTCTGGCAACTGACTATATTGTTAGTACGCGGAGTGGCAAGACGTACCGCTTTATATTCACCTTTTTGAATAAGCTCAAAAGCGTCTGTATTATCAAGCAAATAGGGCGTGAGTAAATCTTCTATAATGCGTTTCTGCATGGCCGCATCATGTATTGGCCACGCCACCTCAACGCGACGGGTCATATTGCGACTCATCCAATCCGCACTAGATAGCCAAATATTAATATCTCCAGCAATATTAAAATAAAAAACGCGTGAATGTTCTAGCAAACGCCCAACCACTGAGCGCACACGCACTCTGCCCTGCAATTGGGCTAAGTCTACAGGCAAGATGCAAGCGCCTCGCACGATTAAATCAATTTGCACACCTTTGGTCGCCGCGTTAATCAGTGCATGCACCAATACCTCATCCGTCAGTGAGTTCATCTTGGCCACAATACTTGCCGATAGTCCTTTAGCGGCAGCATTTTGTGCTTTTTTAATTTGTGTCAGCATCGCTGTTTGCAAGGTAAAAGGCGCAACCAGCAGGTGCTGCATACGCGGTAACGGTAGCTCACTGGTTAAATATCTGAACACATACTCCATCTCGCGCGTCAGATTCGCATCAGAGGTCAGCATGCAAATGTCAGTATACATTTTGGCAGTTTTGGGGTTGTAATTGCCTGTCGAAAGGTGTGCATAGCGCTTAATTGTACGACCTTCACGACGCATGATTAATAGCATTTTGGCATGCGTTTTTAAACCGACCACCCCATACACAACTTGCGCGCCAATTGATTCGAGCGACTCAGCCCAGTTGATATTCGCTTCTTCATCGAAACGCGCTTTAAGTTCCACTACCACCAATACTTCTTTGCCACGGCGCACCGCTTCTTGAAGCGCACGCAATATCCGTGGGTCAGAACCCGTACGATAAATGGTTTGACGAATAGCGAGCACATCATCATCTTTTACCGCTTCTTCAAGCATTTGAATCACAGCTTCAAAGCTTTCAAACGGCTGATGTATTAAAACGTCTTTATTTTTAATTTGGCCTAAGATTGATTTGTTTTTAATCAAACTTTTTGGCCACTGTGGCGTATAACTGGTGAATTTTAAATCTGTACCCTCTGCCATATCGGGCAATTGAATCAATCGACCTAAATTCACTGGACCATTCACGCGATATAAGGCGAGTCTTGGTAAATCGAATTGCTCGAGCAAGAAGTTGGCTAACTCTTCCTCGCACTCGTGTGATACTTCTAACCGCACTGCCTCACCATATTGTCGGTGTGCTAGTTCCTCGCGCAGTGCCAGTCGTAAGTTACTCACATCATCTTCATCTAGCGCTAAATCAGAGTTTCGGGTGACACGGAATTGTGAAAAATGTAAGATGCGTGCGCCTAAAAACAAGTCTTCCAAATTAGCACGAATAATACTGGTCAGTGAGACAAAACATTGTTTCCCATAACTAATGTTATTGGGCAATTTCACCAAGCGCGGCACTACACGCGGCACACGCACAATCGCAATGTTGCGCTCTAGATTATGCGCGTATTCTAGTTGCACAATAAAGTTAAGTGACTTATTTGCGACTTGTGGGAAAGGGTGAGATGGATCGAGCGCTACAGGCATTAAAAGTGGTTTTACCTCACGCTTAAAATACTGCGCAACCCATTCCACTTGTGCTGCTGTACGCACACTACCAGAAACTAATTCCACCCCTGCTTTTTCTAAATCTGGCATCAACACTTGATTGAATAGCTGGTACTGCTTTGCGACTAATTCATGGGCTTTACTAGATACTTGCGTAAAACTATTGATGCTAACCAAACCTTCAGTAATATTATCCTGTACGGCCTGTAATTGCTGTGGCATGCGCACTTCAAAAAACTCATCTAAGTTAGAAGCGACAATACACAAAAACCTTAAGCGCTCTAACAAGGGATAATCATCGCGTTCCGCAAGCGAAAGAACCCGCTCATTAAAACTCAAAATACTTAAATCGCGGTCTAGGAGTTTGTATTTAGGCGTCATCATATCTTTGTCATCATATGACACTTTAAGCAACTATTTATGACAGTTTTATGAAACATAAAAAATTAACTTATTAAAACATTTAAAGCCAAACTTGCTGCAACAAAACCAAAGGTGGCAGTCACACTCACACTAGAACCGTAACCAGCGCAATTTAAGCCAGTAATGGCAACAGATTTTGCACGAGGATTTTTTGCATCGTCGGAAGCCACATGGATATTGGCTTCCAGAGCATCGTTATTGATATCATGCATATTTTCTACTTCACATACCGTACTTGGTTGCAACACTGGCTCGTCTGAGTAGACACAGCTCACACCAAACTTGGCTGATTTTTTGTTATTCGTGGCTTTGGGAAACTGGTGGTCACGTCGCAATTGGTTGCGCACTTTTGCCAATAATTTATCCCCTGTCACTTGGCTTAAGTCTGCAGTTTTGATGCGCGTCGCATCTAACCGGCCACCCGCACTACCGCTCATAATCAACGGTATTTTCTTGGCTTTACAAAAAGTCGCCAAAGCAATTTTGGCTTTGGCATCATCCACACAATCCACTATGCAATCACAGTTAAAATCGAGCAGCTGAGTAATATTGTCTGGGGTAATAAAATCCTCAATTTCACACACATGGCATAAAGGATTAATAGCAAGGATGCGCTCGCGCATAGCGCTCACTTTCGCTTTGCCAAAGGCACCTTCAAGCGCATGAATCTGGCGATTCACATTGCTTTCTGCAATATTATCTAAATCAATCAAGGTGATAGTACCAACGGCATTTCGAGCAAGGGCTTCTGCCGCCCAACTACCTACTCCGCCGATACCGACCACCACTACGTGCGCAGCTTGTAATTTTGTTAGGCCATTTGCACCATATAATCTAGCAACGCCACCAAAGCGCCGCTCAACATCAACCTCGGCTGTCATGCAAGCTTCTCACGTTTCAAGCACTACAAAGGCTGCCGCTAAATTCTTTTCGTCACTGATGCTAATGTGAGTGTGACGTATGTTTTTTTGATGCATCCAAGCCGTTAAGTCTGGGGCAAACACTAATATTGGTTTACCCAAATCATCATGCGAGACCGCAATATTTTGAAAGGTACAGGGGGCACGTAAACCAGTACCTAGCGCTTTACTAAAGGCCTCTTTTGCTGCAAAACGTTTGGCTAAAAAGCGGGCTTTAATTTGAGAGTCTTGGTAATTTGTCATTTCGCTATCCGCCAAAATACGCTTGGCGAAATCATCGCCGAATTGGGTGATAGATGACTCGATGCGCTCCACCTCGACAATGTCTGTACCAATGCCATAAATCATATTACTGTGAAGCCGCCTCTTTCATCAGCGCTTTCATTTCACGCACTGCATTATCCCAACCCACAAACAAGGCGTGCGCGACAATCGCATGGCCGATGTTGAGTTCTTCAAGGCCTTTAAGTGCTGCAATTTTATGCACATTGTGGTTGTTAAGTCCATGCCCAGCATTGACCACCAAGCCCAAACTTAAGGCATGCGTTAATGCTTGCTGAATACGCACTAATTCAGCTTCTTGCGCATGGTCTGTTTCTGCGTCAGCAAAAGTACCTGTATGAAGCTCAATCACTGGCGCACCCGCTTTTTTGGCCGCGTCTATTTGTGCAATATCTGGTGCAATAAAGAGCGACACACGAATGCCCGTAGCAGCAAGTTTTTTAACAGCCGCTTGCACTTTTTCAAAGTGTGTAATCACATCCAAACCGCCTTCGGTGGTGCGCTCTTCGCGACGCTCTGGGACTAAACATACATCTTGCGGCGCGACCTTGATGGCGATATCTAACATTTCATCCGTAACTGCGCACTCCAAATTCATTTTGGTTTGCAACAACGGGCGCAACGCAAAAATATCGGCATCTTGCATGTGGCGTCTATCTTCGCGCAAATGTAAAGTAATGCTATCTGCCCCAGATTGCTCTGCGCGCAACGCTGCCTGAATCACGCTGGGATATTTAGTACCACGCGCTTGACGGAGGGTTGCGACGTGGTCGATGTTGACACCTAGTTTAATCATTTATAACCCTTGTAAGTCTATTAAAAGCTGCCTCGTGTGTAATGGTTTATCTCCCAAATAAT
>CAYXHH010000012.1:1539-13991 GCA_964464725.1 uncultured Methylotenera sp. | reverse complement strand
CCTTGTAAGTCTATTAAAAGCTGCCTCGTGTGTAATGGTTTATCTCCCAAATAATGCGCTAATAAGTAGCGCATTAACTGCTTGCTTTGCAATTGTGTTTGCGCATCACTGTAATCATTTTTGGCCATGTCTAACAAGGTTTTACCTTGTAATTGTACGCCATTTTTTGTGGCTTTAAGCTCACATGCCCCATATTCAGCCTCATAGCGGTAGACTTTATCAGCGTCTATCGCCAACTCGTTTTCGTCTGCGAGTAAGGGCACTGCATAGCCAAGCTCTTGTAGTAGCTTAAGCTCAAATCGACGTAGCGTGGTGGCTAAATCGCATTCGTCAGCCAACATTTGTAAGGCTTGCTCATAATGTATAAACAAATTTTCATGCGCATCTTCACGTGGCAACAGCCTTAATAGCAACTCATTAATATAAAAGCCGCACATGAGCGCTTCACCTTTAATCAGCGTCAAACCCGCACTCCAGTCTAGGCTATGCAGTGTTTTTAGTTCATTCTTACCTGACCAGGTTCCCGATAACTGTTGAAAAGACTGCAACATGCCACGCATGACCGAATGTGGTCTGCGCGCACCTTTGGCGACTGCCGCAACGCGGCCATACTGCTGGCTAAATAACTCAACCACCAAACTGGTTTCTTTGAAAGGATAGGTGTGCAATACATAGACGGCTTGGTTTTCGCAGCGTCTTGCGTCTGAGTTAACCGCCATAGTTAGCGAAAAGCTGCCAAACTTTGCAAGACTTCATCTTCAGCTTTCTGAATCAGCAGTGGTACTAGCATTTTAGGCCAAGGCGTTTCATCAATTATTTCATCTTGCGAAAATATGATCATTGCGTATTGCATTTTTTCGTCCACATGCAAGGGTGTGAATTTTCCGAAGCCATAACGTGAGTTGCGAATGAGTTGCCATGCACCTTGAGGTTCAGCATATTCTGGCTTATCAAAATGCGCTTTTATTTCTTCTGTTCCTACACTTTTAAGTGGGTAATCGCCATTATCCGCCAGAATCACCCAGCCCATGTCCCCGTCTTTATTGGTATTTTTGAGTTGGTATAAATACCAATCTGCATCGTTTTGCGCACTTGGTTCATAAACCAAATTAAATACGTTGTTAATACCACCCGTTTTTTTATTTAAGGTGTAATAAACACCTTGATCATCGAGCACAATCGGTTTGCCATAAATAGGTAGACTTAACACATTACTGGGCATGATTAATCTCCTTAAATACCATTAATGCTAAGCAAACTTATTAATACACTATTAATACCCTAGGCTTTTGAGCGCCCTTTCATCGTCTGCCCAGCCACCTTTTACTTTGACCCAAGTTTCTAAATATACTTTACTGCCAAACAATTTTTCCATATCTTGACGCGCCTCAGTGGAAATTTGTTTCATTTTTTCGCCGTTCTTACCAATCAGCATGGGCTTTTGGCTTTCTTTATCAACAATAATTGCAGCAAAAATACGGCGTAAATTTTTCTCAACTTCAAACTTTTCAATTTCCACAGCGACCGAATAGGGCACTTCATCGCCTAATAATCTAAAGATTTTTTCACGTATCAATTCAGCTGCTAAAAAGCGCTCGTTTTTGTCAGTGAGTTCATCTTCACCATAAATGGCTGCTTGTTCTGGCAAGTGTTTACGCGTTTCAGATAATAGCTCATCCAAATGTAAGCTCTTTTTTGCACTCACAGGAATAATGCCTGCAAAAGGATGCAATAAATCAAAGTCTTGAATGAGTGGTAGTAAATTATTCTTGTCTCCCATTAAGTCTGACTTGTTCACCACCAGCAATACTGGTTTATCGGTTGGCAGTAAGGCTAATACTTTTTTATCAGCTTCACCCAACTTCATCGGCTCTATGACAAACAACACGACATCCACTTCAGAAAGTACTTGAGTGACCGTTTTGTTAAGCGTTTTATTGAGCGCATTCAGATGTTTCTGTTGAAATCCCGGCGTATCTACAAACAAAAACTGCGTATCTTGTGTGGTGTGTATCCCCAGCAAGCGATGTCGAGTGGTTTGGGCTTTACGCGAAGTAATCGCCAATTTCATGCCTAAAATGTGGTTAAGTAATGTTGATTTGCCAACATTGGGGCGCCCTACGATGGCAACCGTACCACATCGAAAAGTTTGATTATTTAAATCAGAGGTCATCTTTAATTGTTTTCTAGAATTTTCTTCAGCGCGAGTTGCGCTGCTTGCTGTTCGGCGATGCGACGACTCGTGCCTTCACCAACGGTAGTAATGTTGAGTTTAGCGATTACACATTCTATTTTAAAAGTCTGCGCATGCGCCTCCCCTTCGATAGAAACCACATTGTAATCAGGCAAGTCCTTTTTTTTGCCTTGCAAATACTCTTGTAACTGAGACTTAGGGTCTTTGTCGATGACTTTAGGATCTATATTTTGCAACTTTTCTTGATATAAGTTAAGAACAAGCGCTTCAGCTGATGAAAAACCACCATCGATATAGACCGCACCAATAATGGCTTCCAAGGCATCTGCCAAGATGGAAGGTCGCCGCCATCCAGCACTTTTGAGTTCACCTTCACCTAGCTTTAGAGCGTCGCCAAGCTCCAGTTGCAAGGCGATTTCTGAAAGGGCGGACTCTTTGACTAATTGCGCACGTAAACGGCTTAAATCACCTTCTGGTAACTTAGAGAATCGCTGATAGAGCTGGTGCGCAATCACAAAGTTAAGTGCACTATCACCTAAAAACTCGAGACGCTCATTATTATTTGCTGCAAAGCTACGATGTGTAAGCGCCTGTACAAGCAACACAGGGGTATTAAACTCGTAACCTAGACGCTCAGCTAGTTTAGCAATCGCTAGGTTATCTACAGACATATGCAATGACCTATTTTGCAGTGCTTACTTTAAAGTCCAGCAATACACTCGCATTAGCAACGATAGGAACTGTGACTTGATATTCAGCAGAAACTACATTGCCAGAATCCCCTTTCGCAATTACCAAGTCTGAACCTTTAATGACTGTGACATAACCAATGTCAGCACCTTTATCGAAAGCAGTCATAATATCTTGCTTGCTCATGCTATTAAAATTTGAATCACTACCTATACTATTAATAATTTTTTTAACGCCAAAAAATTCAATATAAGCCGGTACCACTTTCATGCCAATCACTGCTAAAAAAATAACGGCTGCAATCACTAGCACCATGCCAATAAATGTCATTCCTTGTTGTTTGTGTTCGATATTTCTATGCATAATTCCTCCCAAATGATTAACTAGAACGGTTTAAGCTATTTAATTGAAGTACCAATTCTGTCTAATTTATCAAAATTAAACCAAATAAAAAATGCTTTACCAACCAAGTTATGTTCAGGCACAAAGCCCCATACACGGCTATCTGCACTATTGTCACGATTATCACCCATCGCAAAATAGTGCCCATCAGGCACAGTAATAGTCTCGCCATTCATTAGTTTAGCACCAGGTGAATCTGCACTGTACTGATTTGGAATATCATGTATCAAAATATCATGTGCGACATCACCCAACTGCTCTTTTGAACGACGCGCATTAATAATATTGGCACCTTGCATCTCGTACTCGTAATTATCTTCAAACGTGACTTCTAACTGCTTTCCATTAATAATCAATTTCTTATCTTGATATTGGATGGTATCTCCAGGCACGCCCACAACGCGCTTAATATAATCGATGGTGGGCTCTGGTGGATAATGAAATACAAATACATCACCTGTCTTGGGTTGATTCATTTCGAAAATTACATTATTCAAGATGGGCACACGAAAACCATAGGTGAATTTATTGACCAAGATATAGTCACCCGCCAATAAGGTTGGCATCATCGAACCTGACGGAATTTTAAAAGGCTCTACCAAAAATGAACGTAGCGTAAATACCAGCAATATGACGGGGAAAAAACTTTTTGCGTACTCTACATACCAAGGATCGTCAGTACCAACAGGTCTGTTTTTACGTAAAAACAAGATATCTATCAACCAGATAATGCCGGTGATGAGCAATATAACCAACATGAACAATGCAAAATACATACTTAACCTTAATTTCTGACTTATTTATCTTCTACACGTAAAATAGCTAAAAACGCTTCTTGAGGAATCTCCACGTTTCCAACTTGTTTCATGCGTTTTTTGCCTTCTTTTTGCTTGTCTAGTAATTTGCGCTTACGCGTAATATCGCCACCATAGCATTTTGCAATCACGTTTTTACGCATAGCCTTTACAGTTTCACGCGCAATTATATTTGCACCTATCGATGCCTGAATTGCAATGTCAAACATTTGACGAGGAATCAGTTCTCGCATTTTTGCTGCCACTTCACGGCCACGATGTTGGCTATTCGCCCGATGCACGATCATACTAAGTGCATCCACGCGCTCACCATTGACCATAATATCAAGCTTAACCAAGTCTGCAGCACGAAATTCTAAAAACTCATAATCCATACTCGCATAACCGCGCGACACAGATTTTAGCTTGTCAAAAAAGTCTAAAACCACTTCGTTGAGTGGCATTTCATAGCTTAACATGACTTGACGACCCATGTATTGCATGTTTTTTTGGACACCACGCTTCCCATTACACAAAGTCATCACTGGTCCAACGTAATCTTGTGGCATTAACAAGTTCACCACAATAATTGGCTCTCTGGTCTCTTCTACCCTCGAAGGCTCGGGTAAGCGCGAGGGATTTTCAATTTGTACGACTGAGCCATCTTTGAGCAACAGCTCATAAATCACCGTTGGCGCAGTCGTGATGAGGTCCATGTCGTACTCACGCTCTAGGCGCTCTTGCACAATTTCCATATGCAACAAGCCTAAAAAGCCACATCTAAAACCAAACCCAAGTGCTGTCGAGTTTTCTGGCTCAAAGAGCAAGCTAGAGTCATTCAAACTCAGTTTTTCTAAAGCGGTTCTTAAGGCTTCAAATTGGTTAGACTCTACTGGGTATAAACCAGCGAACACTTGTGGCTTAACTTCTTTAAACCCTGCAAGTGGCTCTGAAGCTGGTTTATCGGTATGGGTTACCGTATCACCCACTTTAGCGTCTTCTAGTGACTTAATACCCGCAATCACAAAGCCCACTTCACCCGCAGATAACTGCGTTCTTTGCAGAGATTTAGGAGTAAACACACCTACTTGCTCGCACAAATGTTGTGCGCCAGTCGCCATGAGGCGAATCTTTTCTTTAGGTTTTAATACGCCATCAATCACACGTACTAACATGACGACACCGACATAATTATCAAACCAAGCATCTACCACTAATGCTTTGAGGGGCGCGTCAGGATTGCCTCGCGGCGGTGGGATTTTAGTGATGACAGCCTCAAGTACATCGCGTACGCCTAAGCCAGTTTTGGCAGAACAAAGCACCGCATCTGTCGCATCAACACCAATCACATCCTCAATCTCTTGCTTGACACGTTCTGGATCAGCAGAAGGCAAGTCGATTTTATTCAAAACTGCAGTCACTTCTACGCCTAAATCAATCGCTGTATAGCAATTGGCAACGCTTTGCGCCTCAACCCCCTGCGATGCGTCAACCACTAAGAGCGCACCTTCACACGCAGATAATGAACGCGAAACTTCATAGCTAAAGTCTACGTGACCTGGAGTATCAATCAAATTTAATTGATAAATCTGTCCATCATTGGCTTTGTATTGCAGTGCTGCCGTTTGTGCCTTAATGGTAATGCCGCGCTCGCGCTCAATATCCATGCTATCCAGCACTTGCGCTTCCATTTCACGGTCTTCCAAGCCGCCACATAAATGAATAATACGATCTGCCAAAGTAGATTTACCATGGTCGATATGGGCAATAATGGAGAAGTTACGGATATTTTTCACTAATTTTTTAAAAGCATCTATTATGTTTTACAAACAAGAAAGGCGCACAGAGCGCCTTTCTTACACGACCGACATTTTACAACAAATGCCGTATAACTCACTAATTATTTGGTGACTTTAATCGGAATGTATAAAGTATTCTCACCACGAAGCACTAACACAGCCACGGTTTTACCTGCTGGCACCGCGTTTATCTGCTTGTTAAACAGCTCAACACTTTGGCTTTCTGAGTTGTTTAAACCCAATATCACATCGCCACGACGAATACCTGCCTGCGCTGCTGTGCCTGTGCTTTCAGTCACCAATAAGCCATTTTTGCCGTTTAGCTTTTTCTTTTGTTGTGGTGTTAACTCTTTAAGCGTTAAGCCGATTTTATTGGCTTCTGCTTTTGGCGTTGATTTCAATGAAGGCATTGCATCATTTGCGTCATTCGGCATTTCACCTACACTTACGTTGAGTGTTTTTGCGACACCTTTTCTAAAAATATCCACAGATACAGTTTTTCCAGGTTTAGTAGCACCAACCGCACGTGGTAAATCGCTCGATGTATTAATAACTTTACCATCAAACTTAGTGATGACGTCACCTGCCAGCAAGCCACTTTTATCGGCTGGCCCAGCTTTTTCAACACCCGCAATGAGTGCACCATTATTATTTTTCATGCCAAATGATTCAGCTAATTCTTTGGTTAATTCTTGAATGGCTATCCCTAACCAACCACGCGTAATTTTACCGTTGGCTTTAAGTTGATTAGAAATATCTATCGCTACATCAATTGGGATGCTAAATGACAAGCCCATAGAGCCACCACTACGACTATAAATCTGCGAATTAACACCTACCACTTCTCCGCGCAGATTATAGAGCGGTCCACCTGAGTTACCTGGGTTAATCGCTACATCCGTTTGAATAAACGGCACAAAATTTTCTTGAGGAAGCGCACGACCCTTGGCACTGACAATACCTGCTGTCATTGTATTTTCTAATCCAAACGGTGAACCAATCGCAGCCACCCATTCACCCACCTTCAATGCTGCTGGGTCACCAATGGTTGCCTTAGGTAAATTCGTTGCATCAATCTTAATCAGTGCAACATCAGTACGTTTATCTGTTCCAATAATTTTGGCTTTAAACTCACGTTTATCTGAAAGCTTTACCAGCACTTCATCAGCCTCATTCACAACGTGGGCATTGGTTAAAATATAACCATCTGCACTAATAATAAAACCTGAACCTAAGGATTGTGATTTGTATTCTTGATTTGGCTGACCGCCTTGACCTGGCATGGTTGGAAAACCAAAACGTCTTAAAAATTCTTGCAACTCAGGATCATCTGGCATGCCTGCAAACGGCGAACCGTTAGTTTGTGTCACTTGAGTAACGCTAATGTTAACAACCTCTGCACCGTGTTTTTCTGCCAACTCCGTAAAATCTGGCAAACCTGAGCCGGCTACTGCCCCTGCATTCGCCACTTGCACGAATGATGTGGCTAAAAGTGAGCATAAAAGCAATGAAGTAGAAATCAAACTTTTTAACATCTAGATATTTTCCTTAAAATTACTTAAAAAATGAATAAAGTTTAGTCAAAGTTAATGACAGTTTCTTGAAACGCTAATCTCAATATCACCGGTTGCTGTAAACTAAAATAACGACTAGACATCGTGTGTCCTTTTACCCACATCAAACCTAACACAAGTCCAACTACCGCGCCTATCATTGCACTTAAGTCACTTGGGTTAATCTTTGTTGCTAATATGGCGCCTAAGAACAAAGTTACAAGCGGTAAAATATATAGTAACAACGCACTTTTTAACAATGCACTTTCGTTAATACCGACTATAACGCTTTGACCTACTTTCGCGTTGATATGATTTTGCGCTTTAAATGCGGTAGATTGATGAGCAAATAATTTCCCCCATATAGAATTTCCACAGCCACGGGTTTGCCCGCATAAGCCACATGCGCTTTTGCGCTCAATTTCTAATGTTGCTGAGGGAATGCCTGAATTATGATCAAGCGAAAGAATGACTGCACGTTCTTCTATCATAGGACTTAACGAGTTTTTGAGCCTAAAATTACTATTTTATTGTTTATTTGAAGCAGTTTGTTTTTTTACACTGACTGCTTTTGAAATCTGCATGACCGTGGCTTCTGGAACCTCTCCCACTACCGTCACTTGATGGCCATCAATCACATTTGCACACATATTAGTTGAGCCCACTTGCATATGCCCTACTTTAGGACGCATACCTTTGGTAAGCGGCTCGATGAACACAGATACAGAACCAATCCCATCAGAAAAAATCATTTGATCTACAGATGTAGATTTACCTGGCACACTTAAAGCGCGATGATCTACTTTCGCGTAACCAATCGGCAGGTCAGTTACATACCAATTACTATGTACTTGGTGACGATTTGAAGTATCCTGCATGTCATAATTCTTGGTTACGTAGCGTTTGGTTACGTCAATTCTTGGTTCAAACCAGTTGGTATCTTGGCTATCAAGCGTGTTAAGTTCACTGAATGCAATATGCTCAAGTATTTGATTCTTGCTATCTAGCAAAGCCATTTTAAGTAATAGGCCATACTGCGTATCTGCCCATATTTTATAGCTGTAGCGATAACTATCATTGGGAATTAAATTGATAATTTGCGCTTCTCGGCCTGCCACGGTATCCATACCTGCTAGCTCTGCCGTGTAGCTTGCTTTAATGCCATGTATTTCAGTTGGAATCATGGCAGGGAAGAGATTCTGTCCGCGACGCTTTTCAATCACCATGGTTTGATTGTGTGGGCGGAGAATCACAATATTATCGCCCTGACGATATACTTCACGGGCTTGACCTGGCTTTGGGCGAGTATCTAAGACGACATTGCGTGTCATTTCACGCCCAGCTTTATTCATGTGTGTAATTTGTACTGAGTGATCTTCCTTGCCATTTTGATAGACAAAAATACCTTGGTAATTCAATTCACGTGCTGCATATGCAGTTTTTTCTAACAAAAACCACGGATCATCTGCGGCAAAACTAACAAGGCTGACTAGACCTAGGAACAGCCCACTAACACACCTAACCATTACTTATTAGGCTCCACAAAGCTTGCATCTTGAATGTAATAAGCGGCACCAGTGGGTGCTGCAGCTTGGTGAGCTTGTAAATATTCTGTCGGGATACTTTGTGCAATCTGTATCGGTGTTAAAGCTTCGGCCGGAGTTACTTTGTCTGTTTTAACCATCACTATTTGCTCTGGCGAAGCTACCATTTGTTGCTGCATCACCATAACGCCAACAAACATGACTGCAGCTACTGATGCAGCGACCGACCAAAAACCAGAAGTTTTGTATGTCGCTTTTTTATTCGTAATTGGCGTAACATTGGTAGCACTTGATTTAGTATCAGAGCCTACTTTTGAAGCAAGCACAATTGGCTCAGCCTCAAGCGCCATCATCACGCGACTTGTAAAACCTTGACTAAGCGACGAATCACCACGCATCGCATCTCCAATTAGATGATAACTCGCCCAAGCGCTTTTAAGCTCTCCACTAGATTTTGCAGATGTGATTAAATGCTCTGAACTTTCAATATCGAGTTCGCCATCGATTAATGCTGATAATTGATCTTTCATCGTACTTCCTTTAAAACTTAACTCAAAATTATATATAAAAACTAAGCTATAAACCCGATTACCAGCGTTTACCTTCTGGCGTATCAAGTAATGGCCTTAATTTTTCAGAAATCGTCTCACGTGCTCTAAAAATACGTGAACGCACTGTACCAATTGGGCACTGCATCAAGGTTGCAATTTCTTCGTAACTTAAACCTTCAATTTCGCGCAGCGTAATTGCAGTGCGCAACTCCTCTGGCAAGCTAGCAACGGTATCATTCACAGTTTGCGCAATTTCCTTTGTCATCATGGCTGTTTCAGGCGTATCCATGGTACGCATCTCATTGCCATCTTCAAAGTTTTCAACATCATCAATTTCAACTTCTTGCATCACCTGTGGTTTGCGACCTAAGGATACTAAATAATTTTTAGCCGTGTTGATGCCTATGCGGTATAACCATGTATAAAATGCGCTGTCGCCTCTAAAATTAGGCAAAGCGCGATACGCTTTAATAAATGATTCCTGCACCACATCTTCAACTTCGGCCTGATCACGTATCATGCGACCAAGCAAACGACCAAGCTTGCGATTGTATTTTTCCACCAACAATCCAAAAGCCTTTTTGTCGCCTTGTTGCGCACGCTCTACCAATACTTGGTCTAACTCTCGGTTTGCAGCTGTTGCAGTATTATTTGGCTTATCAGCCATCGAGGACTTACTCCCAGTTTGATTTGCCTTCATATAACCAGTAGTATACCCTTGTGAGGCTGGTTGTACGAAGCCAGTGCGGGTTAATTCCTCAATTTTGCTTGTTTGTAACATTTTTTCCTCCAGCATACGGTTTGCTACCACCTAGATTTTATTGCTAGCATAAGGTACTAGACACGGCTAAACTGTTATTAGTTCCACTGTTATTTCGCTTTTATGACACTATTATTTTATGACGCAACAATTTGATGTAATGATTATTGGTAGCGGCCTCGCAGGTCTGACGATGGCGCTGCAGGTAGCTAACACAAAAAAGGTTTGCCTAATAAGCAAACGTGAAATCTCCGATAGTGCAAGCAGCTGGGCGCAAGGTGGCATTGCAGCGGTGTTGAATACCGAAGTCAATAACGAAGATTCTATCGATAACCACATCAAAGACACCCTCATTGCGGGCGCTGGATTATGTGATACTGAAATTACCCGCTTGGTGGCCACAAAAGGCCGCGAGGCTGTGGAATGGCTGATTGACCAAGGTGTGGAATTTACACGTGAAGGCGATAACAATAGTGCCTTGCATTTAACGCGCGAAGGTGGCCATAGTCAGCGCCGTATTGTGCATGTGGCTGATGCCACTGGTCGCGCTGTTCAAAAAACGCTAGCGCAAAAGGTGCGTGAGCACGCCAATATTACGATATTAGAAAATCATATCGCGGTCGACTTAATCACCAACAAAAAAATCAAACAAAAATCTCTTAAAAACAACTGCTTAGGTGCTTATGTGCTAGACAACACCTCTGGCAAAGTCATCACCATTGCCGCGCAGCAAACGGTGCTAGCCACGGGTGGTGCAGGCAAGGTGTACTTGTACACCACCAATCCCGATGTCAGCACTGGCGATGGCACCGCCATGGCTTGGCGCGCGGGTTGCCGCGTGGCGAATATGGAGTTTATTCAGTTTCACCCGACTTGTTTGTTTCACCCACATGCCAAGTCATTTTTAATTAGTGAGGCAGTGCGTGGTGAAGGCGGCTTGCTTAAGTTGCCAGATGGCACGCGCTTTATGGCTGAGCACGATAGTCGACTAGAACTTGCACCACGTGACGTGGTTGCCCGCGCGATAGACTTTGAGATGAAAAAACGCGGTCTCGATTGTGTGTATTTGGATATTACCGATAAGCCACTCAGCTTTATTATGGAACACTTCCCCAATATTTACGCGCGCTGCCTTGAGCTTGGCATTGATATTAGCAAAGAGCCCATCCCCGTGGTGCCCGCCGCGCATTACACCTGTGGCGGCATAATGGTGGATGAAAAAGGCTTAACCGATATCCAAAATTTATACGCCATAGGCGAAACTGCTTGCACGGGCTTGCATGGGGCAAATCGCTTGGCGAGTAATTCATTGTTGGAATGTTTAGTATTTGGTCGCGCTGCCGCGGCGGATATTTTAAACGCGCCCGCGCAACCCTATGCTGACTTGCCCTATTGGGATGAAAGCCGCGTCACCGATGCCGATGAAGAAGTGCTGATTGCCCACACGTGGGATGAACTGCGTCGTTTTATGTGGAACTACGTGGGCATTGTGCGCACCGATAAACGCCTAAGTCGCGCTTTGCATCGCATCCATATGTTGCGCGATGAAGTGCAAGAGTTTTACAGCAACTTTAAAATCAGCAACGATTTAATAGAATTGCGTAACTTGCTGCAAGTGGCTGAATTGATTGTAGAAAGCGCAATTTCGCGCAAAGAAAGTCGCGGCCTGCACTACAGTAAAGATCACCCAAATTTAGATGCTGAAGCGATTCCATCCGTGCTTGTACCAAAAAATTATCAGTATTAATATGTGTTGTAAGCATTTTTTAAATGCTCTGGTAGCCGCATGGGTATTGGCTTTCAGCCTGCCTGTTTTGAGCGCAGAAATTACTTATTTTTACGACGGTGATACCGTTAAGATTAAGGATGCTGGTCGCGATTATAAACTGCGCTTAACCGACATCGACGCACCAGAACGCAACCAAACTTACGGCTTAAAATCGCGACGTGCCTTGATTCAGTTTTGCAAAAATGCTGAAGTAAAAGTGTACGTTTCTGGGCAAGACAAATACCAACGTCGCTTAGGTAAATTACATTGCAACAAGCAGAACGCCAGCGAGTTTATGGTGAAACACGGCCATGCGTGGTTTAACCGCAAATACTCAATGGATTACATGCTAGCGCTTTTAGAAGACGAAGCGCGTAAAAATAAACTTGGGCTTTGG
>CAYXHH010000012.1:0-1439 GCA_964464725.1 uncultured Methylotenera sp. | reverse complement strand
ATATTCCAAACTGGAGCTTTACTTTGTCTGAACAAACAACAAACACACCTAACTTTAGCGAGTTAGGATTATCCGAACCCATTCTGCGCGCCATCTCCGATGCGGGTTACAGCACACCCACACCAATTCAAGCCAAAGCCATTCCGCAAGTATTAAGCGGTGGCGATTTACTGGCAGGCGCACAAACAGGCACGGGGAAAACCGCAGGTTTTACCCTGCCGATTTTGCATATCCTGAGCCAAAAAGCGCGTAACGCAGATGCGATTAAAAGTCGCCCACGTTGCTTAATGCTCACCCCCACGCGCGAACTTGCCGCGCAGATTGAAGAATCTGTTAAAACCTACGGCAAATATTTGCCACTCACCAGCACCGTGATTTTTGGTGGTGTCAATGCAAACCCACAAATTGCGCGCTTAAAAAAACCGCTCGATATTTTAGTTGCAACGCCAGGCCGCCTGCTAGACCACGCCAACCAAAAGAACGTTGACCTAAGCGGCGTTGAGATTTTGGTGCTGGACGAAGCCGATAGAATGCTCGACATGGGGTTTATTCGCGATATTAAAAAAATACTCGCGCTGTTACCTAAACAACGCCAAAACTTATTATTCTCGGCAACTTTTTCTGATGAGATTAAAACACTTGCGGATAGCTTGTTGCATAACCCAGGCTTTGTTGAAGTGGCGCGCCGCAACACCGCTAGCGAATTGGTTGAGCAGACTGTGCATATGGTCGCGCAAAGTCATAAACGTGAATTAATGAGCTTTTTAATTAAGCAAAACAATTGGCAGCAAGTATTGATATTTACCCGCACCAAACACGGTGCTAATAGATTGGCTGAAAAGCTCATTAAAGATGGCATTGAAGCCGCGGCGATTCACGGCAACAAAAGCCAAGGTGCACGGACTAAAGCGCTTGCAGGCTTTAAGGCAGGTGAAGTACGCGTGCTCGTTGCGACCGATATTGCTGCACGCGGTTTGGACATTGACCAATTGCCACAAGTGGTGAATTTTGAGTTGCCCAATGTGCCAGAAGATTATGTGCACCGCATAGGCCGAACAGGTCGCGCAGGCAGTAGTGGCGCGGCAGTTTCATTGGTTGACCGTGAAGAATTGAAGTTTTTAAAAGATATTGAAAAGTTAATCAAACGCGAAATACCCAAAGTGCAAGTCGAAGGATTTACGCCTTCTGACAAGCCAGAACCAGAAGCGCCACGTTCTACCCAACCGCATGGCAGGCCGCCACGTGGGCATGGTCAAGGCCAACAAAAGCCAAAACCTAAAAATGCACAACAACAAAATGGCAATAAACATATGTCTGAGGCGGCGCGCCACCAAGCCATGCCGCAAACGCCCTTGTTTGCACCTAAGCCTGCGACCAAACCACCTGCACGCAACCCCAATAACCATAACCCAAACAATAAAAATTCTTTTGGCAGAAAT
>CAYXHH010000011.1:0-27628 GCA_964464725.1 uncultured Methylotenera sp. | reverse complement strand
GCAGAAGAAGGACATATCGTTAAGTCACCTATGGTTGGCACTTTTTATCGCTCCTCGTCTCCTGATGCTAAATCATTTGTAGACGTAGGCTCAAAAGTTGAAGTTGGTGAAACGCTTTGTATTATCGAAGCCATGAAACTGCTCAACGAAATAGAATCTGACTATGCTGGCGTGATTACAAAGATTCTGGTTGAGAACGGTCAACCAGTTGAATATGGCGAACCCTTATTTGTGATTGGTTAACGGCTATGTTTGAAAAAATATTAATTGCGAATCGTGGTGAAATTGCGCTGAGAATTCAACGAGCCTGCCGAGAACTGGGAATTAAAACCGTTGCGGTTCATTCCGAGGCAGATAAAGAAGCAAAATACGTTAAATTGGCTGATGAGTCTGTGTGTATTGGACCAGCACCATCAAATCAAAGTTATTTAAATATTCCAGCAGTTATTAGCGCAGCTGAAGTAACGGATGCTCAAGCAATCCATCCGGGTTATGGGTTTTTGTCGGAAAATGCTGATTTTTCTGAACGCGTTGAGCAAAGTGGCTTTGTATTTATTGGCCCTCGCGCAGACACCATTCGCTTAATGGGCGATAAGGTATCAGCTAAAGATGCCATGAAGAAGGCTGGTATTCCATGCGTGCCTGGTTCTGACGGAGCTCTGCCAGACGATCCTACTGAAATTATCAAAACTGCTAAAAGAGTAGGTTACCCAGTCATTATTAAAGCGGCTGGTGGTGGTGGTGGGCGTGGTATGCGTGTTGTGCATACTGAAGCTGCTCTGATTAATGCGGTTAATATGACCAAAGCGGAAGCACAAGCTGCTTTTGCTAACCCCATGGTGTACATGGAAAAGTTTTTAGAAAATCCACGTCATATTGAAATACAAGTTTTGGCAGATCAGCATGGAAATGCAGTGTACTTAGGGGATCGCGATTGCTCAATGCAGCGTCGTCACCAAAAAATTATCGAGGAAGCGCCTGCGCCACTACTTAACCCAAGAGTGCGTGCAAAAATTGGTGAGCGTTGTGCAGAGGCATGCCGTAAAATTAAATATCGTGGGGCTGGTACATTTGAGTTCTTGTATGAAAATGGCGAGTTTTACTTTATTGAGATGAATACCCGCTTACAAGTTGAACATACCGTTACAGAGATGATTACTGGACTGGATTTAGTACAAGAGCAAATTTTTGTAGCTGCTGGTGAAAAGTTAAAATTCCGTCAAAAAGATATCGAATTACGTGGTCATGCCATGGAATGCCGTATTAATGCAGAAGATCCATATAACTTTGTTCCTTCACCAGGTCGCATTACTACCTTACATATGCCAGGTGGTCCTGGTGTTCGAATCGATACACATGCTTATTCTGGTTACACCGTTCCTGCCCACTATGACTCAATGATAGGTAAACTCATTACCTATGGCGCAACGCGAGAACAAGCCATCGCACGTATGCGAATCGCATTGTCTGAAATGTTGGTTGATGGCATCAAAACCAACATTCCATTGCATGCTGATTTAATGGCAGATGCTGCTTTTCATCAAGGTGGAACAAGTATTCACTATTTGGAGCAGAAATTAGGTATTGGCCATAAATAGGCCACAAGCATTCAGTGGCTTGGCTATTACTTAAAATTAATGCCAATGAGCATAATGCAGACGCGATAAGCGATGCATTAATGAACATTGGCGCGCTTTCTGCCAGCATTGAAGATGCGCATGCAGACACCGAAGCTGAGCAAGCCATTTTTGGCGAGCCCAGTAGTCAAGATATTCATTATCCCCCGCCTGGCATTTGGCAAGAAAATATAGTCACAGCAATGTTCGATGAAAATGCCAACCCAATAGAGATTATGAATGCCTTGCAAAATGAAATGCATGGCTTTAACGTTTCAGAGCTTAAATATCAAACCGAAAGTATCGCTGAGCAAGATTGGGTAAGAGCGACCCAAGCGCAGTTTGACCCGATTAAAATTTCTGATAAGTTATGGATTGTACCCACTTGGCACGACACACCAAATCAAAATGCGGTGAACATCATTTTGGATCCTGGTTTAGCTTTTGGTACTGGTAGTCACCCAACGACAAGTTTGTGTCTTGAATGGTTAACTAATCAATCAAACATGGGTAGTATTTTAGATTACGGCTGTGGTTCAGGAATTTTAGCGATAGCCGCTAAAAAATTAGGTGCTAAAGTTGTTGTTGGCGTTGATATTGATCCTCAAGCGATTATTTCAAGCAACTACAATGCCCAGCAAAACAATGTCAACATTGATTTTTATGATGCAAATGCTTTTACGCATCAAACTTTTGACATAGTTGTTGCAAATATATTAACCAGCGCACTGATGGTGTTGGCGCCTGCGTTAGCTAAGTATTGCAATATTGGTGGTAAATTGGCATTATCGGGTATATTAGAATCTCAAACGGATGCACTCGTTGCCCGCTACAGCGAATGGTTTAATATGGATACACCCAAAATAAAGGATGCTTGGGTTTTGTTGACAGGCACTAGGATAGATACCGTAAGATGAATTACATCACCTCATGCCCCGCCTGCGGAACTCAATTTCTGCTCAATGACGAGCACCTAAAAGCGCATCGTGGAAAAGTACAGTGTGGTAACTGCGAGCATATATTTAATGCAAAAAATCGAGTGACAGAAGTTTCTGATGATATTCATAGTCCTGAGGAATATAACGCCAGCCTTGAAGAGTCGATTAATGAAACTTCTGAAGTTGCTGAATCTGATGAAACTCAAGTACTAGATGAAAAGCGTATCGGTGAAGCTCTAAGTAACGTGCTAGAAAATGTTCCTGACTTGCAAGACTTAGAATCTAGTAATACTGAATCTGATTTAGATTTCCCAATCAAGATTCGCAAAAATGATGATAATCCTTTCTTAACAGACAATGAGCCGGAAAATATTACGTTTTCTGAGTCAAACCAAATTAGTTCGCCAATTTTGATTGAGGATTTAACAAGTCACGAGAAACTAACTAAACCCAAAACCAAAATCAATTACTGGTTGGTGATTTTGAGCTTCCTACTAGCTTCTTTAGCAGGTCTGCAAGCAGTGTTTGCTAATCGTACGCAGATTGCTGCGAACTATCCTCAATTTAAACCTTATTTAGTACAAGCTTGTAAGGCGCTTAAATGTGAGATTCCTTTGCCTGCGAATTTGGATTTACTCACCATTGATGATTCAGATATGCAAGAAGATGACAGCCATCAAAACGTAATTAAGTTTAGCAGTGTTCTCATTAATAATGCTAGTTTCGCCCAAGCTTATCCAAATATTGAGTTAACACTGACCTCTACAGACGATGAACCTGTTCTGAGAAGACTTGTAAAACCAAGTGAGTATTTGAAACCAGGTACTGACGTTATAAACGGAATAGGCGCACGCGAAGAAATGCGCGTTCAACTCGCGATTAATATAAAAGATTTGTCTGTCGCTGGCTACCGCGTACAACTGGTGTATTAATAACTTTTTTATCTCATGATTTTCATGAGATTGTTTTAATACTGACACACAGGCTTGTAGGTTAACTTATCTGCATAATTAGCGTCATAAGCAATGCAGTACTTGATTAATTAACTTTTTTAGGAGAAATATTATGTGGACAACACCAGCAGCTACTGAAATGCGTTTCGGTTTTGAAGTAACAATGTACGTTATGAATAAATAAGTTGAACAATTAATAATTGTTCATCAGTATAAAAGGCGCCTAGTGCGCCTTTTATATTTTATGGAAACAATTAACCCGTATATTGGGGGTTTTTTGTTGTTAAATTACTCCACATGTTTCATATAATCTGAACCCACAATAGCAATGGCCTCTGCAATTTTATCTATCGCCTCTACCCGAACAAAGCTTTTTCGCCAAGCAATGGCAATACGCCTTGTTGGTGCAGGGCTGGTAAACGGAATCACTTTGATTAGCGGGTTATGATATCGCTCTGCCGTTGCCGAACATGGCAGCACGGTAATACCCAAGTTTGAAGCCACCATGTTTCGGATGGTTTCTAAAGAATTACCTTGCAACACCTCGCCTTTGCGCGAAAGCTCGGGACAAGCTTGCGTGACCTGATTGCTAAAACAGTGTCCGCTGTTAAGCAAAAGTACTTTTTCTTCGGATAATTCTTCAGGTTTAATTTGTTTACGATTTGCCCAATGGTGTTGATTAGGCACCACCACATCAAACTCTTCATCGTACAAAACCCGATACTGCAAACCAGGTATTTCAAATGGCAATGCTATAATCGCAGCATCAATAATACCGTTGCGTAATTGTGTTTCTAAATTAGCCGTTAAGTTTTCCTCGACTTCTAAGGGCATATCTGGTGTGATATGCCGCAAAATTGGAATAATTTCTGGTAACAAATAAGGGCCGACCGAATGTATCATGCCTAACTTAAATGTCCCAATGAGTTGATTTTTCCCCATCTCAGCTAATTGTTTGATACGTGCGGTCTCTTCTAGCACTTTTTCAGCTTGTTCTACGATTTTCTCGCCAATTTCCGTCATGGTGACATCGCTACGACTACGCTCAAAAATCGTCACATTGAGCTCATCTTCTAGTTTTTTAATTCCTAAACTCAAGGCTGGTTGAGTTACAAAGCACTTTTCTGCTGCCCGTCTAAAGTTACGCTCTTGTGCCACGGCGACAATAAATTTTAATTCTGTTAAGCTCACCAATACTCCATTAATAAACTTTACTTATCATACATTGATTAATTTTATTTATCAACTTCATCAAAACATACAATTATACAAATCAAAATAGGCCCCATAGAATGGCATGCATACATCTTAAGTGGTGTTACCTAAGGAGCAAATGATGATTAAAAGCTTATTGCAATTTTTAAATGATACTAAACAAGAAGTAATTGATTTAAAAGTACTCATAGACCTGATGGCAAGCTATGCTGAAAGCCATTAATTTTAATGTTAACGATAGGAGAGAGATAAATGACAACTGAATCAAAATGCCCATTTTCTGGGGTAACAAATGCCAATGCTATTGCAGGTACACGCAGCAACGCAGACTGGTGGCCAAATCAGCTCAACTTAAAAATATTACATCAACAATCAGCTGCCTCTAACCCAATGGGTGAAGCTTTTAATTATGCAAATGAATTTAAAAAGCTCAATCTAAAAGCCGTAGTAAAGGATTTACATGCCTTAATGACCGACTCACAAGATTGGTGGCCTGCCGATTATGGTCATTATGGCCCGTTTTTTGTGCGCATGACTTGGCATGCTGCTGGGACTTATCGAATTTATGATGGTCGTGGCGGCGCAGGCACAGGCGCGCAACGCTTTGCGCCTTTAAACAGTTGGCCGGACAACGGTAATTTGGATAAAGCCAGACGTTTGCTATGGCCTATCAAACAAAAATATGGCAATAAGCTTTCATGGGCTGATTTAATCGTCCTAGCAGGTACAGTAGCCATGGATTCGATGGGCCTTAAAACGTTTGGGTTTGCTGGTGGGCGCGCCGATATTTACGAGCCAGAAGAGGATATCTATTGGGGCCCAGAAAGCACATGGTTGGGAGACGAACGTTACAAAGGTGATCGCCAATTGGATAATCCACTTGGCGCTGTACAAATGGGATTGATCTATGTGAACCCGCAAGGGCCTAATGGTAACCCCGACCCTATTGCTTCTGCACGAGATATTCGCGAAACATTTGCACGTATGGCCATGAATGATGAAGAAACAGTCGCTTTGGTAGCGGGTGGTCACACCTTTGGTAAAGCGCATGGAGCTGGTCCAGAAAGCCATGTAGGTCGCGAGCCAGAGGCAGCTGATATTGAAGAACAAGGCTTTGGTTGGAAAAATAGCTTTGGCACAGGTAAAGGCGTGCACACCATCACCAGTGGTATTGAAGGCGCTTGGACACCTAATCCGATTCAATGGGATAACGGCTACTTTGATACATTATTTGGTCATGATTGGGTGTTAAGTAAGAGCCCTGCAGGCGCCCACCAATGGGTGCCAAAAGACCCAGCAGCCGCAAATTTGGTGCCTGATGCACATGACCCCAATAAACGTCATGCGCCGATGATGACCACTGCCGATTTGGCTTTGCGTATGGACCCTGCGTATGAAAAAATTTCTCGCCGCTTCCATCAAAATCCGAAAGAATTTGCAGATGCGTTTGCGCGTGCTTGGTTTAAATTAACGCATCGTGATATGGGGCCTGTGGCACGTTATCTTGGCCCACTAGTGCCAAAAACAGCGCTTATCTGGCAAGACCCGATTCCGCCTGTTGATTACAAATTAGTGACGGCAAATGATATTACGATGCTCAAGAAAAAAGTATTAGCGAGTGGTTTGTCTATCTCACAATTGGTAAGTACAGCATGGGCATCTGCTTCGACCTTCCGAGGCTCAGATAAACGCGGTGGTGCAAATGGCGCACGCATACGTTTGGCACCGCAAAAAAACTGGGAAGTAAATCAACCAGCTGAACTTGATAAAGTACTTAATAAGTTAACATCAATTCAACAAGATTTTAATCAAACCCAAACCGGTGGCAAAAAAATCAGCATGGCCGATTTGATTGTATTAGCAGGTTGTGCGGCGGTTGAAGCGGCGGCAAAAAATGCAGGTGTTGCAATCAAAGTACCATTTACGCCAGGTCGTAACGACGCAACGCAAGAGCAGACTGATGTGGATTCTTTTGCAGTGTTAGAACCGATAGCTGATGGCTTCCGTAATTTTGTTAAAAAAGGTGTAGTTGGCTCGACAGCTGAGTTATTGGTAGATAAAGCTCAATTACTCAACCTCAGCGCGCCAGAAATGACTGTGCTTGTAGGCGGCATGCGCGTACTTAACGCAAATGTAGGGCAATCTTCACATGGTGTATTCACCAAACAGGTTGACACGTTAAGTAATGACTTTTTTGTAAACTTGTTAGACATGAGTACGCAATGGCAAAAATCGAGCACAAATAGTGATGTGCTAGAAGGCCGTGACCGCAAAACAGGCAAAGTCAAATGGACGGGTACAGTGGTTGATCTTGTATTTGGCTCAAACTCACAGTTACGTGCTTTGGCCGAAGTCTATGCCCAAAGTGATGCACAACAAAAATTTGTGCATGATTTTGTCAAAGCTTGGACAAAAGTCATGAATGCTGATCGATTTGATTTAGCATAATTGTTTACATAACTCAAAGCCCGCGTTTGCGGGCTTTTTTGTAAGCGTTGATAGCTAATTACGACAAATTAAAGTGTTTATCACTTAAAATAATCATGAGAAACAAAGTTAACTTAAGCAAAGGCCAAATGATGAAATCTTGGATGTGTGTAGTATGCGGTTTAATTTATGAAGAAGAAAAAGGCTGGCCAGAAGATGGTATCCCCGCTGGCACTGCTTGGGAAGATGTGCCTGCTGATTGGAAATGCCCTGAATGTGGTGCGGGAAAAGAAGAGTTTGAAATGGTCGAGTTTTAAAAGGCACTATTGGATTTATCTAGCCATGTAGTTAACCAAGTTGGATAGTCTTTAGCAGGCATAGGCTTACCCATATAGTAACCTTGCCCATAATCACAACCCATCTTTTCAAGAAGTTGCCAACTCTCTAGATTTTCGATACCCTCAGCGACTACTTTTAAATTCAAGTTATGCCCTAGATCAATTGTAGATTTAACAATAGTAGCGTCACTCTCGTTTTTTTCCATATTAAGCACAAATGATTTATCAATTTTAAGTTCTTGTACTGGCAACCGTTTTAAATAGGCGAGCGAAGAATAACCTGTTCCAAAATCATCAATCGCAATTTTGATACCCATTTGTGCCAGTTTAAGTAAGGTTGCCTCTGCCCTGATTGGATCATCCATAATACTGCTTTCTGTAATTTCTAATGCAATACTATCCACAGAGAGTTGGTATTGATTTAGTAGCGCTTGCAGCTTTTCTGGTAGTGCTTGATCAATTAAATCACGTGTAGAAATGTTCACCGCAATCGAAAGTTTAACCCCTTGTGCATTAAAATCTGCACAAACTTTACAAGCTTCATTCAGCATCCACATAGTGATGTTTTGAATTAACCCAGTTTGTTCAGCAAATGGAATAAATTGATCAGGAAAAATAAATCCTTTATCAGGATGTATCCATCTGACTAAAGCTTCTGCCATATTGGCTTGTTTGTTTTTAATATCAACTTTAGGCTGTAAATATAGTGCAAGTTGGTTACTTTTAATCGCTTCTCTAAGTTCAGAAGCCAAGGTCAGGTTCTCTTGATAACCTATATCAAATTGATTTGCATAGACAACTATAGGAACTTTTTTAGCTTTCGCGTATTGCAGTGCAGTTTCTGCATTATTAAACAATTGCTCATGGCTGTCACCGTGCATTGGGTAAACACTGATTCCAATACTTAATGATATGTCGATATTTTGCCCGTTGACTTGTTGGGTTTGTTCTAAATGTTTAAGTATTTTATTTGCAACCAGTTGCGCTTGTTCTAATGAGGCATTTGGTAACAGGAAACCATATTCATCGGCGCCAAGTCTTGCCAAGGTGTTGGTAGTTTGACTTACGATGCCATGTAAACTTTGTGCTGTATGGATTAAAATTTGGTCAGCAAAAGCTCGCCCCATAATTTTGTTCACTTGTTTAAAACGATCCAAATTAAGGATCATGACACAAAAGTTAGCGTCATTTTCTTTTGCGGATACAATGGCTTCGTCTAAACACTTTATAAATGATGCACGATTTGGTAGCTCTGTAATTTCATCTACAAAAGCAGCACGATATACTTTTTTCTCACGGTCTGAAATCGCTTCACGCATTGCATTAAACGCATTGCTAAGCTCGCCAATTTCATCTTTTCTGTTCGTTTTTATCGTTAAGTCATAGTTGCCTTGCCCTAATTCTTTTGCTGTTTCAGACAGCTCAGTAATTGGTTTTGTGATGAGCTTGGATGTATAGATAATGACTACAGTAAAGATTGTTATGCCTGCTAATGTGAGTAATAACAAACTCGATTTGAGCGAGTCATATTGGGCTTTTGTCTCACTGATTGAACGTTGTAATACGGTAATTAATATATTTTTATCTGCATGCAAAGTAAGTATTCTAGAATCGAATATGGCGTCGACAAATTCAATTTCTGTCTTTTTAAATTGTGGTGTGTAAGACTGCTCAACCTCTTTTACCAAAACATCTACATGTTGTTTGCTTAAAGAGCTGGCTGTAGCGTGCCAATTTTGATTCTGAGATTTTTGTAAAAATGTGACCTGCAAATTACTTAATTTATGTAACTTTTTGACTAAAGTATCATCAATTTTAAAACCCATCACTACCCAACCAATGACTAATGGTGCCTTAATTGGCACAGCAACTAATTGGTAGGGCGTCCCATTAAATATCTCAAAATCACTGTGATTATTCTCTGAGGAATAGTCCTTAATTAATCGCTGCACAACTGCATTCGCGTCTACTGACGACACGCCACCCGATATAATTAACTTCGTTTGGTTAGTAGAATAAAAAATTGCAATGTCTGCGTTAATGCGAGACTGATGGTTATTTAATGCTGAGATAATAGTTTCCTGATCATTAGTGGCAATAGACTCACGAAAACCATAATCTGCAGCCAAAATCTTGGCGCCTTGCTTCAAACTATCGGTATTATGTTCTAAAATATTCAAAAATACTTTCTCACCCACTACTAATTCTTTTTCTACTGTGGATTGGGCGTTTCTATTGATACTGTACTGAATAGGAATTAGGCCCGCTAATTGAATACCTAAAATCAGTGTTAAAAACACGACAATAATTTGCGTTTTTAAGCTCTTAAATTTCATGTTTGATAATCCTAGCGTTGACTGACCAGCAAGCCAGAATTGATGTCGAGTTTAATCATCAGCTTTTTAGATTCGGGCAAGCTAATGTCTTGCGTATAGCTCTCGTTTTCTTTTTTGAGTGCGTAGTGCCATACTTTTAGTTGATATTTGCCTTCAGCTACACCTTGCAATTTAACCAAGCCTGCATTGTCTGTTTTTTCAAAATGAGCACTATCCACCACATGCACATACGCCAACATGGTGTCGTGAATATTGCAACCCAACACAGCTGTACCCGCTTTATCAAATAACACAGGTGTTGCTGGCACGCCAGAATAGAGTTTTAGCTCAAATTTTTTAGCTGGTGAAAAGGAATATACGTGGTGACGAACGCTGTCTTTGTTAGGGAAATTGATCTTGCTACCTACTTGTACAACCGTGACCAAAGGATGAAATTTTTTCCCTTTTTGTGTAATTTCAACCAAGTCTGCAGTAGATGATTGATTAACTTTTTGCCCTTCTAAATACACCACTGCATCTATTAACGGTTGCCCGTTAGTATCAGTCACCTCTACCAGCAAATCATTTGCCTTAGCTGGTGTTAATACTAGCGTTAGGCATAAGGCGCCTAACCCAAAAAGTGGATTTAACCTCATGTTAATGTACATTTTTGGCCCATTATTACCGTTAAGTTTTAGCGCCATGTGGCGTCACGATGTCACGTTTGGTGGGGGCTAGGATTTTAAGAAGCTCATTTTTCTCTCGCGTTCCAATTTTATGCGCATCTAATACATCGCGCAGTTGTTGCACCATGAGCTCAAACTCGGCAGTGGTGATGTTGGCATCGGCGTGCGAATTTTTCATGGTTTCGCCTTCGTAAACACAGTCACCACCCGTTTTTTCGCATAGATAAAGCGTTAAGCTTTCTTTGACTGCGCTTAATTTAACGTCTTTAAACGAGCGTTTAGTACGTTCATCTGTGGATGTTGCGTCTAGCAAGTCAGATGAAATAGCCGCTAGCACTGGCTTGCCGCCTAGCCTTGCGTATAAACTTGCTTCTGGCTTGGTTGGCATCCCACAAGCACTTAACACACTGATACTTAACAGCAACAACACCTTCAATTTCATCGCTTTACCCTCGGATTTTTACCACTCCATCATAGCGTTAAGGCCGAGTCTTTAAAGCGCAGAGATAAACAGATTTCACTGCTTATTTTGGCCATTTAGTTTAAGTGTGCTTGATGAATAATGGTGTCATGGAAACTCTATTGGGAAAATGAGCATGCAACGCAAACCATCTAACCATTTATTGGCTTTAATCTTAGCTAGCCTATTGTTAGGTAATGATTGCTCAACCGCACTAGCTGGTGACCGCCTATTAGCAACTGGCGGTGTAACACAAGTAGAAGGCGCAGCCGGTGGTGGCTTAACGCCATGGGCATTGATTTCTGGCTATGGCACGGATGCACAAGTTGGGTTTTCTGGTTTTTATACTCAAGCCAAAACACGTGGTGGCTTTGAGCTTGATTCTGGCGGTATTGCGATTGGATTAAATAATCGTATTGAATTAAGTGTAGCGCACACTAAATTTGGCTTAAGCAACACCGTGCCTAATGAGTCCATCCGCATGAACACCTTAGGCATCAAATTAAGGTTAGTAGGTGATGCCGTGTACGATCAAGATTTATGGTTGCCACAAATTGCGGTTGGCGCACAGTATAAGCATAACGAGGACTTTGATTTTGTACCAAAATCTCTAGGTGCAAAAGATGCAAGTGGCGTAGATTATTATCTATCCGCCACCAAATTGTATTTGGGTGCTTTAAATGGCCGAAATGTATTGCTCAATGCGACCTTGCAGGCCACCAAAGCCAATCAATTTGGCTTGCTAGGGTTTGGTGGTGACAAAAATGACGATTACCGCTTTGAACCTGCTTTTAGCGCTGCCGTAATGATGACTGACCGCTTGTTAGCTGGCGTGGAATATCGCTACAAACCAGACAATCTCAGCGTATTTGAAGAAGACGACGCCAAAGATATGTTTGTGACTTGGTTTCCACATAAGAATTTTTCTGTCACTGGCGCTTATATCGATTTAGGCAATATCGCCAATAAGGATAATCAAACTGCTTGGTATATATCTGGACAGATTAGCTACTAAGCATTGATATCATTGTGCTGTTAAATAATTCCGCCAACCACCTAAATGCGAAATATCTATTGCATCCAGCGTTGCATAGTGCTCACATAAAAACCCATTTACTTTCCGTCCATCTGCCAACGTTAAGGTACCAAACCCCAACGGTGCAGGCACACCCATCACAAAGGTACCATAATTTTTAATGGGTAGTTGCCAAATTTCGAGTGCAATCGCTGAGCCTCCTGATGAGACGCGAATTAAGCCAGGACGGGGAGGAGTAAACCCGTTTAATTTGTATAGTTTATAGTCTGGAGACGTCGTCGTCGCCTCTACAAAGCTAGCACCCAAATTGGTGAGTTGAGAGTTCAGCGGCAAACCCGTCATGTGTGCACCGCACACAGCGACTTGGATATATTCTTCTGTTGTCATTTTAATTTTCTCGGCTTAAGTTAAATTTTAATTTTTAAATTAAAGGCAAACCTGTTGCACCTAGTGTTTTGCTCGTCAGTTTTTGTAATTTAGTTGCCAAATTCAATAATGAGTTATCTTTAAATGCAGGTGCACAAATGGTGACCCCAAATGGCAGTCCGTTTTGCAAAAATCCTGTGGGGATAGCAGTGGCCGATAAATCGAGCAGATTCATAAAATTGGTGTAATACCCTAAATTAGAATTACATCGCACGGGGTCTGCATTAACTTCGTCTATCGTGTAAATAGTGCCGGCAGTCGGCGTAACAATAATATCGATATTCTCCCAAACCACTTCCGCTTTGCGTTGCAGGGCTTTGAGTTTGTATTGTGATTCATAGGTATCGGCTGCACTAAATTTGACTGCACCACCTATTATTTGCTTGGTGACGGGAAAAATCGCTTCTGGTTTAGCTTCAAAAAATTCACGAATCGCGGCATAACGTTCCGCCACCCAAGGTCCTTCGTAGAGTAAACGTGCAGTTTCTAAAAATGGTTCAAAGTCAATTTCGACTGCTTTTCCGCCCATAGACTCAAGCTGCTTAATGGTTTGCTGAAAGAGTGCTGGCGTTTCTGCATTCTCAAAAAAAGCCAGTTGCGCTGGTTTGGGCACACCAAACGTAAAATGCGCGTTTGATATAGTTGTGGCTTCACCCACCGCTTTGCGTGAATATGCATCTTCTGCATCATAGCCCTGCGCGCTTTCTAGCACTAAGGCTGCATCTTCCGCTGTTAACGCAAAAATCGATACGCAATCCAGCGTACGACATGCTGGCACTACGCCTGTGGTACTGAGCAAACCACAAGTAGGTTTATGCCCGACCAAGTTATTAAACGACGCTGGCACGCGCCCAGAACCTGCTGTATCAGTCCCTAAACTAAAGCTTGCCATGCCCAATGCGACTGAAACCGCTGAGCCTGCACTTGATCCGCCTGATATATAGTCAGGATTAAAGCTGTTTTTACAGGCACCATATGGAGACCGCGTACCCACCAAGCCTGTAGCGAACTGATCTAGATTAGTTTTACCAACAGGTATTGCACCTGCATCAATCAGCTTTTGAACGACTGTGGCACTTCTTGCTGGAGTATAAGAAAATTCTGGACATGCTGCCGTGGTGGGGACACCTGCCAAATCAATATTATCTTTAATGGCAAATGGAACACCGTAAAGTGGCAAACTCTCAGGGGAACTGTCTTCTAACTTTTTGGCATAAACCAACATCTCTTCTTGACTGAGCCGATGTATCCAAATATGGTGTGTATCTTCTTGATGAATCAAATTCGCGAGTGATGTCACCAATTTTGTTGGGGTTAACCTGCCAGAACGATATTCAGATTGCAAATATGAAATACTTAAATTCATTTTAGGCTTCCTCAATCACAATCAAGTTTTGCCCTGCAGAGACTGGGTTACCCGCAGCACATAAGACCTTGCTCACTTTGCCATCACAAGGCGCAGTCACAGCAATTTCCATTTTCATCGATTCAACGATGACCATCACATCCCCTGCTTGCACAATATCGCCTGCTTGTACTTGCACTTGCCAAAGATTACCCGCCACATGCGAGGCAATGGCACGACTCCCCTCCACTAACACAAGCGCATCAGACTCGTCGTTTGCCACTTCTGTCTCATTACTGTAATTAGCTTGGCCAGTGGCAATCCAACGTTCACGTTCTGCATTAAAAGCGTTTTGCTGTTGGGTTTTAAATGCAGTAATAGCTTTAGTTTCTTCGTTAAGGAATGCATTGTATTCTTTAAGGCTAAACGTAGTTTCTTCAATTTTGAGTTGAAACTTACCATGCGGAAAATCTTTACGCATTTGCAATAATTCTTCAGCTGAAACTGGGTAGAAGCGGATTTGGTCGAAAAAGCGCAATAACCATGGTTTGCCTGCTTTAAAGTCTGCAGTGCAATTCCAACGGTTCCACATTTGAATGGTGCGCCCGACAAATTGATAACCGCCAGGGCCTTCCATGCCATACACACACATATACGCCCCGCCAATCCCTACAGCATTTTCGGGCGTCCATGTACGGGCGGGATTGTATTTTGTAGTAACTAAACGATGGCGCGGATCAACAGGGGTTGCCACTGGCGCACCTAAATAAACATCGCCTAAGCCTAGTGTGAGATAACTCGCATTAAACACGATGTCTTTTACTTGGTTAATTGAGTCTAGTCCATTAATACGGCGGATAAACTCAATATTGCTGGCATGACCATCGACCATTTCGCACCATGGAGCATCTTTACGTACCGATTGCATATATTTTTCAATCGCCAACTGAGTTGCCACGTCATCCCATGATAATGGCAAATACACAATTCGTGTTGGTACCACAATGTCCTCAATTGCCGGTAATTCGGATTCTGCTTGTTGCAAAATTTTCAACAATTGCGTTACTGGCAACACCAAGCTTTCATAATGTACTTGTAGCGAGCGTATGCCTGGGGTCAAATCGATGATGCCTTGTATCTTTTGTTCTTCTAACCATTGCATTAATGCATGCACACGGAAACGCAGATTCAAATCCAACACCAATGGGCCGTATTCCACCAATAAATACTTATCACCTGCTTGACGATAAACGGTTCGGACTTGGTCTTTAGATTCTTTGATTTCAGCCAAAATAGGGCTAAAACTCAACTCTTGGTTGGTTGGCAGCGCCATACTTAACTGTTCTAAATGGGCAATTTTTTCATTTTGAGCGCGTTCCATTTCTGCCGCTTGCGCTTGTGTTAGGCGCTTAAAGCGTATGGTATCACCCGCTTTCAGTTGTCCCATTTTCCACAGTTCTGCTTGCACAATCGTAGCTGGGCAGACAAAGCCACCCAAACTTGGTCCATCAGGGCCAAGAATCACCGGCATATCGCCGGTAAAATCAACCGCACCAATGGCATACGCATTGTCATGAATATTGGAAGGATGTAAGCCCGCCTCGCCTCCGTCTTTGCGCGCCCAATTGGGTTTGGGGCCGATTAAGCGGATGCCCGTGGTATTAGAGTTGTAATGCACTTCCCAATCGGTAGAGAAGAACATGGCAATATCATCTTCTGTAAAAAAATCGGGGGCGCCATGCGGCCCATATAACACACCGATTTCCCAATGCTTGGAATACACAGGTTGTGCGTCTGTTGCCAAGGCTTTTAATGTAGGTACTTTTTCTAACTTAAACACACGTAGCACATCACCCACACGAATCGCGCGACCACCATGTCCGCCAAACTGTCCAAGCGTAAAGGTCGATTTACTACCCAAATAATCGGGCACATCAAAGCCACCTTTTACAGCCAAATAAGTACGACAGCCTTCAGTCAACACCTTGCCGAGTTTTAAAACACTACCTGCTTTGATATGGTGTGCTTGCCACATAGCGATTGGTTCACCATCTAAAGTGAGTTCCATGGCTGGTCCAGTCACGGCTATCACCGCCTCGGTATTAAATTTAAGGCTTGGGCCAATCAAAGTCACTTCAATACCAGCGACACCTTCTGCGTTACCCACCAGCTGATTTGCCAGTCGAAATGCTAAATGATCCATTGGGCCTGAGGGCGGAACGCCGACATTCCAATAGCCAATTCGCCCAGGATAATCTTGAATGGTCGTCATCACGCCACCGTCTAGTACGTCTATGGTAGCGGGCAGATACTGAAAACTGTTGAGATACTGTGTGGTTTGTTCACCTGCAGGAAACACCTTGTCTGCCAATACCTGCGACAAATAGGCCAGATTGGTTTCAATACCATGTAAGCTGGTTTCGTCCAGAGCGAAACGCATCGCTTGCACGGCTTGTGCTCTATCGGGGCGATGCACTAATACTTTGGCAATCAGTGGGTCATAAAAAGGCGAAACTTCACTGCCTGTTTGCACCCAAGTATCAACGCGCGCATTTTGCGAAAAATTTACTTTTGTCAGCACACCGCTGGAGGGCTGAAAATTTTTATTGGCATCTTCAGCATACACCCGTACTTGAATGGCATGGCCTTGTGGCTGATGCGTGTAATCATCCAGTACATTAATTTCACCCGCTGCTACGCGTATCATCCACTCGACCAAATCGACACCGCTCACAAGCTCGGTCACACCGTGCTCGACCTGTAAGCGAGTATTCACTTCTAAAAAATAAAAATCTTTGCTGATAGTGTCATACACAAACTCTACCGTACCCGCTGAGCGATAAGAGATGGCGCTACCCAGCTTTACAGCGGTTTCGCACAAAGCGCGTCGGACTTGTTCAGTGATATTGGGCGCAGGCGTTTCTTCAATCACTTTTTGGTTACGGCGCTGCACCGAACAATCGCGCTCGCCAAGCGCAATCACTTTGCCTAAGCCATTACCAAAAATTTGCACTTCGATATGCCGTGCTGCTTGCACGTATTTTTCGAGATAAATGCCTGACTCTTTAAAGTTGGCTTTTGATAAACGCTGCACCGACTCAAAAGCATTGAGTAATTCTTCTTCTGCCCAAATTAATTGCATGCCAATGCCACCACCACCCGCTGTGCTTTTGAGCATCACAGGGTAACCGATACGGGCAGCTTGGATTTGCGCTTCTGCGACATCTTTTAATAAGCCTGTACCTGGCAACAAAGGTACGCCACTTTTCTCTGCCAATGCACGTGCCGTATGTTTGAGACCAAAGTCACGCATTTGTTGTGGGGTTGGGCCAATAAACACGACGCCTGCTTGCTGACAACGCTCTGCAAAATCGGCATTTTCAGATAAAAATCCATAGCCCGGGTGGATGGCTTCTGCACCTGTTTCTTGCGCGACTTGCAGGATACGAGCGACATTTAAGTAGCTCTCGGCAGCAGGAGCTGGGCCCACACACACAGCTTCGTCAGCCTCAAGCACATGGCGCGCACCTGCGTCTGCTTCTGAATAAATGGCCACAGATTGGATGCCCATTTTTTTCAGCGTGCGGATCACGCGGCAAGCAATCTCACCGCGGTTTGCAATTAAGACTTTTTTAAACATTACTCACCTTTGAGCAGGTCGTCCTGCATCTTATTATTGCTTTTCAGGCCGTCCTGATAAGCTTGTTTAAGAATTCCATACTAGTAGCTGTACTGGTGTCGGGTTATACGCATTACAAGGGTTGTTAAGTTGTGGGCAGTTGGAAATCAACACCACCACATCCATTTCCGCCCGCATTTCAACATATTTGCCTGCACCAGAAATGCCATCAGCAAAACTTAACCCACCTTCTGCCGTCACTGGTACATTCATAAAAAAGTTGATATTGGCCGTAATATCACGTTTGGTCATATTGCGTTGCGTTGCACAACCACAATGATTGAGGGCATGCATAAAGCTGTCGCGACAACTATGCATGGCGTATTTATCCAAGGCGTAGCGCACCGTATTGCTTTCACATGAACAAGCTCCACCCAAGGTGTCATGGCGACCACAGGTATCTGCAACAATCGTCAGCATTGGATTGCCTTCGCTGGAATACAACACCGAACCAGTCGTCAGATAGAGTTTACTTTGTCGAGCAATGGTATCCACTGCACTGTAACGCTCTTCAGAATCATGTGCGCTATAAAACAGGGTATCGACGGCCTGATTACCTTCTAAATCCAAAATTCGGAATATCTGGCCTTTTTTAACTTCGGCCATCCATGGGTCACCCGCGAGACAAATTTCATTTATTACCGCATCTTTAGGGTTCAATCGACTTTCAATCAAGGCGCTCATAAATAATATCTTTCCGTATTCATAAAACCACGGCCATTTTGTGGACAGGAATTGCGGCATACATCACTCACGTCTGCTAAGCCAGCATTCCATGCAGATAACTTGATTGCTGCGGGCTGATAGCTGGTCTTGTTATCAAATGGGTGGGGTGCAGCGGATAATACCAACAACACATTCATGTCAAAGCGCACATCCACATAGCTTCCTGCTTTGCTATTAGCTACCACAAAGCTTAAGTTACCCGCTTCATCAGGAATCACCTTACTGAAAAAATTGACGTTCGCGACTAAATCTCGCTTTCCCATGCCATATTTGGCTAACTCGATTAACATGCCATCTTTTCCATTTTGATAGCGATGGTTACGATGGGTTTGAAAGTCGGTTTTGCCATACTTGGTCTCTATCATGACGGCATCGGTGATGCCACAAATGGTGTCGTGCCAACCAACGGTATCGTTAATAATGGAGCACATCACCCGCCCCATGTCTGAATAACACACGTTGCCAGTAGTTAAAAAAGCCGTATGTTGCGCTTTTAAGGTATCTGGCATGTTGTAGCGTTCTAATTTGTCTTCTGGGTTATAAAACAAAGCCGATAAATTGGCACCACCTTCCATATCAGTCATACGCAAAGCAGTACCGCGACGAATTAAACCAGACCAGTGCGTACCGCCAGGTATGGTTTCTTCCCAAAGAATATTGTTTGTATTATATGGATGCATATTTTCTCTTTAAAACATATGGCTATAACGACTGATTTCCCATTGACTCACGGATTGGTGATAGGCTTCCCACTCTTCGGATTTGTATTTAATAAACTCATCTCGCAGTGCTTTACCCAAGGTTTTTTCAACCAATGGGTCGGCTGCAAAGGCTTTCACCGCTTCTTGTAAGGTTTGTGGCAAAAAGCCAATTCCTCGTTTAGTGCGTTCTTCTTCAGTCATTTCATATAAGTTGTCTTCGTTTGGTTTGCCTGGATCTAAACCTTCTTTGATGCCCTCTAAACCCGCAGCCAAGGCCATGGTGGCAGCTAAGTATGGGTTGACTGAACCATCTGCATTGCGTGATTCACAACGTCCACCACCCATCGGTACACGGACTGAATTGGTGCGGTTATTGGAACCAAATGAGTTAAATACAGGCGCCCAACTAAAGTAGTTCATTGCACCACGACGTACCAAGCGTTTGTAACTATTCACTGTCGGCGCAAAGGTGGCGCAAAGTGCTGGCCCATGCTTAAGAATGCCTGCAATAAATTGGTAACCTAACGTCGTTAAGCCTAAACCTCTTGGGTCATCTTTAGGGTCGCAGGCAAATAGATTTTTGCCTGTTTTTAAATCGTAAAGCGACATATTGAAATGTGCTCCCGTGCCTGTTTTATCGGCAAAAGGCTTGGGCATCGTCGTTGCCAACAAGCCTTCTTCTTTAGCATAGTGTTTCGCCATATAACGGAAAAAGGTAAAACGATCGCACATGGTCAACGCGTCGCTGTAGTTAAAATCAAATTCAAATTGGCTGTTGCCATCCTCATGGTCAAACGAGTAAAGGTCCCAACCTAAGTTGTTCATGGCGCTGCCCACTTTGTCTAGCCAAGTGAAATTGTCCATAAATGTACTGACGTCATACGCAGCTTTGCCGAGTTTGTCATCTGGGTTTGGCACACTCAAAGTACCGTCGGCATTTTGCTTGAACAGATAAATCTCGCACTCAATGCCTAAGTTCATACCGAAGCCCATTTTTGCCGCTTCTGCCAGTACATTTTTGAGTGCCACGCGGGTGTTAAGGGGGTATGGGTTGCCTTGAAAGTAGTTATCAGCAGGCATCCAAGCAACCTTGGGCTCCCACGGCAATTGAATAATATGGTCTAAATCTGGCACAGAAGTGATTTCATCATCACTTGGTCCTTGCCCTAAACCATCCAGCGCATAGCCTGTGTAACGCTCTGAACCACCTGACATTTGAGGCAAATGGTCTATAGGAACGACTTTGCCTTTGGGGATACCATGAATATCGACATAAGCGCCGACGCAGTATTTAACACCTTGTTCTTTCAGTTTTAATTCAATATCTTTGACTTCAGCTGCTGATTTCATGAATTGGAATCCCTATCGTTAATTGTTAAATTTATCGAAATATGAATGCGCCAAAGGCGGATTCTCTTGTGTACCTTTAATCACTAAATTACTTAAATCTTCAACCATCCAAGCGAACCATTCTTCACCTTTTTCCTTACTTGCAATACTCGGCGTGCCTGTTACACCGTTTAAACTGGTTCTGTTGACTGGGTGCGCAAACACTAAGCCATCTGTGCGATCTGGATCATCCGCTATACTCAGTTTTTCGATACGCACCATTTCTGGGGCAGTCGCTAACATGAGTGAGGTTTCACCATCATTGGCATGCCAGTCATCACCATCCGCATGCTGAAACTCTTTAGCACGTTTACTTAAATGCGCGGTGTTAATCACAGCAATCATCATGTCGTCATGTGCTGCGCGGAGCATTTCCAGCGCACATCGCAAAGGCGCAGCGTTGGTGACGTGGGCATTGACGATAAATAAGCGTCTTACGCCACTGTAATAAGCCCAGTCGCCCATGTCTTTAATCGTATTAATTAAAGTGATGGGCTGTAATGCGATGGTGCCAGGCCAACGCTGACTATGCCCAATTGAGCAACCATAGGGCATCGTTGGCAACATCGGTACTTTAGTTTTTTCAGCAACCGCTTTGCATAACACGTCTGCTAACACATAGTCCATGCCACAGCCCATATGAGGACCATGTTGCTCGGTGGCGCCTATCGGCAAAATGGCAGAATAATTAGCTGCTTTTAACTTTGCGGGGATTTCATCCCATGTCGTTTTTGACCATTCCATGCCCATGCCACTACTCCACGTTATCTGCTACATTCACAAAGCGAATCATGCGTTGTTGTATCGGGATTTCATTTGTTTCAACCTCTTCTTGCGGATGAATCAATGCTTCTAATCTCGTTTTGGTTGCTAAAAATTCTGGTGAATTTGTTTGTGTTAAATCACGTGGCCGTGGCACAGGTACTTCAATAAGTTCCATCACTTCGCCTGGGTGTGCTTTCAACACTAAAATTCTGTCTGCCAAGAAAATCGCTTCATCTAAATCGTGGGTAATAAATACAATCGTGATGTCGATATTGCGCCAAATCTCAAGCAAGTGTGCCTGCATTTTTGCGCGTGTTTGCGCATCTAAAGCACCAAACGGTTCATCCATCAACAAAATACGTGGCTGATTAACTAACGCACGTGCGATTGCCACACGCTGTTTCATGCCACCAGAAAGCTCATGCGGATAAGCATTAGCAAATTTTTCTAGTCCTACTAATTCAAGCCATAATTCCGCTTCGCGACCTGCCTCAATCACGCCCATACCGTTCATTTCTAGGCCAAACATCACGTTTTGTTTGACTGTGCGCCATGGGAATAAGGTGTAACCTTGAAACACCATACCCCGATCGCGACCTGGGCCAGTGACCGGCTTGCCATCGAGTAAAACTTCACCACCAGAGTAGCTTTCTAAGCCTGCCAAGATACGCGCAAGTGTCGATTTGCCGCAGCCTGATGGTCCAATGATGCAAACGAATTCGCGTTTGTGGGTTTTGAAACTCACATTTTTAAGGGCTACCGTTTCACCTTTATTCGTTTTATATACTTTGTCTAGATTTTTGACCTCCAAAATCACATCGCGATTTTTGAGCTTTTCAAAGCGTGCTTTTACTTCTGGCGACTGATCTAAATAGTTTGGCAAGCTGTTTTTAATTGATTTATCCATATGATTTATCCAAACTATTCTTTGTTGGCTGGTCTATCCCAGCGAAACAGGCGTCTGCCAAGCCATGCCAAAAACAAATCGGTGCCTAAGCCAATAAAACCAATAATAAAAATGGCGGCATAGACATTCTCGAAGTGTTGATAGCGTGCTTGTTGCGTAATAAATAATGTAATGCCAGATGAAGTACCGATGAGTTCAGCCACAATCAGATAAGTCCATGCCCAACCTAACAAAATGCGCATGTCTAGATAAAGATTTGGCAAAATACCTGGAATGACCACATTTTTGAGTAACTTCCATTTACTTGTACCCAATGTCATCGCTGCTTCGATAAGTGAGTAATCTAATTTGCGCGTAGTATTGCTAATCACCAACACCTGTTGGAAAAAAGTACCAATCACAATAATTGCAATTTTAGGGCCATCATAAATACCTAAAATGGCCACCATGAGTGCACCAAACGCAGGTGCTGGCAAATAGCGAAAAAACTCAATAAAAGGTTCAAATAAGCGCGCTACCACACTATACGTGCCACATAAGATTCCCAATGGCACGCCAATAACTGAGGAGATGACAAATCCCCAAAAAATTACTTTTATACTTTGCCATAAGCTTTCATGCATCCACTGTCCATCTTTTTGGGCTGGTGGCGTTGTAAAAGCCGTATAAAACGCTTTGGCAACTTCATGTGGCGCTGGCAAATATATTGGGTTAGCAGGCACGCCTATTGGCACCTGCTTACCTTCTTTTTTCATGTTTTCATATTCTTCTTGAAAGATGTTTTTATCGATACGCATACCTTCTTGAAAGTAATCAACATCTCCAATGTTTTGTACGAGAACAGCTGGATGCCAAATAAATGGCACATAACTCACTGCACACCAAATTAAAATAGGAAGTAAAAATGAAGCCCATCCAATGATGGTACGACGTTCTTTGGACAGTTCTTGTCGAACGCCAAACCAACCTGATAAAAAAGAAAATGACTTCATTTCTATTCCCATTTTTATTTAATTATTTGTAGAGCACTGGGTCGATATACAAACCAATATCTTGTGGCTCTTTATAAATGCCATTTTTCACATTAAAGTTATCTGCGTTTTTTGTAGAGCCCCAAAGTGATTTCAGACTATCTCCTTTTTCGTAAGCGGCTTTGCCTTCGGCTACAGTCAGGAGACGCGTACCTTTCATGAATTTTTTGTATTCGGCAGGAGTTAAGCCATCACGTGCAGACATGATTTTGACCGCATCTGCTTGGGTTTTTGGGTCATTGATATAGGCAACTACTTTACCCCAAATGGCAGTTAATTTTTTCCAATCTTCTTTGCGACTAGATAAACTAGCTGGGCTCACAGTTAAAACGTCATAAATCAAACCTGGAGACTTAGCTGAAGTGTAGATTGGTTTCGAACCAGGAACGAGCTTCAAAGCTTGGCTAGCGCTAGGCTCAAAAGTACCCACAGCTGCTAAATCTCCTGAAGCGAGCGCTTGAGGCGTGTCGTTAATTTTTACGTTCACTAGAGTGACATCAGATTCTTTCATGCCGGCTTTTTCTAAGGCATCTAAAAGTAAAAGATGATCAACTATCCCTAACTCTGTGCCGACTTTTTTGCCTTTTAAATCTTTGATACTTTTAATACCTGGCTTACCGATAATCATGTCGTTACCGTTTGAATAGTCGGTAATCAAAATCATGGTATTTTTAGCACCACCAGAGCCTACTACTAAAGCATCGCCATTGGTCACAAACACACCGTCCACTTTACCTGCAGCAAAGGCTTCCATCGAAGCACCATAATCAAACCAGTCAAATTTAATATCTAGACCAGCTTCTTTAAACCAGCCTTTATCAATGGCAACTTGCCATGCCACGAAACCAGGCCAATCGCTGTAGGCTACTTTTAGTGGCTCTGCGGCTTGCGAAATGCTGCTAAATGCCATGGTCATTGGTATTGCCAATGAAACGATTAATTTCTTAAAACTCAATGCACTCGTATCGGATAACATATTTACTCTCCTAAGATTAATAAAAAACCACTACTTTCGTACGACTTATTTTCAAAACTTAACTCCAAAAACACATCAAAAATTTATGGCAAACGTAACTCTGCACCCTCCTTAAAAGGCAAGGTCGAATATTGAATTAACCCTGTGATGTGGTCGACTATCTCCCCAAAAGAAATTTCAAAATCTAACCAGTCAAGCAATGTATGCATGCTCTGATAGTGCTTATCTATCACCGCCAACATCGAACTTGCACTCGGCAAAATGACATTTCTTGGCCTAACAAAAGCAAAATGATTTCCTGCAATTAACAAACGAGAAGGCGTCTCTCTACCATGCCGATCTTCACCTATTACTTGGTAAGTTTTCACATTTAAATGTGAGTACTCTATTTTTTTCCACACCTCAAAATACGGAGCATCAATTCCCGTTTCTAATAAAGTATCTTGATCATCAAAGGCCATTTTCCCAATATCACGTGCATTTGTTTTAGGTTGAAAATCTAACTGTCTGTGCCATTGGCAAATGGAGTTATTAACTTCAGTCACACCAGCAAAACCTTGTTGCGTAGCTAACCAACGCAATTGCTCAGCAGAACATTCTTCTAAATTATTACAATCAGTAAAATCAGGCCGTGAAGCTGGAATACGAATATCTGCATGCTCACGTTCAGTTTGCATCCATAACACTAATGAACTGGTGTCTTGCTCACCCTTTTGCTCTAATAGGGTGCGCTTCCAAACACCTAAATATCTTGAGGGAACTGGCATCGACATTATGAATAACTTTCTGGAAACTGCTTGAGCGTTTTCCAAAATGCCATGTCATGGTTTGGCCATAATTGGGCTTTTTCTTCTTTTGCCAAATTTTTAAGTTTACGAATGCTATCGACCGCTAAATCTGTTTTATTTTGCCAACAATTACCTGGCGCAACTTCGTCGACAATATTTTCGGTTAAATCAGCCGCATCTCCTGCCAAAATAATTGGTGCACCGTGCGGCAGCTCAATCCAAAGCGACATATGCCCTGCAGTATGGCCTGGGCTAGTAATGGCGCGTACGCCTTGTACTAAATCGTATTCACCTTGCATTATTGTCCAATTAGAATTGGCAATAATTTCGTTATCAAAATACGCTAGGTCATCTTTCGGATTTGCTGACGCAAGCTCATCCGCTTGGATATGTACCTCTGCGCCGCACACATCACATAAACCACCCGCGTGGTCAAAATGTAAATGGCCTAAAAACACCACATCAATATCCTGCACAGTTAAACCTAGCTTTGCGATCTGATTAGGCAAACGTTGTGATTCGTGCATTTCTGGCGCCCCAAAATCAAAAGTTTCTGGGTTGTAGTATTTTGCGCGTTTAATAGGGTCGTTAATTTTGTTGTAATCGCAACCCACGTCATACAAAATTCGACCGTTTTTAGTTTCGATCAAATAAGCCAATATAGGCGCTTCTATCATCTGGCCTGCGCCGCGATTGAATGTAGAAATAGACTTATCATAGCGATGCGTCGCGGTCAGAATTGGCCAAAATTTAGTCACGGAAGTCATATCGCAGTCAGAAAAGAAACGCCAACTACGCCTACAAAATTATCCGCACCACCCGCTTTAGATTCGATGACGCCGTAACCTTCACTTTCTAACCTAGCGAGACGATGTTTGTGGAAGCTCTTTAGGCAATAAAGCATCGGAATGACTGGTGTCGCCACAGCATCTTTACCAAAAAGCTCACGATGAAACTGCGGTAACTGATACCAAGGCACGATTGGTTTTACATGATGTGCATTGTGATAAGGGAAATTCAGGAATAAAAGATTCATCCATGGATGATGGATAGAAGCTAAATTTGAATAAGTATTGGCTTGTTCATATGCTTCATCACGCAATTTGCCATCATCTTCAAAAGTTTTATCTTTTTTGCTGGCATCATCTACCATAAAGACGTCATAAGTATGTTGATAAGTATCCGCAAAGCGTAATGCAGTTAACATGATGCAATAGGCGAGCGCATACAATAACCATGCTTTAGGCGAGACCAAAAACATCAACATAAAAATTGTGGCTCTAATAAGTAGAGTGAGACTGATGCGCATTCTTTTGTGATGCCATTTTGGTGTAACGAATGGCAGATAAATGACAAAAAAGTGCATCATCATTTCTGCTGCTGGGATATAAAGCCATTCTAAGGTTTTAACAATCGCTTTAAAGAATGTAGGTAGGCTTTCAATAAAACGCCGCATATCAAAGCTCACCACATCGGCGCGGTCGATATGGTGACGCATATGTTTATTGCGAATCTCTTCAAAAGTGCCATAACAGCTACCGTTAATCCAGCTCATGATGTTGCCCCACAGTGCGTTCATTTGTGGAGTTTTAAAAATGCTGTAATGACTAAACTCATGCAATAAATATGCGCTAATAATAAGTGCTTCCGCTGTCAGCAATACACCTAAAATATTGAAAATAACGTGATTAGAAAATAACCACGTCACACCTAGAAAATAGCCAATAAAAGTAAATCCAAAAGCCATTAAGTTATACTTAACGCCTTCTTTATCCCTAAAGTGCTGTTCTATATTAAAGATTGAATTTGCTGAACTCATATAGATATTCCAAGAGGCTTTTTCTATTTGTACGCAATTGATGGGTCAATCGCTTTATCAATATTTTGCGGTGTTTTGTATACTTCATATTTCACGTTAAACCCATCCGCGATTTTGCTAGATCCATAAAGTGATTTGAGTCCATCGCCTTTCACCACTACTTTTTTACCCTCAGCAATGTTAAAGAGTCGTGTACCCTTAAGGAACGGTAGATATACATCTGGCGTAAGACCTGTACGAGCAGACATAATCTTTACAGCATCTGCTTGTGTTTTTGGATCATTTACGTAATTGACAACCTTATCCCAAACCTGTGCAACTTTTACCCAACTAGCTTTATTTGAGGCTAAGCTGGTTGGGCTTACGCTTAAAACGTCATAGAGCAGCCCTGGTACGTTTGCTGATGTGTATATAGCTTTTGCGCCTGGTACACGTTTAAGTGCTTCACCAGAGCTTGGTTGCCAAGCGACAATTGCGGCAATATCGTTTGACTCTAATGCTTGTGGGGTTTCATTAGTTTTTGTATTGACAATGGTAACGTCCGACTCTTTCATACCTGCTTGTTCAAGCGCTTTAAGAAAGAGTAAATGTTCTACAAAACCGACTTCTAATCCGACTTTTTTACCTTTAAGATCTTTAAGGGATTTTATACCTGGTTTAGCAACCACCATGTCATTTCCATCAGAGTAATCCAATAGCAATATCATGGTATTTTTAGCGCCGCCAGAAGCAATTACTAAAGAGTCACCGTTTGTTAAAGTAATTCCGTCTAATTTGCCAGCACTAAAGGCTTCAAGCGAAGCGGAATAATCAGCAAACCACTCAAATTTAACATCAACCCCTGCCTCCTTAAACCAACCTTTATCAATGGCCACTTGCCATGCCACATAACCTGGCCAATCGCTATAGCCGATTTTTAATTGCTGCGCTGAATGAGACGGCACACTGACCCAAAATGCGAATATAAAAAGCGAAAACGATAAAAAGCGTCTAATGAAATTTGATTGCAAAAATCGCATGATGGGCTCCTTGGTTAATAAAAGTCGAGAAGGCGGCATCGATTAAATGCAGTCTCCCGGGCTTTTATCCCTC
>CAYXHH010000010.1:26008-28276 GCA_964464725.1 uncultured Methylotenera sp. | reverse complement strand
CATCAATATTAAAGCTAAAGCTTTTAGTTTGTGGCGCATAACATAAGCCTTTTTCGCTACAACCTTGATAGCGCGCGTTGATAGTCACATTGCCCTTGCTGTCAATTGGAATTATTGCTGCAAAGTCATGGTGATACACTTCTTGTTTACCAAAGTTAGGGTCGCTTTTAATATCTCCTCCAGGGAGTTCCGCTGATAGTGTTTTACCACTCGCGTCTTTAAAGCTTATACGCTCTTTATACAAATAATAGCCTGGCTCTACTTTAAAGTTTGCGCTGAGGTGAGTAGTATCTTTTTGCTCGATGTCTAATTTAAACGCGACATCGGGTGATAAGAACTCTTGTTCACCAGTTTCTTCAGTAAAAAGGTTCACCCCTTTACTAGAATCTTCAGCATGCAAGCTTTGCAAGCCTACGCTTGTCAAAATTAATAAGAGAAAAAGGTTTAAAATATGCTTAATCAAAATGACAAATTGCCCAAAAAAAGTTGTAATTACTAACTACGCCCCAATAGATAGAGAATAGTTGTTAAATAGAGTTCACCTTGTAGATAGTTTATCTAGAAAGATTTTTGTGATGCGTTTTATGTTAATGCTAATTTTACTCGCTTTTCCGTTTGCCGAGATATTTCTGCTGGTAGAACTCGCAAATCGCTATGGCTGGTGGTTGCTTGTTTATTTAGTCGTCATTGGCTATCTAGGCTTACAATTGATTCGCGGCGAAAAATTAATGATGTCTGCTAAAATGATGCAAAGCTTAGCTGCGGGTGGTAACCCAGTTAAAACATTATTAGGCAGTGCGCGCAACATGGTAGCAGGCGTGCTGTTGGTGATACCTGGTGTGATGACGGATGTAATTGCCGCCATTTTATTGTTAATTCCTTTTGGTAAGCCAAATCTAGAAGCAAGTTCTCATCAATCATATCAACGTTCGTCCAACAACATGCGAGCAGCGAATGATGATGTAATTGAAGGTGAGTTTACCGAAATCAAAGAAGAAACTGATCGATTAAAATGAATAAAGTCACGATTAAAAATAGTGGGCAAACCTTTGACGTTCGCCCAAGCCAAACCGTTTTGCAAGCCGCAATTGATGCTGGGATTAACATCCCTTACGGCTGCAGAAATGGTGCATGTGGAAGCTGCAAAGCCAAACTCATCAGCGGTAAAGTCATGCATACCGATTACCAAAGTAGCGCCATGAGCGATGCTGAATTAGCTGCAGGCAATGCTTTGTTGTGTTGCGCGATGGCGCTTGAGGATTTAACGATTACTTGCCGAGAAGTCGGTGGTTTAAGTGGTATTAAACCGCGTATTTTACCTGCACGTGTGGCTAAAAAAGAGCAACTCGCACACGATGTGATTGCTTTGCATCTGCAATTACCCGCAAGTGAGCGCTTACAATTTTTAGCGGGGCAATATATAGAGTTTATTTTAAAAGACGGTCAGCGACGTTCATTCTCGATAGCCAACGCCCCGCATGACAGTGACTTTATCCAAGTACATTTGCGTATTATTCCCAACGGGACATTTACTAATTTTGTGGCAAATGAGCTGCAAGAAAAAGCGATTATGCGACTAGAAGCGCCAATGGGTAGTTTTTTCCTGCGTGAAGATTCAGACAAGCCGATTATTTTTATGGCAACTGGTACGGGTATTGCGCCCATTAAAGGGATTATCGAGCATATGTTACACAACAATATCAAGCGCGATATCGCGCTGTATTTTGGCGCACGCCATTTGGATGATTTATATCTACATGATTTATGCGAAAAATGGGCTGCGTTTACGCCGCATTTAAGTTATACGCCCGTGCTGTCTAAACCAAAAGTTGATGACAATTGGCAAGGCCAAACAGGCTATGTGCAAGATGCGGTATTGCAAGATTTTCAAGACTTAAGTGGCTACCAAGTTTATGCGTGTGGCTCGCCCAATATGATTAACGATGCGCGTGCACTTTTGATGAAAAATGGCTTACCTGAAGAAGAGTTTTTTAGCGACGCGTTTACGTTTGCACAGCCTATATCAAAGGGTTAATCGCAGGGCAGACCTTTTGTGCAGGTGTGTACGCAACGATCACCTTGCCAGAGTGTGCAAGTTACTTTGCATGAGCCATCTGGGTTCTTTTCGATGCAATTTTCAGTGCAACTTATCAGCAAGCAGGCACTAATGATAATTAATAGCTTAGTATTAAGCGTCATTTTAAATTTTCAGCAGTAATTTAAACATTGCTTCGTCGCCAGCGGCCTCTGCAACATGAATACTTAACC
>CAYXHH010000010.1:9624-25908 GCA_964464725.1 uncultured Methylotenera sp. | reverse complement strand
AGTAATTTAAACATTGCTTCGTCGCCAGCGGCCTCTGCAACATGAATACTTAACCCCATTGCAAGGGCAAATTCTGCGATTCTGGCATGATTCACACAAATACTCACTTCTTTAAGCCAGTTTGCATCGTCCGCTAAATCAAGTAAGTGCCGCATAGCTTCACTGCTAGTGACTACAATGGCATGTAGTTGTTGGTTTTGACAAGCTTGTTGTAGTACATCGCAATTAGTTTGAGGATTAGTCCTTTGATAGCATTCTGCAAAAGTCACCGAAGCACCGCGAGCTTTCAGCGTATCAGCTAACACTTCGCGTCCGCCCACGCCGCGTACAATCATCACTTTTTTTCCTTGCATGGATTGCATTTCTGGCAATGCAAGTAAAGACTCACTATCAAAGCGGTCGTGTGGGGTAAGCACTTGTTTGACACCAAAACCTTGTAGTTCGCTGGCGGTTACAGGGCCAATCGCAGCAAATTTTAAATGGGTGGGTATGCCAGACTTAACGAGATGTGGCATGCCATTTTGGACCGCGTTGCTGCTAATAAAAATGACCCAATCGAAGCTGGCGATTTCAGAAATTTCAGCATAAAACTTAGTTAAGTCTGAGAGGGGAGTAATTTCGATAAGCGGAAATGAAATCACATTTCCACCTGCTTCTTGTATCAGTTGTGAGAGTTTTTTCGCTTGCTCTTTTGGGCGTGTAATGGCAACGCCAATATTGGCGAGCGGCTTAGCCATTACTTCACGCCATCCAATCCAGCTAAAATTACGTTTGCACCTAAACTTACCAGTTTATCTGCCAAGCTTTTGCCAAGTTGCTCTGCTAATTGCGCTTCACCCGTCACGGTTTCGCGCACTATTTGTTTGCCATCTACACTGGCTACAAAGCCTGTGATGCTGATGATATTGGCTTGTTTAGTGGCATAAGCCCCCAAAGGTACGGTACAACTGCCTGCTAAGGCACGGCTAAAGCCACGTTCGGCTTCAACGCATAATTGCGTATCCACATGGTTAAGTGGCGCTAAAATATCAATTAAATCTGTGCGGCTGGCTTTTACTTCAATCCCAAGTGCGCCTTGGCCCACTGCGGGGATGCTATCAGTTGGGGCGATAAAACCACGAATACGAGCGCCTAGTTCTAGCCTGATTAGCCCAGCCGCCGCCAAGATAATCGCAGCATATTGACCTTCATCTAGTTTGCGCAAACGTGTCTGAACATTGCCACGTAGCGATTCAATTTTTAAATGCGGAAAGCGTGCTTGTATTTGACTTTGCCTGCGCAAGCTGGAGGTGCCCACAATACTGCCATGCGGCAAATCTGCTAAAGAATCAAAATGATTCGATACAAACGCATCTCTTGGATCCTCGCGTTCGCCTGTCGCAACCAGCATAAAGCCTGGCGGCAGGTTCATCGGCACGTCTTTCATGCTATGCACGGCTAAATCTGCACTGCCATTTTCTAGTGCAGTTTCCAGTTCTTTCACAAACAGGCCCTTGCCACCGATGCGCGCCAAAGGTGAATCTAAAATTTGGTCGCCAGTGGTGGTCATCCCCAAAATTTGTACATCACACTGTGGATATAGCGCTTGTAGACGCGCTTGAATATGTTTCGCTTGCCACATCGCCAGCGCACTTTCTCGCGAGGCAATCACCAGTTTGCTTGGATTATTCTTCATAAATGTCATTTTAACATGGCTTTAAGTCAACAAACTGCTAGCAAACAAACGCTTTTTTAAGTTAAGCTAATAGTTAAGGGTGGTTGAAAATATAATAAATAATAATTAATTCTTGAGTTAACACATTGTTTTAGCTCATTAATAAAGGAGAATTGTATGCAATATCAAATCGACATCTTTATGGCTTCAATCAATCAGTTTTGGCTACAACTCGTTAATTTTGTACCAAAATTATTAGCGGTCATCGTCATTTTATTTGTGGGTTGGCTGGTCGCAAAACTTGTACGTTCAGCTTTGAAGCGGCTGTTAATACTTACCCAATTTGATAAATTTGCGCAAAAATCTGGCCTAGAAGCCTTTATGAACAGCGGCAATTACAATCTCACCTTAAGCGGGATTATCAGCCAAGTCGTGTATTGGTTAGTGATTTTGTTATTTGTCATCACTGGCGCAAATGCACTCGGCTTATCAGAAGTGGCCAATATCTTGCACCAACTCGCCAGTTATCTACCACGCATTATTGTGGCGATAGTGGTGGTGATTTTTGGTACTTTATTAGCACGGTTTGTAAACCGTTTGGTATTTGCATGGCTTTATAGCATTAAGTTTCAACATGCTTTAACCGTGAGCACCTCAACAGAATACGGCATCCAAATTTTCTCAGTCTTTGTCGCGCTAGAGCAGTTGGGCATTGGCATGCAGCTGATTTACTCGCTTTTTGTGATTGTGTTTGGCGCCTTCTTTTTAGCCTTGGCGATTGCTTTTGGTTTAGGAGGAAAAGACTGGGCAGCTAGAATGATTGAAGATTTTGAAAGAAATAAAAATCGGTAGTTTTTAGGTCGAATATAAGGTTAAGTTTTGCGAATCAAATGTTGTTGACGACGGCTAACGGTAACGGTTTCTGGGATGTCTTTAAACATCGCAACCCATTGACTTTCTTCGTCAATTGACCGTTTTTCGTAACCCATTATATATTGTGGCGCAACTAAACAGTTGCGATGCAATCGAATAAATCGCTCACCAAATTCAGTTTCTAAATTGGTGAGCGATTCTTCAATTAAATACTCCCGCTCTGCTGTACGTACCGTGACATATTTTAGCTCTGCTCTGAGAAAAATAATCTTTTCAATAGGCACAAGTAACACACGACCACGCTCATGAATGCTCAAATGACTACGCATTTTTTGCAGCGGTTTTAGGGCTTCTACAGGCAAAGGTTTAAGTGCATGCGCCTTATTGATGGCGGCCTGCAAGCGTTCTAGGCGAATGGGTTTGAGTAAATAATCTATCGCGTTTAAATCAAAAGCCTTAATGGCATAAGCATCAAAAGCGGTTGTGAAAATAATATAAGGTTTAGGCACAAGTTTCTGTGCATGTTGCGCTGCTTCAATGCCATCCATGATAGGCATTCGAATATCCAATAGGATGACGTCAGGATGGGTAGATTGCGCTAAATCTATGGCCTCTTTACCGTTTTTGGCCTCGCCAATCACCGTGACATGTTCAATGTCTCCCAGCAAATCCCGCATGCGATTGCGTGCGGGTGTTTCGTCATCGGCAATTAAAATTTTAAGTGTATGCTGCATGCGCTGCTCTAGATTTTTTCTGGAATACGAATGTGCACTTCGTAACGATTGTTTTTAACATTTTTCCTAAGTGAACTTTCTAAGTCAAAATGTAATTTTAGACGTTCTTCAATATTTTTAAGCGCCATTTTATTCCCAGTTTGCCGTTCATTTTGGGAAATATATGGGTTGCTAATCAGAATATTAAGTTCTTTAAGTTTGGTAAAAATATTCACTGTAATTTCTCCGCCCTCGGGCATGGGCTCGATACCGTGATAAACCGCATTTTCTAATAAAGGCTGCATAATCAATGGCGGGATCATGGCATCACTTGGCATGTCATCTATCTGCCAAGTGATTTTTAATCGTTCTTCAAGGCGTAGTTTTTCTAAATCTAAATAGCGCTGGCATAGGCTAATTTCTTGAGCAAGCGGCACCAAATCTCGATTCTCGCTCATTAAAACGCGAAATAAATCCGCCATATCTTCTAAAGCGGTTTCTGCTCGTTTTGGCTGACTGCGAATCAGTGATAACACAGCATTAATACTGTTGAATAAAAAATGCGGACGTATGCGCGCTTGCAATGCCTGTAATCTGGCCTCTGCAATTGCTGGAGAGTAGGCTTTTTCTTGCAGAGAAAAGTAATACAGCACAATGCCCGTAACAATCGCTGTGAGCAAGCAAGCACGTACAATTTCGAGATGTGTATAAAAAACAAAATATTGGCTAATCAAACTAAACACAAGGTAAGTAAAAACAATTTCTAACAGCAAAATTGCGACTATACCTTGCCAGTATTTAAGCTTATTCAACATTGGATAGAGTAAATATAACCCCAACATGCTTAGCAATATAATGGGCTGAACCAGCGCAGAAATTTGCGCCAACAATGATAAAAAATCGGTTAATTGCTGACTCAACAAAATAGCAGCCATCACAGCCAATAGATTCACAATCAGCAAAATTCTTAAATGAATGCCAAGATTATGAAGGTTAGGAAGGCGACTATTTTTGCGCACAGCGTATACTTAGTTATAATAATCAGATAAGTATATTATTATTAACGTCATTTTTACAATAAACCAACCAAATAGTCATTTTTGATTGAATGTAATACTTGAAGTGGTTTAACCATACAAAGAGAATCGTTTTGCAAAACAATAGTTTAAATAAAAAAGCCAAGAGTTGGTCTGGACGTTTTAGTGAACCAGTTGCTGAACTGGTCAAAAAATATACGGCTTCAGTCGGTTTTGATAAACGACTAGCAGAAGTTGATATTCAAGGTTCTCTCGCCCATGCAAAAATGCTCAGTGCACAAGGCATTATTACCAGCGCAGATATCAGAGCCATCGAAAAAGGCCTGAAAGAAATTTTGGCAGAAATTAAAGCCGATAAGTTTGAATGGTTGCTCGATTTAGAAGATGTGCACCTTAACATTGAAAAACGCTTAACTGATAAAGTAGGAGATGCAGGTAAGCGCTTACATACTGGCCGCAGCCGTAACGACCAAGTTGCTACAGATGTTCGACTTTGGTTGCGTGGCGTAAGCGATGAAGTATTGCAAGGTATAACTAAATTACAAACCTCGATTTTAGATTTGGCAGAACATCATTACGATACCATTATGCCAGGCTTTACCCATCTGCAAGTGGCGCAGCCTGTGACATTTGGACATCACCTTTTGGCGTATTATGAGATGCTCAAACGTGATGCTGAGCGCTTTGCAGATGCGAGAAAACGTATTAACAAATTGCCACTTGGTGCTGCTGCTTTGGCAGGCACGAGTTACCCGATTAATCGTGAAATGGTCGCCAAATTCTTAGGGTTTGATGGCGTATGTGAAAACTCACTTGACGCGGTTTCTGACCGTGATTTTGCCATTGAGTTTAGCGCAGCAGCCAGTATGCTAATGATGCATTTGTCGCGCTTTTCAGAAGAACTTATATTGTGGATGAGTCCGCGCTTTGCTTTTATTGATATCGCTGATCGTTTCACGACAGGCTCATCGATTATGCCGCAAAAGAAAAATCCAGATGTGCCAGAGCTAGTACGAGGAAAAACTGGCCGCGTATATGGAAACTTAACAGCATTACTGACCTTAATGAAAGGTCAGCCACTGGCCTACAACAAAGATAATCAAGAAGATAAAGAGCCTTTGTTTGATACAGCTGACACCATTCTTGTAACGTTAGCTATTTATGCAGATATGTTGCGCGGGATTACGGTGAATAAAGACAACATGCGGCAAGCGGCGTTAGAAGGCTACGCCACCGCGACTGATTTGGCCGATTATTTGGTGAAAAAGGGTTTGCCATTCAGAGATGCGCATGAAGTCGTTGCGCTGGCAGTTAAGTTTGCAGCAAAAAAAGGTTGCGATTTGTCTGACTTAAGTTTGCTAGACCTGCAAAAATTTAGCAAATTGATTGCGCAAGATGTGTATCAAGTGCTGACTTTAGAAGGCTCTGTCGCTAGTCGCAATCATATTGGAGGTACTGCGCCGGCACAAGTCAAAAAAGCAATTCAACGCGCTCGCAAACTTATCAGCAAATTAAAATAAGATCTTGAAGTTAACACTCACCATAACAGCATTTTTTGGCTTAGTGCACACAAGTGAGCTGCTAGCAGAACCTGCTACAGACCCAAACAACGCGATGGTGATGGATAATCAGCTACAAGGTGTTGAACTATCACCCACTTCTCTTACACCACAAGACGAAAACAGCATGAGTTGGCCGATGTTGCCAGGCGAGAATTTAAATGAAGTTGCACGTTTGTTTTATCCAAAAAATCAATCTATGCAACGCCAATTTGTGAAAAAGGCTTTGCAGTTAAGTCAAGACGTGCAGCCCAATTTAACGCCTAAGCTTCGTTTTAAAGAGCCCACCTTATTGGTGATTCCCACCCTAAAATCACTCTCTTTCAAAGCGAGTAGAACAAAAAAGGTAAGCAAAAAAGCGAAAGTTCAAACGTTAAGTCTGAGTTATCAGATTGAAAAAATTCCAGAGGCTATGTTGAAGGAATACGAAGAACTTGTTATCAGAAATGAATTTCTAAAACAAGAACTCGCTAAATTAAATGAAAAACTCATTTTTTTACAAAGCAAGCTCAATGAGTTGAAACTTCAATTTGATAAAACACTGGGTAGTCAAAATGCAAATATTGGAACAGAAAATCTGCAGTTAAAAGATCTGGCACCTATTGCAGAAAAATCAGAAAAAAAAGTATTCAAGAATTTAAATAAAATTGCAGATGAACCGAAAGTGAATGCTCAGGAAATATCTTCAATCGGCAATTGGTTTGACACGAAAGCACTATTTAGCGTGCTAGGTTTGGGCGCGCTGTTTGGATTAATTGCATTTTTGTTCAAAAAACACCGAGAGTCTGTAGATGCAAAATTAAGTTTTGTTGCTTCTAAAGTGCAAGAATCAGTAGCGGAATTAAATGGTCTCTGGCAGCCAACAAGAGGAGCAACAGCTAGCACCTTGGGCATTAAAACTAGTCAACAAGCACAAGTTAACGGAGTTACTGGGACAGATGCGAATGTAAGTTCATCACTAGAAGAAGCCAAACTTTTGATGAGTATTAACCGCACGAGTGATGCAATTGCCCATCTTAAAATGACCATTAAATCATCACCGAAAGGTTCGATTAATCATTGGTTATATTTGCTCGATATCTTTAGAAAATTAAAGCTTAAAGACGAGTTTGAACACTACGCAAAGGAATTACATACCACTTTTAACGTGTTGCCTCCTGTCTGGGATAACGCGGATGTCGCCATAGCAACGCCTAAAACGCTGCAAGGGTTTCCACATATTATGGAAAAACTTTATAAAACTTGGCCAGAAGATGCGGCTTATCAATATTTACGTGGACTCATTGCCGATAACCGTGGCGGGGAACGCATCGGTTTTGCTAAAGAAGTGGTAGAAGAAATAGTGATGTTAATGGAGCTGATAGTGACACGTAAGGCTTTGGCTTAAGCCCAAAATTAGCCTAGTTTGCACGTTAAGTCAGTTTAAAAATAATTCAAGCAGATTATTTAAATAGCGTTGTCCAATCAATGTTGGTCTGAGGTATTGCAAATCTTGTGTGATTAAGCCTTTATTTGTGGCCTCTGTAAGCCTTGTGCTTATTGCCTCCCAAGGCATGCCTGTGCGCTCGCTATAAAGCTTCTTCTCAAAGCCATGCGTTAAACGCAAAGCATTCATCATAAATTCAAAACTTAAATCTTCACTGGGTATGGTCCAAGTGTTATCCACTGCATTACCAGATTCGCTCGCTTGAAGATAAGCGTTTGGGTGTTTATGTCGAGTTTCACGCGTGATTTTATCGTGGTAGCTTAATTTGGAGTGCGCACCCGCGCCAATGCCTAAATAATCACCAAACTGCCAATAATTTAGATTGTGTCTAGCTTGGTTATTGGGTTTGCAAAATGCAGAGGTTTCATAATGCTCATAACCATTTTTCGCCAATAAAGCCTCGATTTGTTCTTGCATATCTGCGCTCACATCATCGCTAGGCAGACTAGGCGGGGAGTGGTGAAAGGGTGTGTTAGGCTCTAACGTTAAATGGTAAAACGATAAATGGTCTGGGTTTAAATGCACTGCCATTTGTGCATCGGCGAGGGCATCTTGTAAAGTTTGATTCGGTAACGCATACATCACATCTAAATTCACACGATCAAAGGTGTTCAGTGCGAGCTCTGCCGCTTGCAATGCTTGTTTGTCGTCATGAATGCGCCCAAGCGCTTTAAGGTAATCTGCATTAAAGCTTTGTATACCTAAAGAAACGCGATTCACCCCCGCCGCTTTATAGCCTTTAAAGTGTGCTGTATCGACAGTGCCAGGGTTAGCTTCTATTGTAATTTCTGCGCCATAATCTAGAGGAGTTAACATACGTACCGCACTTAAAATTTCGTCAATAGATTCAGGCGAGAATAGACTTGGTGTTCCGCCACCAAAAAATACACTCTTGATTTTTCGGCCATAAACACGTGGCACAGATTGTTCTAAATCGGCGATTAAGGCCGCCACATATCGCTGTTCGGGGATTTCACTGCGTTTTTCGTGAGAATTAAAATCGCAATAAGGACACTTTTTAACACACCAAGGAATGTGAATATAAAGCGAGAGTGGTGGCGGATTTTTTAAGCCAGATAAGGTTGCATCTCCCAATACGGGGCTTACCGAATTAATTGGCTTTGATGCTTTATTAAAGTGAGCATCAGAAGAAATAGGGATAATTTTTTTCAATCGGATATGACTTAGGTTCTAGCTATTTGTTATACGGGTTGATTAACTCATCCACCAATTGATGCAACACCTCACGCATTTGTTGTTCACTTACTTCCATTAATAAGCCATCTTCAAATGCATCTTGGGTGATTTGCGCGATTTCGGTGAAGTTTTCTTTCATCACTTTTATTTTTTCAGTACATGCAACTACGCTAGCGTCATCACGTACCCAAATTGGTAATGTTTTCATCGTTAAGTCACTAAACTTCTTTATTTGGTAAATTTTCGATTAATAACAGCATTTTGCGCATGGCTTGTCCGCGGTGACTAATTTTGTTTTTAATTTCCTCAGGTAATTCCGCTACAGACTTTCCAGTTTTGTTATCCATAAATAGGGGATCGTAGCCAAAGCCATTGCTACCACGCGGTTTTTTTAGAATAGCGCCAGACCAAACCCCTTCTGCAATTAAAGGCTGTGGGTCATCGTGTTTTCTGACGAGTACCATGCAACAATAATAATAGGCAAAGCGGTTATAGTGATCTTTGAGTACTTTTAGCAAATGTGCGTTATTTTTTTCATCATCGCGCGGTTCACCCGCAAAATAAGCAGAATGCACACCAGGCGCGCCATCAAGCGCTTCTAGACACAAGCCAGAGTCATCGGCAAGCGCTGGTAAGCCAGTATGCAGGCTCGCATTTCGCGCCTTTGCCAGCGCATTTTCGATAAAGGTACAATGGGGTTCTGCGGCTTCTGGCACATTGAACTGCGATTGAGGAATGACTTCAATTGCTAATGGCGCAAGTAAGGCTTGAATCTCTTTTAACTTACCATGGTTGCCACTGGCGATAACAAGTTTTTTGAGCATTTTTTGCGTTAAGTAAATGGATTTAAGAAGCCAACACCTGTTGTTGGGTTTGAATCAGTTGATGAATGCCGTGTGACGCTAAATCGAGCATCGCGTTCATTGTGTCACGGCTGAACGGCTCACCCTCTGCAGTGCCTTGAATTTCAACAAATCCACCGCTACCAGTCATGACGACGTTCATATCGGTATCACAGTCTGAGTCTTCTATATAATCTAAATCTAACACAGGTGAACCTTTGTAAACGCCAACAGAAATCGCGGCAACAGCGTCTTTAATCGGGCTTTCAGCGATGAGACCTTGTTTTAACAGAAAAGTGACCGCATCTTGCATCGCGACATAAGCGCCAGTAATGCTGGCAGTGCGCGTGCCGCCATCTGCTTGAATCACATCGCAATCAAAATGAATGGTGCGTTCACCCAATTTTTCAAGGTCAATCACCGCACGTAGGCTACGACCAATTAAACGTTGAATCTCTTGAGTCCGGCCAGATTGCTTGCCCTTGGCAGCTTCTCTATCCATGCGACTACCTGTAGAGCGCGGCAACATGCCATATTCTGCAGTCACCCAACCTTGACCTTTGCCTTTTAAAAAACCTGGGACTTTTTCTTCAACGCTTGCTGTACATAGCACATGCGTATCACCAAACTTAATAAGCACTGAGCCTTCAGCATGTTTGGTGTAGTGGCGAAGAATTTCTATTTGACGAAGTTGGTTGTTTGCGCGTTGGCTTGGGCGTTGGTTAGTTGTCATGATTTGGCTAGTTTAATTTGGGCTTTTTAAAGCCACAATTATAAGCCATGAGAAAAAAATTAGCTTTAAAACGCGTTAAGTTTAAATTTTAGTTTTCTGATGCGATTTGTTTAAAGCATTTTGAATGGCGGCAATGGTATTTTCAATTTCATCATCACTCATTTCAAGTTCAGAACCATCCGCATTTAAGTGTGTGACTGGATTCATAATCGTAGTAGTTTGGCCTAAAGGCATCATTAATGTAGATACCGTTGCAATGCCAGGTGAGCGATCGCCCCACTGTAAGCCGATGGCGCTCATATTGTCGCCTCTTTCATCACTGGCGAACTCAGCTTTATCTAGTAGCTCCGTCGTTGCCCCCGCAATCGTCATATTATCCATAATGGTTTGCTTAATTTGCTGGTCATCAACAAACCCCCATACACCATCCGTACAAAGTAAAATGGTATCGCCATCTTGCAGTTCATGACGATCAGACAAATCTATTTGAGGTGGATGTTCGCCGCCAATACAGTTATAGATTTTATTTTTATAGGGATGAGTCGCCATCTCATCTTTGCTAATCATGCCTTTTTTGTATAGGGACTGCACCACCGAGTGATCTTCGGTTCTAAATAACAAATGACCATTACGGAAATGGTAAAGCCGCGAGTCGCCCACATGTGCACAATACAAATATCCGCGTTGAATAATGGCTGTCACAATGGTGGTGCGGGGAGATTCAATAAATCCTTCTTCCTGCGTCATGTTTTCTATCATGTCGTGCACTTGCTGAATGTGATCAATTAAAAATTTAGCAGGAGAGCTTAAGGTAGGTACAGCTAAACGTTGAAAAGCATCAGTCAGTGTCTTAACGGCTAATTGTGCAGCAATTTCGCCATTACGATGACCGCCCATACCGTCTGCGAGCACCAGCAGTAGTGCATCTTTACTGTATGAATAGGCGAGCCTGTCTTGATTATATGCTCTTGGACCTTGCCGACTATTTTGATAAATAGTGAATTTCATTGCATTGATTTTTAAAGTTGTTTATTTAGTACGGTTTTAATTTTATTGACCAAGCTAGGTTTCTTAATTGGCGCAGGTTTTTTGGAAATTTCTAATAATTTTTTTTGTAAAGAAAACACACTTTGCGGACGTTCCATGTAATCTAATTTTAGGCAATGATCGATAATTTTTAATAGCTCATTGCTGTAAACTCCGTCACCGATTTTGACTGCAGGTACTAAAACGTCGTCCTTAATGCGTAGATTAGAAGCGATTGGCGCAGAACGCACTAAACACGAATACATGCTCGCGCCCACGCTATAAATATCGCTCCAAGGACCTAATTGTTTACGATCGAAATATTGTTCTGGTGGTGCAAAACCAGGGGTATAACTAGGTGACAATTTAGATTGCACTTGTGTAAGCGTTTGTCGGGCAGAACCAAAGTCTAACAACACGGGGGTGCCGTCTAAGCGAATATAAATGTTGGCTGGCTTAATATCTAAATGGAGTAACTTTTGGGTATGCACTTCGCGCAAGCCATTAAGCAGCTCACTGAACACACGTCTTACAAAGTTTTCATTGACTGGATCAGATTGTGAGAGGATATAGTCTTGTAATGATTTGCCACGCTCGTATTGCATGACCATGTAGACTGTATTGTTTTCACGAAAGAAATTGGTCACGCGGACAATATTTTTGTGGTCAATTTTGGCAAGAGCCAAACCTTCTTCAAAAAAACATTTCAATCCATGTTTAAAGCTAGCGGCATCATCTTCATTGCCAAGTAAAATGGTTGCGCCTTCTTCACGCAAGGCCAAACCAGTGGGCATATATTCTTTAATCGCAACAACATTTTTATCCATGTCTTGTGCAAGATACACAAAACTAAACCCGCCAGAACTTAAGACTTTAGTAATAATGTAGTCTTGCAGTATGTAGCCGATGGGTAGCGGTAAATTTTTGCTAGTTGCCATACTTAAGTGATTAAGTTAATTATAAGTCTATAAAGTAATATAACTAGGATATTCTCGCATAGAATCATAGGCATTTGATACAATTATCAACAATTACTTTAAGAAAGCTCGCTATGATTCTCAGTATGACAGGTTATGCGTCGCAAGAATACAACACACCAAATGGTGTTTTGCTCGTTGAATTGCGATCGGTAAACCATCGCTACCTAGAATTGCAACTTAAGTTAGATGATCACCTACGTCAGTTTGAGACGCTCGCGCGAGAAATGATGCAGGCAAAACTCGGGCGTGGAAAAGTAGATTGCCGCGTCAGTTTAATCCGAAAAAATGCGTTGGAATCTGCACCACAATTGAATCATGAGGTGCTACAACAAATTGCTGAGAATGTAAAAGTAGCGGCACAATATTTCTCTCAAACTCAAGCAGTTAACGTGCTTGAGGTACTGCAAATGCCAGGGGTGGCTTTATCATCGTTACTTGACAGCGACGCGCTAGAAAGCGATTTGAAAATTGTATTAAGCCAAGTATTAGATGATTTGGTGAATGCTAAGGCACGCGAAGGCGAAAAACTCAAAACGATTATCTTGGAACGCCTTGCAGATGTAGAGCAACATGTTGCAAAGGTAAAGCCCATGATGCCTGCTTTAATAAAACAATATCAAGATAAACTCACATTAAAGCTGAATGAGGCGAATGCCACCAATGACGATGAGCGCATCCGTCAAGAAATAGTGATTTTTGCGCAACGTATCGATGTGGATGAAGAGCTGGTGCGCTTAACAAGCCACATTGCAGAGGTTAAACGTATTTTAAATACGAAGGTGGCCGCAGGTAAGCGGCTGGATTTTTTAATGCAAGAAATGAATCGTGAGGCGAATACGCTGGGTTCTAAATCAGTGGCAGTTGAAACTAGCCAAATTTCAATGGAATTAAAAGTGCTGATTGAGCAAATGCGGGAGCAGATTCAAAACATAGAATAACAAAAATAATCGACTGGATTCTTCATGTTAAGTGTTAAAAATCGTCTAAAATAGTAGTATGGATTCAGATAAAAAATCAGGTAATTTATATATCATCACAGCCGCTTCTGGTGCAGGCAAGACCAGCTTGGTTTCCGAGCTGCTCGCAAGGGATAACCAAATCAAACTCTCAGTCTCACATACGACGCGCGCCCCAAGACCAGGCGAGCAAAATGGTGTGCATTATCACTTTGTGAATGAGGCTGAATTTATAGATATTTTGTCAAAGGGTGGTTTTTTAGAAAGTGCAGATGTGCACGGCGCCAAATATGGCACCTCACAAAGCGCTGTAGATAGTGCATTACAGGCTGGCTATGATGTTATATTAGAAATCGATTGGCAGGGTGCTCGGCAAGTGCGCGGTATATACCCTCAAGCCATTAGTATTTTTATCTTACCGCCTTCCTTAGAGGCGCTAAAAGACCGCTTGAATAATCGTGGACAAGATAGCGCAGAGGTCATTGCTAAGCGGCTTGCAGCGGCGCGAGAAGAAATGCGTCATGTGGTCGAGTTCGACTATGTTACAATAAACGATAATTTTGAAGTTGCATTACAAGATTTAATGGCAATTTTCCGCGCAACGCGATTAAAAGCGCAGTCTCAGTTAACGCGCCACGCCACGCTTATTCAAAAACTAACTTAACCAATTAATATTTTTAAAAAGTCTTTTTATTTTTAAAGGCTTCAATGTAAAGGAAACCAAAATGGCACGTATTACCGTAGATGATTGTTTAGAAAAAATTCCTAACCGTTTTCAGTTAACACTGGTGGCTGCTTACCGAGCACGTCAATTGGCGAATGGCTCCGATCCATTTGTGCATAGCCCTAACCAAAAGGACAAGCCTACCGTGCTTGCTTTGCGTGAGATTGCAGCAGGTAAAGTAGGTGTTGAAATTTTAAATCGCATCCACCCTTAGGCAGGAATGCTAAAGTATCAGCATGATGCTCAATGCCAAAGACTGCGACAAAATTAGCCACTAATCTACCCCATATCGACACAATTCAATCTGCCGAGCCACCTTTGTTGCCGGCAGATTCAGAAGACTCAAGACTTACCCTATTACTTAAAGAGTATTTTACTCAAGCCGATATTGAAAAAATATGGGAAGCCTACCGCTATGCTGAAATTGCGCATCAAGGTCAAACGCGCAGATCTGGCGAACCTTATATATCACATCCTGTTGCTGTCGCCTGCATTTTAGCTAAGCTACATTTAGATATGCCCACCCTAATGGCTGCGTTGTTGCATGATGTCGTTGAAGATACGGGCGTTGAAATTGCAGTGATTAACCAAAAATTTGGCAAGCAAGTCGCTGATTTGGTTGAGGGAGTGACTAAGCTCGACAAAATTGAGTTTCAAAGCGCACTTGCGGCCCAAGCTGAAAATTTCCGCAAAATGCTTTTGGCGATGAGCCAGGATGTGCGGGTGATTTTGGTAAAACTTGCCGATAGACTACACAATATGCAAACGCTGGAAGCAATGAACTCACAAAAGCAAAAGCGCATCGCACGTGAAACTTTGGATATCTATGCGCCAATTGCTAATCGCTTAGGTCTTAATCAGATCTATCAAGAGTTAGAAGATTTAAGTTTTAAATATTTATATCCCATGCGTTATCGCGTGATTTCAAAAGCAATTAAAGTTGCGCGCGGTAACCGTAAAGAGGTAATTAGTAAAATATTAGATGCGATTAAACAAAGGCTAGAAGATGCGCATATAGTAGCCGATGTAAAAGGTCGTGAGAAACATCTATATAGTGTATATCGCAAGATGACCAGCAAACACACTACGCTTGCGCAAATCCAAGATATCTATGGGTTTAGAGTATTGGTGAAAGATACTGCTAGCTGCTATTTGGCATTAGGTACTTTGCATGCTTTGTATAAGCCAATTCCTGGTCGATTTAAGGACTTAATAGCGATTCCTAAGGCAAACGGCTACCAATCATTACATACCACTTTATTTGGACCTTTTGGCACACCAATAGAGGTGCAAATTCGTAGTGAAGATATGCATAAAATCGCCAATGCGGGTGTTGCCGCGCACTGGCGTTACAAAACATCAGACGCAAGTCTCACCGCTTTACAGCAACAAACTCATCAGTGGTTGCAACGCTTGCTAGAAATTCAGACAGAAAGCGATGACTCTTACGAATTTTTAGAAAATTTTAAAGTGGATTTGTTTCCTGACGAAGTGTATGTATTTACACCTAAAGGCAATATATTAGCCCTTCCCAAAGGTTCAACTGCAGTCGATTTCGCCTATGCCGTGCACTCCGATGTCGGTAATTGTTGCGTAGCAGTAAAAATTAATAACGAACTCGCTCCACTACGTACTGAATTACATAATGGTGATAATGTAGAAATTATCACAGCCGCTTTGGCAAAACCAAACCCTGCTTGGCTTAATTATGTTGTGACAGGCAAAGCGCGCTCACACATTAGACATTACTTAAAATCGATACAAATTACAGAGTCTGCGCATTTAGGTGAACGTATGCTCAATTTAGCATTACGCGCGCTACATGTAGAACCACACACGATTGGTGAGAAGGAATGGAAAAAAGTCATTCGTGATTATGGTGTGAAAGATAAACAAGCGATTTTGTCTGATATTGGTTTAGGTAAACGCGTGAGTTTGATGGTGGCACACCAGTTAACGGCAGGTCATCCAGAATTGCATACAGATTTACATGTGCAGGAAGATGCAAAATTAAAGGTACCGAAAAAACTCGATAGCATTACGATTAGCGGTAGCGAGGGCATGGCAGTGCAATTTGCGCAATGCTGCAGACCTATTCCAGGTGACCCGATTTTAGGGTTTATCAATAAAGATAAAGGTTTAGTGATTCATACGCATGATTGCCCAACTACACGCAAATTTAAGTTAGACCCAGATAAATGGTTGGATGTAGAGTGGGGTTCTAACAATAAAAAATTGTTCAAAGTCAACGTGCATATGGTGGTCGCAAACGAACGTGGAATGCTGGCAAAAATTGCATCTGGTATTTCAGATGTCGGTGCAAATATCGATAATGTAAGCGTAGAAGAAGCAGATGGCAGCCAATATGCCAATGTTAATTTTACCGTGCAGGTGCGCGACCGTGTCCATTTGGCTGAACTGATGAGAAATTTGCGTAAAATACCCGATGTCGTTAGGATTAACCGTGTCAAAGGCTTGCATGCTGAGGAAAAAATCTAATTAAG
>CAYXHH010000010.1:8125-9524 GCA_964464725.1 uncultured Methylotenera sp. | reverse complement strand
TCTTGAACAAACTTAGTCAAATAAAAGCATTTAACAAACCCCTCATTACCAATCTTAACAAGCTTGGTATAGACAATATTCAAGGCTTGCTCCTTCATCTTCCAATACGTTATATCGACGAAACGCATATTACTTTAATTCGAGATTTACGCATGGCTGAACCTGCCCAAGTGGAAGGTGAAATCGTACATGCCGAAGTTACCTATAAACCGCGCAAAGCGCTAATTGCACGCTTAGAAGATGCCAGTGGTCAAATTACCTTGCGATTTCTACACTTTTACCCTAGTCAAATCGCCGCTCTAGCAGTCGGGAAAAAAATTAGGGCTTATGGTGAGGTACGCCACGGATTTTTTGGCTACGAGATGGTGCATCCGCAATGTAAACAGGTCGGCCAAAATACGACAGTCGCAGAAACGCTCACACCAATTTATTCAACGACTGCTGGCTTAACTCAGCCCAATATACGCAAGGCAATTCAAATTGCCTTAAACCAAAATGCGATGCACGAAACCTTACCTGCTGGGGTATATAAAAGTTTAGGCTTACCTAGCTTTGCGGACAGCATACAAAACTTGCATCACCCTTCGCCAGAGGCGAGTTTAAGCGATTTAGAAAACCGTACTACACCAGCGTGGCGACGGCTGGCATTTGATGAGCTACTTGCGCAACAGCTCAGTATGCGTAAACACTATATCAAACGCCGCAGTTTAGATGCACCTGCCATTGCCAGTTCACAAATATTAGTGCCGAAATTATTAAAAAACTTAACGTTTCATTTGACTAAATCTCAGCAAAAAGTGGTGGCAGAAATCGCGCAAGATTTAACCCAACCACACCCCATGCAGCGCTTGTTGCAAGGTGATGTCGGCAGTGGAAAAACCATCGTGGCATGTTTGGCGGCCTTGCAGGCGATAGAGCATGGTTGGCAAGTGGCGTTAATGGCGCCAACCGAAATTTTGGCAGAACAACATTTTAAAAAGTTTGAAATGTGGTTAAAGCCATTAAACCTTAATATTGCATGGCTCACGGGCAGTCAAAACAAAAAAGAGCGTGAGGCTGCGTTAGTAGATATTGCCAGTGGTCACGCCCAGCTTGCCGTCGGCACGCATGCATTATTTCAAGATGCAGTGAGCTTTCATAAACTTGGCCTTGCGATTATTGACGAGCAACATCGCTTTGGCGTGCAACAACGTTTAGCTTTGCGCAAAAAGGGCGAGCCTGAGCCACATCAACTCATGATGTCTGCAACGCCCATTCCGCGTACACTTTCCATGAGCTATTTTGCTGATTTAGATGTCTCGGTGATAGATGAACTGCCCCCAGGTCGTACGCCGATAGTGACAAAATTAGTGAGTGATGAACGCCGTGATGAAATTTTGCAGCGCGTGCGTGAGGCTTG
>CAYXHH010000010.1:0-8025 GCA_964464725.1 uncultured Methylotenera sp. | reverse complement strand
GAACGTGCAGGTTTAAGCCAGTTACATCAGTTAAGAGGCAGAGTGGGGCGTGGCGCGGCTAAAAGTACCTGCATTTTGCTGTATCAAAACAAGTTAAGTGAGATGGCACGCGCGCGACTCAAGGTGATTTATGAAAACACCGATGGCTTTGCCATTGCCCAAGCGGATCTTAAATTACGCGGCCCAGGAGAATTTTTAGGCACCCGCCAAAGTGGCGTGCCTATGTTAAAAATTGCTGATTTAGAACGCGATGGGGACCTACTAGATGCTGCAAAGAAAATGGCAGATAAGCTGATAAAAGAATATCCTCAGGCGGTGGAAGCACACTTGGAACGATGGATGAGTCATGCGGGTGAGTTAGTGAAGGTATAAATCATCATGAACGATTTATGCGATAATCATTTTCGTGAAAATTCTAAAAAATCGTTCTCAGTTTCGCCAACGCTGGCTTAAAAAACCCATCAATGCCAAAGTATTTCACAGCTGGCTGATACACCAAGGCTCACTTACAGCGCGCTTACAGCAGCGTTTTAAGCACTTTGCGGTAAAGCCAGTGAATGTAAAGTATGCCAAGCCTATTCAAGATGAAGCTGCTTTGCTTAATCAGCCTAACCATAAAACAGCCTTGATACGTGAGGTGCTTTTGATGGGCAACAACCAACCCGTAGTATTTGCGCATAGCGTGTTGCCACGTTCGAGTTTACGCGGCACTTGGCGTGGTTTAGGTAAGTTGGGCAATAAACCGCTTGGTGCAACTTTGTTTGCAAACCCAAAAGTGAAGCGCACACCTTTAGCGTATAAAAAACTACCGCGCCACCACCCAATATCTATGCGGGTCGCAGAGCATCTAAAAAAAAGCCCCAATGCATTATGGGCACGTCGTTCCATTTTCACTTTAAATTGCGATAGAATTTTAGTCACCGAAGTGTTCCTAAACGAAATACTTAACGATAAAAATGACTGAATTTTTTTGATGAACCTACAAACCTTAACTAAAAAGCTAGATGCCTACGAGCGCTTAATGCGGCTGGATAAACCGATTGGTATTTTGCTATTACTTTGGCCTACCTTATGGGCGTTGTGGATAGCCTCGCGTGGAAAACCAGATTGGATTGTACTGCTTATTTTTATCACAGGCACTGTGCTCATGCGTAGTGCAGGTTGTGTGATGAATGATATCGCAGACCGTAAGTATGATGGCTTGGTGGAACGTACTAAAAATCGCCCACTCGCCACAGGTGAAGTGAGTGTTAAAGAAGCTTATGGGCTAGCGATTTTCTTGGCCTTGTTGGCATTTTGCTTGGTGTTACAGTTTAATAAAACAACCATTTTATTATCATTTGCAGCTTTATTTTTAGCGGTGACTTACCCACTTACCAAGCGATTTTTAGCGATTCCTCAAGCTTATTTAGGGGTGGCGTTCGGGTTTGGTATTCCCATGGCTTTTAGTGCTGTGAATGATTATATTCCGCCACTTGCTTGGATATTATTAGCAGCAAATGTGTGTTGGGCCATTGCTTATGATACTGAGTATGCCATGGTAGATCGCGATGATGATGTAAAAATTGGTATCAAGTCATCTGCGATTTTCTTTGGTAAATATGATGTGATAGCTGTCATGACATGTTATGCCGTTATGATGGGCATATTTATTTATGTGGGTGGATTTATGGGCTATGGAAAGTATTATTTCCTTGCCTTAGGCACGGCTACGGGCCTAGCGCTAGGCCAATATGAACTCATTAAAAAACGCCTTAAAGCTGATTGCTTTAAGGCGTTTTTATTGAACAACTGGATTGGACTGGTAATTTTTGTTGGTTTACTAGCCCAATATTTAGCAAGTTAAATCTGAATTAATTATATTCCACTAAATTAAACTCAAATCGCTCAAAAGGTGTTTCATCTTTATCTGCTAATTTCTTTTGAGCATCCTCTAATGCGAGCTCTTCCATTTTCTTTAATTTCTCTTCTTTCTTAGCAGCAAGTTGCGCTTCTTTAAGCTCTAACATTTCAATTTTCTTTTCGTCTAAATGAATCACTTGCGCAGTTTTTAACTCTTCTTGTGCAACGCTCTTAAGCATTAATAGTTCTTCGATTACATTTTTATGGAAGCCAACGCGGACTTCTAAGCGACTGTTATAAATTAAGTCATCTAAATAAGCGAGTGCTGCAGGCGTGCCCCAAACTTGTTGTAATCCAGCAGTAATACGTGGGAAAGATTCCAAACTTTCACCTGTGTCATCATCTAACTGGGTGTAGTCAGCGATTTTAATATTAAAGTACTCTTTGCATTCCAGCGCAGTTTGTTCGTAAAGCGCTGGTAAATTTTCTTTGGCGATTAAATCGAGTAAGAACATCCAAATCGTGACAGATTGTTTAGGAAAATCTAGCAAATGATTTTGAAGTAGTTGAATCGCCAAACTGACGCGACCATGTGATAAAAATACATCAGCATGATCTAACACATTATGTTCAGCATTCAGCTCTTCTACAGCAATCGGTGTTTCATCTTTAAACGAAGCTACGTTTTCATTAAAAATATTATCTTCATTGTGTTCAACTTTATCTTCTGTAATTGCTTCAATTGGGGCTTCAAGAGTTGGTACTTGTTTTGTGTCAGATTCAAAAAAGTTTTCGTTGCTTTCATCTATATCGACACCCATTAATGGTATAGCCGCATCCTCATTGGTATGATTGTATGAACTAGCCGCATTTTTTTCCCATTCCATTTTGGCAATTTCTAACTGCTCATCTAAACGGCGGCGGCGCCATTTATCAGCGATAGTTAAGCTTCCTAGCACTAATGCACCACCCAATATATAGCCTATCCAATCAAATTTTTTATTCCAAGCATTTGCTTCTGCCAGAAGTTGTTTATTACGTTCATTTTCTGTTTTTAATGTGCTATTGGATACTGATAGCGCACTAAGTTGTTTCTCTAAATGCGCTAGGCGATGTGTCATGACTGTTGCTTCGTCTTGAATATCAAAATCAGCCTCAGGGGAGAGCGCTCTCGCTGCAGTTTCTGGGGTAAAGTGCAGTTCCTTATCTAGCATCAGTTTAGCGCTAGTCGAATTTAAATTAGAAACATCGCCACCAGAAATACTTAAACGCGGACCAGAAGTTTTTGCAACATCATTATTTGGGTTGGCGTTTTGATTTGACTTATCTAAATTGTAGCCAGCGGTGAGTACAATTTCTTTTTCTGGTTTCGCTTTTTTGCTAGCCTTGTTTTTTTTAGCCTTTTTTACTGGCGCTTGTTCTGAGGTGCTTTCGCCAACAATAATTGTTTGAGAGTAACGAGGCGTTTCTTCTGCTTGTTTATTTTTTTTACTTTTCTTTTTTGTAATTACAGGTTCTTCAATAGCAGCAGGCGCAACCTCTTCAACGCTCGCTTGTTCAGTCGCTAAAGGAGGATCTAAAAGTAACACATAATCACGTTGCATATTGGCATTGCAATCAGCGATTACAGATAAATTAACGATAGGTTCATTAATCACTTGATCGGTTGTAACTGTCAAAATTGCGACATCATTGTCGATATTTGATAATTTAAAGTTCGCATGAGCGAGCTGGTTTTCCGCGCTAAAGTCATTTAAAACTCTAAAGCAAGATGCGTCTTTAATCTCACTCGCACCTTGTACTTTAATACTTGCACGTAGCGGTTCGCCTAGATGAGATTTAACATCAATATTGCCTAAACCCAGCGCGAATGCTTGTGTTTGAGCACTGAGTGCTAATATAGTTAAAGCAGAAGTAACTGCTTGCTTGATGGTATAATTTGTATTCATTTCTAAGTACCTCACGATAGTATATCCAACTTTTTTATAATTTTAATTAAAAATCAACTTAACTGAGATTATGCAAGCGCCATGCCAACTTAAAGATATCGACAATTAATCAAAAAATCTTAATTAATTCGTACTTTATAATTGACAAGCATTTAAGCAAAAGCATATAATCCGCCCTCTTGATTTTATTCAGCATGATTTTAACTGGACGTTGGTAGTTTGATATGAAGACTTTTTCTGCAAAAACACATGAAGTAAAGCGTGATTGGTTTGTAATTGACGCAACTGATTTAGTGCTTGGTCGTTTGGCTAGCGCTGTTGCGCACCGTTTACGTGGTAAACATAAAGCGATTTATACACCTCACGTGGATACTGGTGATTATATTGTAGTCATTAACGCCGACAAGTTAAAAGTGACTGGCGCGAAAGCAGATAATAAAGAATATCATAGTCACTCTGGCTATCCAGGTGGTATCAGCACAACGACATTTTCAAAAATGCAAGATAAGTTTCCAGGTCGTGCATTAGAAAAAGCAGTTAAAGGCATGCTTCCAAAAGGCCCTCTCGGCTATGCAATGATCAAAAAGATGAAAGTGTATGCTGGCGACAAGCATGAGCATGCTGCGCAACAACCAAAAGCATTGACTATCTAAGCAAAAAGACAATTAAGGTAAATCAAAAGATGATTGGTAAATATAATTATGGTACAGGCCGCCGCAAAAGTTCAGTAGCGCGCGTGTTTTTAAAAACAGGTAAAGGTAATATCATTGTGAATGATAAACCTGTTGACGAATATTTCTCTCGTGTAACTTCACGTATGATTTTACGTCAACCATTAGAGCTTACAGAAAATACAGCTAGCTTTGATATCATGGTTAATGTGGTTGGTGGTGGTGAGTCTGGTCAAGCAGGTGCAGTGCGTCACGGCATTACACGTGCACTAATCGACTATGATGCGACACTAAAAAGCGCCTTATCTCAAGCTGGTTTCGTCACACGTGATGCACGTGAAGTTGAACGTAAAAAAATGGGTTTACGCAAAGCACGTCGTCGTAAACAATTCTCTAAACGCTAATATTTGGCGTCAGATGTTTAAAAGGTCGCTTTTGCGACCTTTTTCATTTGTAGGTTAGAATAAGCGTTTACTTAACATTAAATTTAGCTAAGTTTTGGTAATTAAATAATGGCAAACAAAATTAAAATCGGTATTGTGGGTGGAACAGGCTATACAGGCGTCGAGTTGCTGAGGCTTTTGTCTGTGCATCCCAATGCTGAGCTGACTGTGATTACCTCACGTGGTGAGGCTGGTTTGCCTGTAGCCGACATGTTTCCTAGCTTGCGGGGTTTTGTTGATTTAACTTTTAGTGACCCTGCAAACACAAATTTGACGCAATGTGATGTTGTGTTTTTTGCAACGCCACATGGTGTCGCGATGGCACAAGCACCAGATTTAGTAGCAGCGGGCGTTAAGGTAATCGATCTGGCCGCCGATTTTAGACTGCAAGACACGAGTGTTTTTGAGAAGTGGTACAAATTGCCGCATGCCTGCGCTGATATTTTAAAGGACGCGGTGTACGGTATTCCAGAATTGTATCGGGATAAGATTAAATCGGCCAAGGTGATCGGTAATCCAGGTTGCTATCCAACGACGGTATTACTAGGCTTGGCGCCATTATTAGAGCAAGGTTTAGTCGATTTTTCTGCGCCGATTGTAGCAGATAGTAAATCGGGTGTTTCTGGGGCGGGAAGAAAAGCAGAAGTTGCAACTTTATTTGCCGAAGCTTCAGATAATATGAAAGCCTACGGTGTGACTGGGCATCGACATCACCCAGAAATTCACGCGCAAATTACTCAGTTAGCAGGTAAAAACGTCGATTTTATTTTTGTTCCACATTTAATCCCGATGATTAGAGGCATGCTTTCTACGATTTATGTGAAACTTTCGGCGAAAGCGGAAGGTCTTGATTTACAAGCATTATTTGAAAAGCGTTACGCACATGAGCAATTTGTGGACGTATTGCCAACAGGCGTTTTGCCAGAGACACGTTCAGTACGGGGCTCTAATCAATTACGAATAGCGTTGCATAAGCAAGCAGATACAGGATATTTGACGATATTGGTGGTACAGGATAACCTAGTCAAAGGTGCAGCGGGACAAGCGGTACAAAATATGAATATTATGTTTGGTTTTGAAGAAAGTACTGGCTTGAACGTGGTGCCATTGCTGCCATAAACGAAAGTAATATATGAGACCAGTTGATCGCAGAGTCCGTAACCATTTTGGCTTAACTGCTAGAAGAGTAGCTGTGCGTTCGCAAAGACCTTGGTATTTTCAGGCTTTTTTAGCCGCAATGTTTGTGGTTTTTGGGTTCGGCTTAGCTTATTGGTTGTTGCGGGAAGAGCTAGATGTGCGTGAACAACTTAAGTTAGTGACACAAGAAAATAAAGAGTTAGAAGAGAAATTAGTCGGCGCGCAACGTGAGTTACAAGTCGAGCTAGCCACCAACAATACGCTTGCCAAAGAGCTTGCAAGCGTTCAAGATGATAATATTAAAGTTAAAGAAGAGTTATTCTTTTATAAAAACATGGTGAGCAGAAGAGCGAAGTAACGACTTTGCCATTTTGCAGTTAAGAGAACATCAATTAAGGGATTTAAATGTTTTTTAAAAAAGCGAACAAAATCGATAACCGTATCGACACACTAGTGGGGGCCGACACGCGTATTGAAGGTGATTTGCATTTTGCAGGTGGCTTACGTGTGGATGGTGCAATTCGCGGCAATGTGTCAGAACAAACTGGCTCGCCTAGCACCTTAATTATTAGTGAGCATGGGCGTATAGAAGGCGCAGTTACTGCAGCTAAATTAGTATTAAATGGTAAAGTTAGCGGTACGGTGAAATCTAGCCATTTTGTAGAATTACAAACAAAAGCACGCATTACTGGAGATTTATATTACAAATCTTTAGAAATGCACACAGGTGCCGTCATAGAAGGTAAGTTAGTTTATATTGGTGATGAAATGCCAGAAGAGTCGGTATAAGCGCTAAACTGCTAATACCTGAGCTTGAAAAATTAAATTTTGTCCCCAAATGATAGTTAAGCAATCATAAGGCTGAAGGAGCAAATTATGAATACAGTAGCGGATGTAAAAGAAACCAGCATTCCAGACATACAAATGCCAAGCCCATTGGTGTTTACGGATAATGCGGCTAAAAAAGTGAAAGAATTGATAGAAGAAGAAGGCTCACCAGACCTTAAACTACGCGTCTTTGTAAGCGGTGGTGGATGTTCAGGCTTTCAATACGGCTTTACGTTTGAAGAAGAAGTGAACGAAGATGACACACAAGTCATGAAAGACACAGTGACTTTGCTTATCGACCCCATGAGTTTGCAATACCTAATGGGGGCAGAAATTGATTACACCGATAGTTTGCAAGGCTCACAATTTGTCATTCGTAACCCAAATGCACAAAGCACCTGCGGGTGCGGTTCATCGTTCTCAGTATAGTTGAAATATGCAGTCAAAAAGCCAAGCAAATGCTTGGCTTTTTTGTGTCTAAATAATGCCGAGCATCAATCGTATGCCCTGAAAGTCAGTATCCATAAGGGTTTTAGAGGTGCGGTTTTGATGTTGGGGGTAAATGATGGCAGTTTGTATTAATGTTATAAGGTGAAATCAATGAAAAAACTGCTGTATCTACTACTGATTTTTACCCTAGTTGCATGTAGCAAAACGGCAGAAAAATACGCGGCGATTCCGCAGGGTGCAACTGTGTTGATTCTAGGTGATAGCTTAAGCTACGGCACGGGGGCAAATAAAGGTGAAGATTACCCAAGTTTGCTCGCAAAGGCGACCGGTTGGCAAATGCTTAACGAAGGTGTGCCAGGCGATACCAGTGAGGGTGGTTTAGCGCGTTTACCTGGCTTGTTAAAGCAACATCAACCCAAATTACTTATTGTGGAGTTGGGCGGAAATGACTTTTTACACAATGTGCCGCAAACCAAAACCATTGCGAATTTAAAAGCAATTCTAGCGCATGCTAAAGCCGAGAATGTGCCTACAGTGTTAGTGGCAATTCCTGAGATAAGTGCCTTTCGTGCGGCGATGGGCAGTTTGCAAGACCATGAGCTGTATGAAACGCTTGCCCAAGAAACCAATACGCCACTCATTAACGATGTGTTTTCAGAAGTGTTGTCAGATAACGCTTTAAAAGCAGACCAAATTCATGCTAAT